>JANPPS010000309.1:0-27306 GCA_031428635.1 Rhodospirillales bacterium
ATGTGGCCGAGGTACGCCTGACGAACGTGCCGGCATTCCTGCATGCGGCGGGGGTGGCGGTCAGCGTGCCGGGGCTGGGGCAGCTGACGGTCGATATCGCCTATGGCGGCAATTTTTACGCAATCGTCGATCCGCAGCCAGGGTATCGCGACATGGCCGATTTCTCGGCGTTGGAATTGATCGCCTATGGGCGCGCGATACGGGCGGCACTGGTGGCGCATGACATCGTCCATCCCGAACACGCGGACATCCGTGGCGTGCGGCACGTGTTGTTTGCCGGTGCGCCGCGTGACCCGGCCGCTCATGCACGCAACGCGGTGTTTTATGGCGAGGGCGCGATCGACCGTTCGCCGTGCGGCACCGGCACGTCGGCGCGAATGGCGCAGTGGACTGCGCAGGGGCGCCTACGGCCAGGCGATGCGTTCGTGCATGAGAGCATCATCGGATCGCTGTTCCATGGCCGGGTAG
The DNA here is from genome assembly GCA_031428635.1 of Rhodospirillales bacterium. Classification (GTDB taxonomy): domain Bacteria; phylum Pseudomonadota; class Alphaproteobacteria; order Acetobacterales; family Acetobacteraceae; genus JANPPS01. The sequence continues at coordinate 469 of JANPPS010000309.1, forward strand.
AGCGTGCGGTGACGGTTGGCGGCCATGCGGCGATTGTGCCGAGTGTGGCCGGGTGGGCGCGGATGACCGGGCACAATACTATTACGATCGACGACCGCGACCCGTTTTCCCATGGGTTTGTGGTGCGATAGCCGGCCAAGCTAGCTGGAAGTGCGACGCAGCGGGCGAGGCAGAAGCCACTGCCATGGCCTGAATGGTCCTGACTGTATGTTCAACCGGCAAAGCGTCGCCCCAGCCCCAGGATGCACTGGCCCGTGGGTGTCTATCGCTACGCCGGCGCGGCGCTACCACTGACGATTAGGCCATAATGGTCATTCGCGATGCCGGATCGGCTGCTCATTTAGCGGATCGGGGCCTAGTGACCACCGACCCGCCTGATAAGCTTTACCACCGCACGATGGCGGGTTCCGCTGTCCTCGTGTTTAGCGCGCGATCTTTACCGGCGTGCCTTGCGCGCTGCGTATTTGGCGTCGCGCTCGGCCTTACGCTGGGCCTTGATTGCCTCGTCGCGGGCGGCGGCCTCGGCCGTCTTCGCGGTTTCTTCCTCGGCTTTCAGGCGCTCGGCCTCGATACGGGCCACATCCTCGGCGATGCGGCGCTGGTCTTCCAGCCCCTTTTTCACCTTACGTTCGGCCGTGCGCACGTCGCGCGCTTCGGCGATGGCCTTTCGCTCAGCCTGCTTGGCTAGTAGCGCCGGGTCGTCGGCAGCGGGCTTAGCCTTGAAACTTTCGACTAGCGCCCGTTTCGCGGCCGCTGCTGCGGCGGCACGATCCGCGAACTTGTCACCATTGAACGCCATTAATATCCCTCTTTCAACGCCGGTCTGGTCCGGCTTCTAGCAATTGTAGGTTCTGTTGCGCTAGGTCGGCCGTCGCGGTGTCGGGATCGAGCGCTGCCGCCCGCTCCCAATCCCGCCGCGCCCCGGCCCGGTCGCCCCGACGTTGGCGCAGTATGCCGCGTTCCAGCAGCGCCTCCGAATTGTCTGGATCCTGGTCAAGCGCCCGATCCACGTCCGCCCGGGCGCGATCGAGTTGGTTTAGGCCGCGTTCCGATGCGGCACGCAGCACAAGGGCATCGGCGCGTTTGCCGTCGATGTCGAGTGCGCGGCTCAAATCCTCGACGGCGTCGCGGTACCGTTCGAGAGAGGCAGCGGCGATGGCGCGGTCGATCAACAAATCCTCGTCATCGGGGGTCAGCGATAATGCCATCGTGGCAGACCGGTACGCTTTGTCGGCGCTGCCGGCGATCAGCCAGGCTTGGCCCGCCTGACCATACACGGATGCGCGGGCGGCAGCGGCGGAGGTGCTGGCGGTGGCCAATTGGTCCATCAGTGCCGCACCCGTCTCGGCCTCACCCAATGCTAGATCAGCCAATGCCCGGCAGTGCGTCGCACCCTCTCCACCGCCCGTCGCCTCCCATGCGTCGGCGTAGGCGCTGGCACCCTCCGGGTCGGCGTTCAGCATCGACAGGCATTTATCATACTCCTCACCCTCGGCGATGCGGGGCGGGATGGGCGGGAGCGGCAATGGCAGGTCGTCGGTATCGCTGCTGTTTTGACCGAACCAGCCGGAGCCAGCCCAGATCAGCCCGCCGCCCACGATCACGAGCGCTATCGCGGCCACCAGCACGACGGCCTGCACGCCGCCAAGGGTGCTGCCTCGTTTCATCTGAACCGCTACATAGGCCTGTACCCCGTGCGGGGCAACGGTTTCGGGACGGTGTAGGGGGTGTAGTGTGTCTCATATGCACATCGTGATTTTTGGGTTGGGCTACACGGGGGCGGCCATAGCGCGTGGCGCGGTGGCGCGGGGTTGGGCCGTGACGGGCACCAGCCGTGACCCCGGGCGGGTCCCCGCGATCCCGGGCGTGAGCGTGGTGCCGTTCGACACGGCCGGCGCGGTAATCAGGAGCGCGACGCACCTGGTGCAGACCGCGCCGCCAGGCCTGGATGGCGACCCGGCGCTGCTGGCCCACGGCCCGGCCATTGCCGCCGCGCTGCTGCAGTCGATCGGATATCTGTCAACGACTGGCGTGTATGGCGACCGCGGCGGCGCCTGGGTGGACGAGGCGACGGAGCCGGCACCCACCGCCCCGCGCAGTCAGCGCCGGTTGGAAGCGGAGCAGGCGTGGCGGGCGGCGGCGGGTGACCGGGCGCTGGACCTGTTCCGGGTGGCCGGCATTTACGGTCCTGGCCGCTCGTCATTCGTCGACCTGCGGGACGGCACGGCACGGCGCATGGACAGACCAGCCCACAAGTTCGGGCGCATCCACCGGGACGACATCGCGGCCGCCGTGCTGGCCGCCATGGCCCGGCCGGACGGCGTTCGGGTGCTGAACCTGACCGATGACATGCCCGCCGCGAGCGCCGACGTGGTGGCGGAGGCGGCGCGGCTGCTGGGCGTCGAGCCCCCGCCGCTGACGCCGTTCGATCCGGCATCGATGAGCGACATGGCGCGGAGCTTTTGGGCCGAAAGCCGCCGGGTCAGCAGCGTGGCGACACAGGCGGCGCTCGGCCTACGCTGGCGCTATCCCAGTTTCCGCGAGGGTCTGGCGGCCATCCTGGACCAGGAACGGGCGGAGCAGGTGAAGCAGTAACGCGAGGTCGCCTGGGCGCGACAGCCGATGGTCGCCGTCCTTGACCAGCGTGATCTGCACGTCGTCCGACCGCACCTGGCGCGCGATCGTCAGCGCTGTTTCCCACGGAACGTCGGGGTCCATCTGTCCGTGCAGCAGACGAATTGGGCACACACTATCGATCGGGGCACCGAGTAGCAGGTGCCGCCGCCCGTCCTCGATCAAGTCAGCGGTGATCGTCAGCGGGTCACCGTATTCGCTGGGTGTCGTCACGGCGCCGTCCTGCAGCAGGCGGGTGCGCTCGTCGGGCATCATCGCGTCCCACATCAGCGTTTCGGTAAAGTCCGGGGCGGCGGCGATGCCGATTAGCCCGCCGACCCGCGTACCGAGGCGTAGCGACAGCAGCAGCGCGATCCAGCCGCCCATGCTGGAGCCGACCAAAATCAGCGGCCCCGGCGCCACCCGGTCGATGACCAGGGCCGCGTCGTCCACCCAACGCCCGATTGTGCCATCCGTAAACGCGCCGCCGCTGGCGCCATGGCCGGAGTAGTCGAGGCGTAGACAGGCGGTACCGAGCCGCGCGCATTCGGCGGCGACAGCGAGGGCCTTGGCGCCCTGCATGTCACTGCGAAAACCTGGCAGGAAAACGGTGGTGGGGGTGCGGCCGGGCACGCGCTCCCACGCGAGTAGGGTGCGGTCATCGCGTGCAAGCTGTCCGTATTCCATACAGGCGAAATAGCACGGCTGGGGATCGATGTGCGCAAGCAGGCGCGCGGCGCGATTGCGGCCCGCGCGGTACAGCAGCCGACCCGGCCGCGGCCATGTCCCATGACGAATCCCGGCCTGATTACGGGTGCGCCGGATGACAATCCGCGGGGGATCGCGACGTATTGGCGGCCGGGCGCACAAATAGGCCGATTGATCAGCATGGGCATCGGCTTCGGTGGTAATGATGTGGGGCTGGTTTTAAGCGTGCCGCGGCGAGCGTTGACCGGATGGTCGGGTTGGCACACGGTCAATGGCCGAAAGTAGAGGGAAGAACCGATGGGTAATGAACCAGCTGTGATAATCCCCATCGTGGGACCGGTTTCGGCGCCGTCGCATCGGCCGGGCACGCGTACGCCGCAGGGGCAGGAAATCGCCGCCCGGGTCGAGCGGTTCGTGCGTGACATCGTCATACCGTACGAAACCGATCCGCGCCGGGACTCTCATGGTCCGACCGACGTGCTGGTGCAGGAAATGCGCGGCCACGCCCGAACGCACGGGGTGCTGACGCCGCACATTTTGGCCGATGGCAGCCATCTGAGCCACCAAGACACGGCGATCGTGTTGCGGGCGGCCGGGCTGTCGATCCTGGGACCGCTTGCTGTCAACGTGAATGCGCCCGACGAGGGTAATATCTACTTGCTGGGCCGGGTCGCGACGGCGGAGCAGCGGACCCGGTTTTTGGAGCCGTTGGTCAGCGGGCGGGTCCGGTCGGCATTTTTCATGACGGAGCCAGCCGTCGATGGCGGTGCCGGTTCAGACCCGTCGATGATGCAGACCACGGCCCGGCGGGAGGGTAATCACTGGGTCGTAAACGGGCGCAAGACCTTCATCACCGGGGCGCAGGGTGCCGGCATCGGCATCATCATGGCCAAGAGCGACGAGGGCGCCACGATGTTCCTGGTCGAGCTACCGATGGAGGGTGTGCGGATCGAGCGGGTGCTGGACACTATCGACAGCTCGATGCCCGGCGGACACTCGGTCGTGGCGCTGGAAAACGTGTGCATTCCGCCGGACCAGATGCTGGGGCAAAGCGGCGAGGGGTTCAAATACGCGCAAATCCGCCTGGCGCCGGCACGGCTGACGCACTGCATGCGGTGGCTGGGTGCGGCGACCCGCGCGCAGGAGATTGCGACGGCGTATGCGGTGAAGCGGCAGGCGTTCGGTAAGGCGCTGGTCGATCATGAGGGCGTGGGCTTCATGTTGGCCGAAAACCTGATCGACCTGAAGCAAAGCGAGCTGATGATCGACTGGTGCGCCAGCGTGCTGGATCAGGGCGCGCCGGGCACGTTCGAATCGTCGATGGCGAAGGTGGCCGTGTCGGAGGCGCTGTACCGCGTGGCGGACCGGTGTGTGCAGGTGATGGGCGGTACGGGCGTATCGCAAGACACCGTGGTCGAGCAGGTCTTTCGCGAGATACGGGCGTTCCGGATTTATGACGGTCCGACCGAGGTCCATAAATGGTCGATCGCCAAGCGGATCAAGCGGGACGCAGCGGCGGCACTGTAGCGATGATGCCGGAGTTTGATGTGGGCCGGCTGGACACCTTCCTGCACGACCGGATTGACGGGCTGGAGGGGTCTATCCGGGTGGAGCGGGTGTCGGGCGGGCAGTCGAACCCGACATTCTTCGTCACCTACGACAACCGGCGCATGGTGCTGCGCAAAAAGCCAGCCGGCGTTGTGCTGCCATCCGCCCATGCGGTGGAGCGGGAGGCGCGGGTGCTAATGGCGCTGGCCGGGACGGACGTGCCGGTACCGCGCGTGCTAACAGTCGACGATGGCTCGGACGTGGTCGGCACGCCGTTCTACATGATGGAGCGGGTCGAGGGGCGGGTGTTCGCCAGCGGGGACTTGGTCGGTGTCGACCCGGTAGCGCGGCGGGCGATGTATGGCGCGTATGCCGATGTGATGGCGCGGCTGCATGATCTGGACTGGCGGGCGTTGGGGCTGGATGGATTCGGGCGGCCCGGCGACTATTTTGCGCGGCAGATGGCGCGCTGGGGGCGGCAGCTCGACCCCGCGCGGACGCAGGACGTGCCGGAGTTGTTCACGTTGCAGGCGTGGTTGCTGGCGCATTTGCCGCCCGATGACGGTGCGACGGCGATCTGCCACGGCGACTGCCGTATCGGCAACATGATGTTTCACCCGACCGAGCCCCGGATCGTGGCGGTGCTGGATTGGGAGCTGTCGACGATCGGGCATCCGCTGGCCGATGTGGGGTTCTGCGCGATGGGGTGGCGGACGTCGCCGACCGAGTATGGCGGGCTGCTAGGGCTGGATTTAGCGGCGCTGGGAATACCGGACGAGGCGGATTTCTTGGCGCGGTATTATGCGAGCCGGACTGGGACAGAAACGGCGGCGGTGGCCCGGCTGACGTCATTCCATGTGGCGTTTGCGATGTTTCGGTTTGCGGTCATTTTCGAGGGGATTGCGGCGCGGGCCCGGGCGGGTAACGCGGCCGGGGAAAACGCGGCGCAAGTCGGCGGGCTTTCGGCGGCGTTTGCGCGGCGGGGGATGGTGGTCGTCGGGTAGCGGCTACACCGCCCGAACCAGCTTCACCCGCTTACCCTGCACCCCCAGCGTAATCTCCCCTGCCTTCAACGCTAACGCATCGGCCCCGAACATATCCCGCCGCCACCCGGTCATCGCCGGAACGTCGGGCATATCCTCCGTCGCCATCCGGTCTAGATCGTCACCGCTGGCCAGCAGCCGGGCCGCGACGTTGTGTTGCTCACACTTAGCCGCCAGCAGGACTTTCAGCAGCGCCACCAATGCCGGGGAGGGCCGGGCTCCATCACGGGCGCGGGGCGCGTCGGGTAGCGCATCGTCGGGCAGTGCCGCTGCGTCGCGCAGGGCGGCGATCAAGGACTGGCCGCTTTTACCATCCGCAAAGCCCTTGGTTACGCCGCGAATGCGGGTCAGCGCCTCCGCCGTCACGGGTGCCGTGGCCGCGATCTCCAGCAGGCTCTCATCCTTCAGCAGGCGCCCGCGGGGGATGTCGATCCGCTGCGCCTCCCGCTCCCGCCAGGCGGCGGCGGCACGCAGCAGGCCCAGTAGGCGGCGGTTATTGGTGCGTGGGCGCAGGCGCTCCCACATCGTCTCCGGATCCGGGCGGTAGGTTAGCGGGTCGGCCAGCACGGCCATTTCCTCGCCCACCCACTCCTGCCGACCGTCGACGCGTAGCTTGTCCAGCAGGCGTTCGTACACCAGGCGCAGCCACGTCACGTCGGCGGCGGCGTACACGACCTGCGCGTCGCTCAATGGCCGGGCGGACCAGTCGCTGAAGCGGTGCGACTTGTCGATGGCACCCCCCGTGAGCGAGCTGACCAGCGCGTCATACCCGACTTGGTCCCCGAACCCGGCGACCATGGCGGCAATCTGCGTATCGAAAATGGGCGTGGGGACGGCGGCGAATAAATACAGGAAGATCTCGACGTCCTGCCGGGCGGCATGGAACACCTTGACCACGGCTGGGTTGGCAAGCAATGCCGCCAGCGGTGCCAGGTCGATGCCCGGCGCCTGCGCGTCGATTACGGCCACGTCCGTCACGCCGCCCAGTTGGACGACGCATAGCTCTGGATAGTAGGTGCGTTCGCGCATAAACTCCGTGTCGATCGTGACGTAGGGTTCGTGGGCGAGCCGGGTACAGAGGTCGGCGAGGGCGTCCGTGGTGGTGATCAGGACCGGGTCGGCGAAGCTGGGCGAGTTGCGCATAGTGCCCAGTTTAGTCGCAAAGCTTGACACCGCAAAGCCGGGTGGCTTTTTAGCGCGCCCCACCAAGGACCGCACCATGCACGCCTATCGCACCCACACTTGCGGCGCACTACGCCCCACCGACGCCGGCGCACCGGCCCGGCTATCCGGCTGGGTGCATAGCAAACGAGATCATGGCGGCCTGCTGTTTATCGATTTGCGCGACCATTACGGCCTCACCCAATGCGTGCTGCCGGCCGGCACGCCCGCGTTCGCCACCGCCGACGCGCTGCGGCCCGAAAGCGTCATCACCGTCACCGGCCAGGTTGTGCCCCGCAGCAGCGAGACGACAAACCCGCGCCTACCGACGGGCGGTATCGAGCTGGTGGTCGAAACGCTCGACGTGCAATCCGCGGCCGACGTGTTGCCGATCCAGGTGGCGGGCGATGAGAAGTACCCGGATGAGCTGCGCCTGAAATACCGGTTCATCGACCTGCGCCGGGACAAGGTGCACCGCAACATGATGCTGCGCGCCAACGTCATCGCCAGTATCCGCCGCCGCATGATCGACCAGGGTTTTACCGAGTTTCAGACGCCGATCCTGACAGCGTCGAGCCCCGAAGGTGCGCGCGACTTTTTGGTACCCAGCCGCAACCACCCCGGCACGTTCTACGCCCTGCCGCAGGCCCCGCAGCAGTTCAAGCAGCTGGCGATGGTGGCCGGGTTCGACCGCTATTTCCAGATCGCGCCATGCTTTCGCGATGAAGCCAGCCGTGCCGATCGCAGCCCCGGCGAGTTCTATCAACTCGATTTCGAGATGAGCTTTGTCACACAAGAGGACGTGTTCGCGACGCTCGAGCCCGTCATGGAGGGTATTTTCACCGAGTTCGGTGGACGGGACGTGACGCCGGCTCCGTTCCCGCGCATCCCGTATGAGACGGCGATGCTCGACTATGGTTCGGATAAGCCGGATTTGCGCAACCCGCTGCGGATCACGGACGTGACGGCGCAGTTCGCCGGGTCAGGGTTCGGGCTGTTTGCGAAGATCGCGGCCGCGGGTGGCGTGGTGCGGGCCATTCCGGCACCGGGCGCGGGTGGCCGGCCACGCGGGTTTTTCGACAAGTTGAACGAATGGGCGCGGGCAGAAGGCGCGGGCGGGCTGGGCTACATTGCGTGGGACAAGGACGGCGCGCGCGGCCCGATCGCGAAGAACCTGGAGCCGGAGCGGACGGAGGCCATTCGCGCCGCGTGCGGCCTGGGTCCGGACGACGCCGTGTTCTTTGCTGCAGGGCCCCGGGATGAGGCGCCGAAGTTCGCGGGCCGGGTCCGTACCCGCATCGGCGAGGAGCTGGGTCTGATCGAGCCCAACGTGTTCCGGTTCTGCTGGATCACCGACTTCCCGATGTATGAGATCGAGGAGGAGACGGGCAAGATCGACTTCAGCCATAATCCGTTCAGCATGCCGCAGGGCGGGTTGGAGGCGCTGAACACGCAAGACCCGCTGACGATCAAGGCGTACCAGTACGACATCGTCTGCAACGGTATCGAACTGAGCTCGGGCGCCATCCGCAACCACCGCCCGGAAATCATGATCCGCGCGTTCGAGATCGCCGGTTACCCCGCCAGCGAGGTCGAGGCACGGTTTGGCGGCATGCTGGCCGCGTTCCGCTACGGCGCGCCGCCGCATGGGGGCTCGGCGCCCGGCATCGACCGCATGGTGATGCTGCTGGCGGACGAGCCGAACATCCGCGAGGTGATCCTTTTCCCGCTCAATCAGCAGGGCGAGGACCTGATGATGGGTGCGCCGGCGCCCGTGGACGCCAAGCGGTTGCGGGAGTTGAGCCTGAAACTGGATTTGCCGCCCAAGTTGACCCAAACCTAACCGGGGCGCCGTCACCCCGGTGCATTACCCCGGTTCGTCACACTGGTGCATCGGTGATTGCGGGCCTATGTCGGAATTGGTTGTTCGGCGGAGTTTTATTGACATGCGGCTTTCTATGTTCTTCGTCGCCCTGACGATCGCCCCTTCTGCATGGGCGATCGAACCGTCGGCCCTGGCCGCGCACCGGGCCCAGTATGTCCTGCAAATGGACCGCTCGCGCCGCCCATCATCGGATGTGGCGGAGGCGTCGGGTACGCTGAGCTACGAGATCACGGACGCCTGCGATGCGTGGGCCAGCCGGCAGCGGCTGACGATCAACACGGTCAACCGGGACGGCCAGACGATCGAGCTGGTGTCGGACTACGTGACGCTCGAAAGCAAGGATGGGCTATCGATGCAGTTCCGGATGAAGCAGACGACGGAAACCGCGGTGATGGAAGAAGTGGAGGGCCACGCGACGCTGGAGCGGCCGGGCGGGCCGGGCACGGTCGTATATGACGGTAAGACCCCGCACACGGTGGCACTGCCGGATGGCACGTTGTTCCCGATGATGCACACGGCCGCTATCATCCAGGCGGGCGAGGACGGTAAGAAATACCTGGCCGTGCCCACGTTCGACGGCACCGGCGATAAGGGCGCACAGGATAGCGGCGTCGCCATCGCCGGCTGGGGCAAGTCGCCGCTCGGGCCGTTCGAGGCGCTGAACGCCTTGCCGAGCGGCCGGGTGCGGATCGCCTATTTCGACCGGGAGCGGGATGCCACGTCGGAAAAGGTGCCCGGTGCGCCGGACTATGAGGTCGGCATGCGCTACTACCAGAACGGTGTCTCGGATGATTTGGTGATGGAGTTCTCCGAATTCGTGTTGAAGGGCCGGCTGACCGAATACGCGACCGTGGCCCCGCACTGCTAATGCGGGCCGTTGTCACCGGTGCCACGGGCGGGCTGGGGCTGGAGGTGGCGGCTGCCATGGTGCAAGCTGGGCATGAGGTGGTGCTAACCGGGCGTAACCCGGCGAAGGGTCAGGCGGCGTTGGCGCGCATCGCCGCGAGTAAGCCCGCGGGAAAGGTCAGCTTCGTGGCGCTCGACATGGCGAGCCTAGCCAGTGTGCGGGCGTTCGCGGCGCAGCAGACGGAGCCGCTCGGTTTGCTGGTGAACAATGCCGGCGTTATGGCACCCGATACACGGCAGGTAACGGCCGATGGGTTCGAGCTGCAGATGGGTACCAACTATTTCGGCCATTACGCGCTGACGGCGCTGATGCTACCCCGGCTGATCGAGGGCCGGGCGCGGGTGGTGCAGGTCAGCAGCCTGGCGCATCGATCGGCGACGCTGAACTTTGCCGACATGCAGGGCGCGAAACGGTACCGGCCGTGGGCGCAGTATGGGCAAAGCAAGCTGGCGATGCTGATGTTTGCGCTGGAGTTGGATCGGCGCGCGCGGGCGGCGGGCTGGCCGATCGTGAGCGTGGCGGCGCATCCGGGATGGGCGGTGACGGACATTATCGCCAACGGCCCAGGCGGCGGGTCGCCGGGATTGCGGGAGCGGGCGATGCAGGGCGCGTTCCGGCTGTTTGGGCAATCGGCGGCGGCCGGGGCGCGGCCGATTTTGCAGGCGGCATTAGGGTATGGCGTACAGGGCGGGACGTATTGGGGTCCGGACGGGCGGGGCGAAATCCGGGGTCCGGCGGAGCCCGCGCGGATCATGCCACAGGCAGCGGACGCGGTCTCGGCAGCGCGGCTGTGGGAGCGGTCGGCGCAGCTTACAGGAGTGACGTGGCCGGGGTAGGGGCGGGTAGCGCAGGCCGCTCTGGTTTATTCGTCTCCGACGTGGCGCCGTGGTATCTTGTCAGGTCAGTTCTGCAACAATAACGCCTAGCTCTGATGTTCGATTGACGCACTTTTTCGTTGCACTAAACCCGTTCCGGGTTCAACACGATACGGCGGGGGAGGCCTCAGCGCTTCTCAAGCGGTGATCGTGATAGGAGCAGCGAATGGCCCGAAATCTCGTCTTGGAGCCTGCGTTTCCCACCGGTGACGTCCAGGGCGACATCCTGCCAGGCCTGCCGAAGAAACACGAACACCTGATGTTCTTTCGCATAACCGACACCGGTGCATTCAAGACGTTCCTCAAGCGGCTGGAGGTCACCAGCATGAGGGAGTGCATCGCAAAGCGGGACGCGATCAAGGCCAGGAAAGACGCTGGCGACGAGACGATCATTCCAGCACCGGGCCTGAACATCGCATTCACGTTTCATGGCCTGGTTACCCTGGGCGTTGCTGGCCTAGACGCACCGGGCTCGCTCGATGCGTTTCGCGGCGGGATGGCCGCCCGGCAGGCCACCCTGCTCGACCCGCCAGCGTCAGGCTGGGCCACGCTGAAACCCGACCAGCACCTGCATGGCGTGTTCATCCTGACCGGTGCCTCCCACGCCGAAGTCGTCAACGTGATCTCGTTACGGCTGGTGCCCGCCGCCCTTAACGGCTGGGAGAAGTTAGCCGAAGAAGTGGGTCAGGTGCGACCCGATCCGGTCAAAGGGCACGAACATTTTGGCTACGCCGACGCCGTTTCGCAGCCCGGCGTACGCGGCCTCATCGATAACGGCAGCCCGCTGACGCCAAACGTGGATCCGGTGGGGCATGAAAACCAGGGCATGCTTGGGCAAGACCTGCTTTGGCCCGGCCAATTCGTCTTTGGCTTCCCCGGCCAGGACAAGACCAAGCCCATCGAGGAGGCCGGCCAAATCAAGCAACCGCCGGTGCCGTTCATGAACCACGGTGCGTTCCTCGTATTCCGGCGGCTGGCGCAACTGGTGCCGGAGTTCAATGCCTCGGTTAAGCAAGCGTCCGCGGCGATTGCCGGTACGTCGGACAAGGCGTCCCCCGACCTACTCGGGGCGCAGATGGTTGGGCGCTGGAAAAGCGGTGCGCCGCTCATTCTTGCGCCAACCGCAGACGATCCGACGAAGGCCAACGGCACCGATCAGGTGAACAACTTCGAGTTCGGCGGGGATCCCGAGGGCTTGAGCTGTCCGTGGGGCGCGCATGTCCGCAAGGCCTATCCGCGCACCGACGTGCCGGGCAACACGGCCCCCACGCAAGCGCAATCAGATACGGCAGAACAGGAAACCCAGACGCACCGGATGATGCGGCGTGGCATCGCGTTCGGCCCGGAACTGACCGAAGACGAAGCCCTATCCGGCACCTCTGCCGGGGGCGTTAATACCCGCGGGCTTTTGTTCAAATGCTATGTCACGTCAATTCAGGACCAGTTCGAGTTTGTCCAGAAACAGTGGGTCAACGCCGCCGGGTTCTCCGAAGCGGGGGCCGGTGTGGACCCAATCATTGGTCAGTCCGCGGCCCCAACCCGTCCGTTCCGGGGTGCCGCGCCGATCACCCATGTTGCGGCGAACAAGCCATCGATGGATTTGAAAAGCTTTGTACAGATGCAAGGCGGCGAGTACTTCTTTGCGCCGTCGATCCCGGCGATGAGGCTGCTTTGACCGGCGTGACATGTGTTGCGGTGCGAAAGCGGTGTGGTCGCTGCGATCGGGACGGATCGTAGCCTACCCCCGCGGTACCAACCCGCGCCCACGTCCGATAACCGCGTCGCCGAACCGGCCGCGCAGCGCATCCACCGCCCGTTGCGCAGCCGCACGGCGCGGGGCGTCGGGGTCGGCCAGGTCCGCACGGTCGGCGTCGGCCGGGTCGGCGAGCGGGTTGGCACCGAGCCCGATCAGCCGGAACGCGGTGCCGTCCGCCTCACGCGCCAGCAACCGGCGACCGGCGTCGAACAGCGTGTCCGGCAGGGTGGTCGGGCCCGTTAAGCGATAGGCGCGGGTGCGGCTGGCGAACCGGGCAGTCTTTAACTTCAGCACCACCCCACCGGCCGCCAATTCCTTCTCGCGCAAACGCCGAGCCAGCTTCTCCGCCATTCGCCACAGATGCCGTTCCAGGGTGGTAATGTCGGTGACGTCGGTGTCGAACGTGGTCTCGGCGCTGACGGATTTCGTGTCGTGGCCGGGGCGGACGGGCCGCTCGTCTTCCCCGCGGGCGCGGCGCACCAGGCCCGGGCCATCATCGCCCAGGGTAAGCGCCGCACGGTCGTCCAGCGCCTGCAAATGCATCAGGTGCGTGATGCCGCGGGCGTGCAGCCGGCGCTCCATTGCGGGGCCCACGCCGGGCAGCAGCCGCACGGGTTCGGACGCCAGCACCGCCGCCGCGTCGGAGCCCAGCACGGCGAAGCCGCGCGGCTTATCCCGGCCGGCCGCGATCTTGGCCAATAGACGGTTGGATGCCAGCCCGATCGAGACAGTGATGCCGACCTCCCGCTCCACGTCGCGCGCGAATGCGGCCAGGGCGGCCGCCGGGGGCATGCCGTGCAAGGCGGCGGTCCCATGGAGGTCGAGCACCGCCTCGTCGATCGAAAGCGGTTGCATAAGGGGTGTGAGGCGCTCCATCAGCGCACGGATCTGACGGGCGGCGGCGGCGTATTTGATGAAGTCGGGGCGGATCACGACCGCGTCGGGGCAGGCCTTCAGCGCCTTGAACATCGGCCAGGCGCTGCGCACGCCCGACAGCCGTGCCACGTAGCAGGCGGCGGTGACCACGCCACGGGTGCCACCGCCAACCAGCACGGGCCGTCCCGCCAGCTCCGGCCGGTCGCGTTTTTCGACGCTGGCAAAGAACGCGTCACAGTCGACGTGGGCGATGGCCAGCGTGAACAGCTCCCTGTGCCGTACGATACGGCGCGATCCGCAGGCGCAGGTGTCAGCCGCCGGCGACGCGCCGCAGTCCCGGCAGAGGGCGGCTACGGCCAAAGCCAGGCAGCACCGCGCACGCCGCTGCTATCGCCGTGGGCTGGCGGCAGAATCGGCGTCACGGTCACGTCGCTGAACACGTAGCGGGACATCAGCGCCGGAACCTCGGTGTACAAGTCCTCCATGTTCGACAGGCCGCCACCGAGCACGATCACGTCCGGGTCGAGGATGTTCATGACGACCGCCAGGCCGCGGGCCAGCCGGTCGGCGTGGGTATGCAGCGCCATCGCCGCCGCCGGGTCATCGGCGGCCAACAGCGTGGGCGCGTCCCGTCCAGCGTGACGGGCCAGCCCGGGTCCGGACACATAGAGCTCAAGACAGCCCGACTGACCGCACCAGCAGGGCGGCGCCGGTAGCTCATCGCCGCGGGGCCAGGGCAGGGGGGTGTGGCCCCACTCACCCGCTATGCGGTTGCGGCCCGGCAGGATGCGGCCGTCGACGACGATACCGCCTCCGGCACCGGTGCCTAGGATCACGCCGAACACGCAGCGTGCCCCGGCCCCGGCGCCGTCGACAGCCTCGCTCAAGGCAAAGCAGTTGGCGTCATTCTCGATCCGTACGGGCCGACCCAGTATCGCGGCCAGATCGCGGTCCATGGCGTGGCCAATCAGAGCCTGCGTGTTGGCGTTCTTGACCAACCCGGTTGCAGGGCTGATCACGCCGGGGATGCCGACCCCCACGGAACCGGGCCCGGCGGCTTCGACCAGCCCCGTGATCGTGCGCAGTATTGCGTCGTACGATTCGGCCGGCGTGGGTGCCCGCTGCCGCCAGGTGACCGTGCCATCATCGCTCAGCACCGCGACCTCGATTTTCGTGCCCCCCACATCGACGCCGATCTTCACGCGGTACGGCCGCGCAGAAAATCCGCCGCGCGTTCGGCAATCATCAGCGTCGTCGCGTACGTGTTGGCAGACGGCATCGACGGCATGATCGATGCGTCCACCACGCGCAGCCCCTGCACGCCGTGCACGCGCAGCCGGTCGTCGACAACGGTGCTGGGGTCCGACGCCGGGCCCATGCGCGCGGTGCCAATCAGGTGGTACGTGGTGGTGCCGGTCTGGCGGGCATGATCCATCAACTCGTCATCGGACTGCATGGCGGCACCAGGCAGGGTCTCGGTATCGAGAAATGGCGCCAGTTCGGGCGTGCCGAGCATGCGGCGCACGAGGCGCATGCCGGCCAGGGTCAGGCGCCGGTCGTCGGGGTGGGACAGATAATTGGGCTGCACGATGGGGTCATCGAACACGTCGGTGCTCGTGGCGTGGACCGTGCCGGTGCTTTCGGGCCGATGCGGCCATGCGCCGGCGGTGACACCCGGGTAGTTGTCCAGGATGTACGTGCGGCCAGCGGCGTAGCTGCCCGGTGTGAACACGCATTGCAGGTTGGGCGGGGCAAAGTGGTCAAATCCGTTCCAGAACACGTGCACGTGGGATGGGGAGGTACCCAGAATGCTCGGCCGGTGCATGGCCCAGCGCGCGGCCTCCATCAACAGGCGGGGTCCGCGCGCCAATTCGTTCAGCGTCGTGCTGCCGCGTTTGGCGCGCATGACGAAGCGGACGGCGTAGTGGTCGCGCAGGTTCTCCCCGGCCGGTAAAACCGCGACCGGGGTTACTCCCAGCCGCTCCAGCACGGGTGCCGGGCCGATGCCGGAGACCTGGAGCAGGCGGGCCGTGTTGACGGTTCCGGCGGACACAATGACCTCACGCGCTGCCAGCACCGTGCGGGCGGGCGCGTCACGGGCGGCGCGCGTGCGGACGCCGATGGCGCGGGTGCCGTCCCACAGGATGGCAAAGGCGCGGCTGTCGGTGCGGATTTCGAGGTTGGGCCGGTGAAGCGCGGGACCGAGGTAACCGTGGGCGGCGCTGACCCGGCGTTGGCGCGCGATCGTGCGCTGAAAATAGCCGACACCAGCCTGATTGCCGCTGTTGTAGTCGGGGTTACGCGGGATGCCCATGCCGACGCAGCCGGCGATAAACGCCTCCGACATCGGGTGGATCCAGTCCTGGTCCGTGACCGGAATGGGCCCGTTATTGCCGCGCGTTTCGGGATCGCCGTCGGGGCGGTGCTCGCTGCGTTGGAAATACGGCAGCATATCGGTATAGCCCCAGCCGCGGTTGCCGCGCTGCGCCCAGCTATCGAGGTCGGCGGGCTGCCCGCGATTGTAGATCATGCCGTTGATCGCGCTGGATCCACCGAGGGTTCGCCCGACCGTGGTCGCGATGGCGCGGCCGCCCGTGTGCACCGTGGGTTCGGTCCGGAACGGCCAGGTGATGGCGGGGTCGAACAGCGTCTTGGTAAAGCCGGCCGGCATACGTATCCAGCGATTAGTGTCCGGCGGCCCGGCTTCCAGCAGGCAGACACGGGTGCCCGGATCCTCGGTCAGCCGTGCAGCCAGCACGCAACCGGCCGCTCCCGCGCCGACGATGACAAAATCAAACTGGTCCATGGAGCACCGCCGGGCTGTCGCGAACGCTTGACGCTGATATAATGCATGGCACGCCTGTGCAGACCAGGCCAGTTAAGGGATTTCAAGCGTCGCATGACAGAAGCCGAACAGAACGCGGCCCCCCTGTTCGACGTAGCCTTCTACAGCGCGATACGGCCGGACCTGGTGGGGTCGGCGGCGGATTTGCTGCGGCACTACGTCAACCATGGTTGGCGGGAGGGGTCGTGCCCGCACCCCCTGTTCGAGCCGCGATACGTGATCTGGCGGGCGGGTTCCGGGTGGCCGGCGGACGTGGAGCCGTTCGGATATTGGCAACAGGGGGGATGGCAGCTCGGTATTGCGCCGCATCCGCTGTTCGACCTGGCCCGCATCCGGGCGGTGGTGCCGGAGGGCGATCCGCTGGCCGGGTACGGCGCCACGGGAATATCGTCGCACGCGCTGTTCGACCGGTCTCATTATGCGGCACAGGCACCGGGCGTGCCGCCGGGCATGGACCCGTTTGCGCATTATGTTCTGCATGGTATGAAGGCCGGTCTGACCCCGCACCGGTTTTTCGACCCGGCCTATTATCTACGGCATAAACCTGACGTGGCCGACGCGCAGTTGGAGCCGTTGGCGCACTATGTTCAGTTCGGCTACGCCGTTGACTGCCATCCGCACCCGTTGATCGGCCCCGCCCATTACCGGGCGCAGGCCGGCGATGTGGAGCCGATCACGCATTACCTGCAACAGGGTGGGATGCGGTCGCCCCACCCGCTTTTCGACGTCCCGCACTACTTACATGGCATGGGGCCGATCGACGGCTTGCCGTTGCTCCACTACCTCGACCATCCGGCGCCACCGAGCACGCATCCGTTGTTCGACGAAGCGTGGTACCGGGCACGGACGGGAGTGACCGGGCCGGCGTTGCTGCACTATTTGCGGCAGGGGGCGGCGGAGGGCCACGCGCCACATCGGTTGTTCGACAGCGCGGGCTATGGCCCCGTGGTGCGAAAAATCCCACCGCTGCTGCATTACGTGAGCGTGGGAGAGCGCCAGGGCCGGCGACCGAACCGGCTATTCGCGCCTGCCTTTTACCGCGCTACCAGCGGCGTCGATACGGCTGCGTTACTGCATTACCTCCAGCGTGGTGAGGCAGAGGGGCGCGCCGCATCGCCCGAGTTCCGCGCCCGGCGCTATGCTAGCCGGCATCTGGGCGGACAGACCAATGAAGCGATGGCGCATGCGCTGCAGCATGGGCAGGCTGTGCCGCCGGCCATGGGCGGGCCGGTCGCCCCCCAGATCGCCGCAGCCCGGGGCGGAACCGGGCCGGTTAGGGCGACGATCGTGCGCGCGGGTCCGCCCGATGCGGAGGCGACGTACGCGCAGCGGGCCGTGCTGGGCGCGACGCCAGTGGTGGCGGTGGCGGACATACCGGCCCTGATTGCCTGGGCCGCAACGGCGGACGGGCCGGTCGTGTTGCTGGCAGGTGCGGCGTTCGTGGCGCTGGCGGACCTGCACCGTCTGATCGCAGCGGCGCCGTGCCACCCGGTCGTACTCGATCGGGCCGGGGATGTGCGGGCGGCGGGGGTCATGCTGCGGGACGGCATGGCGTGGCCGCGTGGGGCGGGTGCCGATCCGATGGAGCCGGCATTGAACGCGGTGTGTCCGGTGCTGACGGCAGGCCCGGTGCTTGCGCTGTCCTCGCCCGCGACAATGGCGGCGCTGGACCCCGGGCTTACAATTGCGGCGGCGTTTCTGACGCTGAGCCGGGGTGCGACCTGCCAACCGGCAGCGCAGGCGACGGACCTTGCCGCGACCGTAGGCGGCCCGGATCAGCCGCCGCTGCCGTGGCTGGTGCCGGAAGCGGCGCCCCGTCCGCGAGCGTTGTTTATCGAGAGTATCGTGCCGCGGACGGGGTTCGACGCCGGGTCGTATTACGCGTTGCAGCTGATGGCGATGTACCAGGGCTTTGGCTACGACGTGACCCTGGTACCCGACGCGGAACCGGCAGCCGACCCGGCAATCGTGCGGCCCGTGGCCGATACCGGCGTGGTTGTCATCCAGGCCCCATTCGCCCCGACGACGGCCCAGTTCATCACCGACGCGCCCGGGGAGTTCGCTGTGATCGTCATGGCCCGCCACACGAGCGGCGGGCGGTATATGGAGGCGCTGCGGACCCGCTGGCCCGCAGCGCGGCTCGTGTTCCATCCGGGTGACCTGCATCACCTGCGGGAGCATCGGGCGGCGGAAATCCTGGGTGACCCCGCTGCAATCGATGCGGCGATCGATTCTGCGCGCGCGACCCGGGACCGAGAGCTGGCGTTGGTGGCCGGCGCCGACGTGACGGTTGTCGTGTCGTCGTACGAGCGCGACGTGCTGGCCGCCGCCGGGCTGGGCGACCGGGTTGTGCAGATCGATCCCGAATACGCCAACCGACCGCCAGCCCCGTACGATCCGGCCGCGCGGTCGGGCATCGCCTTCATCGGCGGGTTCGGGCACGCACCCAACGTCGATGCGGTGCGGTTCCTGTGCACGGACGTTTGGCCCATCGTCTCCGCCAGCCGGCCCGATCTCAAGCTACATATAGTCGGCAGTGCACCGCCGCCCGAGTTCGACGCGTTTGCCGGCCCCGGCGTCATCATACATGGCCGGGTGGAGGACTTGGACGGCATGCTCGACACATTACGGCTGACGGTGGCGCCGCTCCGCTATGGGGCGGGCGTGAAGATGAAGCTGATCACCAGCCTGGCCGCCGGCGTGCCCGCGGTCGTGACGCCGGTCGCGGTCGAGGGTACCGGGCTGGATGAGGCTGGCGTGGTCATAGCGACCGAGGCCGCGGCGATCGCCACGGCCATACTGGCGCTGTATGACGACGCGCCCGCGCTGACCCGTCTATCCGCGGCCGGGTATGCGGCCGTATCGCGCCGCTTTTCGGCCGACGCTATCCGCGGCCGGTATCGGGAGTTGGTTGGCCTATGAAGGAGTGCAGCAAGGCGATCCCACGCCGGCTGGCCCACCCCAATTTCGCGCGCCGCTATTTCGTGGGGGACGGGATCGATATCGGCGGTGCATCCGATCCGTTGGCGTTGTATGCCGGGCTGTTCCCGCTGATCCGATCGGTCCGTACCTGGGACCTCGACGATGGCGACGCCGTGCACATGGCAGGCGTGGCGGACGGCAGCTACGACTTCGTCCATAGCAGCCACTGCCTGGAGCATCTGACCGACCCGGCGGCGGCACTACGTCAATGGCTGCGCATTTTGCGACCCGGCGGCACCATGATCGTCATGGTGCCCGACGAGGATTTGTACGAACAGAAATTGTTTCCCAGTACATTCAACGCCGGCCATCAATGGACGTTCTCGGTCTGGAAGGCCACGAGCTGGAGCGCGCGGTCGCTGAATGTGCTGGACCTGCTGCGCGACCTGGGTCCGCAGGCGCGGCCGGAGCGGATCGAGCTGCTGGATGCCACGTACCGGTACGACCTACCGCGGCTGGACCAGACGCGTACCCCGGTGGGTGAGTGCGCGATCGAGTTCGTCGTGCGCCGTGCCGGGGCGGAAGAAGTGCTGACCGGCGCGCGTGAGCAGGAGGCAGTCCAGCCCCCGGCCGAGTTGCGGCGGTACTATCACCAATACGTGGCCGATGCGGCGGCGCTGCGGGCGGCGAACCGGGTGACGCCGCCATTCACCGACGATGGTCCGCTGTGATTGCGTTCACGATCGCGGCCCGCAACTTCATCCCGTATGCGCGGGCGCTGCATGCGAGCCTGATACGGCATCATCCGGACGTGCAATTCGTGCTGGCGCTATGCGACCTCGACAGCGGGTTCGACCATGGGGCGTTGCCGTTTGAGGTTCTGAACCTGGCAGAACTACGCGATGCGCGCGTGTGGGCGATGGCGGAGCGGTACGACATCACCGAGCTCTGTACGGCCATCAAACCATTGGTGTTTCAGGTGTTGATGGACCGGCATCCCGGGGCTGCGATCGTGTATTTCGATCCCGACATCTGGGTGACGGGACCCCTCATGGAGCTGGAGCGGCTGCTGATTGCGGGCGCGCAGGCCGTGCTGACGCCGCATGTGATTGAGCCCAGTCGGGTCCCGGAGTTGCGTGGGGATCATGCGATGCTGCGGTACGGCATCTACAACCTCGGCTTTCTGGCGTTGCGGGAGGGTGCCCCGGCGCGACAGTTGCTGGCCTGGTGGGCGCAACGGCTGGAGCGGGATTGCCGGATCGACCTGGCATGGGGTTTGTACGTAGACCAGAAATGGGCGGACCTGTTTCCGGCGTTGATGGATCGGGTCGCCGTGCTGCGGCATCCGGGGTACAACGTCGCGTACTGGAACGTACTGGAACGGGACGTGCGCCGGACGGCGGCCGGGTGGCACGTGAACGGGCAGCCGCTGCGGTTCGCGCATTTCAGCGGTCACGAGCTGACCCGGCCGGACGTGTTTAGCCGTCACGCACCGTACCTCGATTACTGGACGGTCGGAGATCTGTTCATGCTGCAGGCCGAATGGCGCGATACCGTGCTGTCGGCCGGGTTCCAGGAATTCGGCGCGTTACCGTATGGGTTCAAATATGCTGGGGATGACCGGGGGAACCTGCACACGCCGGTGGAGTTGGCGGACCAAGTGGCGAACGGCGCGGCCGCCATTGGTCAGACGCCGGCGCCATGGGGCAGTTTGTTCCATCGCAGCATCGCGAGTTGGACGGAGTGGGAGGCCGGGCGCGACGGTCTGACCGAGGTATTCGCCAGCCAGCGGGCGATAGAGCGGGCGTTGCTGCCCGATGGGAAGGCTCGGTTTCTGCTGCCGGGCCAATGCGGCATGTGCCGGACGGACACGGCGTTCGCGACGTCGTTCGACCTCGCGACTGATGCCGATCCCGATGGGCGTATGCTGCCTAACTGGCGCGAGCATCTCGATTGCCGGTGCCGGTTCACTAATCGGATTCGGGGCGCGATGTACGCACTGCAATCGATTGTGGCCCCGGCGCCCGAGGCGCGCATCTACGTCACGGAGCAGGTGACGCGGCTGCATGGGTGGCTCGCGGCGCGGTGGCCGGGCACGGTCGGGTCGGAATACCTCGGTGCCAAGTATGCGGCGGGGCAGGTGGTCGACGGTATCCGCCATGAGGATTTATGCCGCCTTAGTTTCGATAGCGATGTATTTGACGTCGTGGTGTCACTGGATGTGATGGAGCATGTCGCCGATCTGGCGGCGGCGCTGGGGGAATGCTGGCGCGTGCTGGTGCCTGGGGGCACGCTGCTGTTAGCCGCGCCGACGCAGTTCGAGGAACGCCGAGTGATCGACCGCGTCCTGACCGCACCGGACGGGACGATCACACATCTCTTGCCGCCAGAGTACCACGGCAACCCGGTGGACCCGCACCAAGGCTCGCTTTGTTTCAGAACTTTGGGGCTCGAGGTATTGGACCGGTTACGCGCGATCGGCTTCGTGGACGCGCGGTGCGAGCTGTATTGGTCGAAGGAGCTAGGGCTGCTTGGGCCGTATCAGAACCTGTTCATCGCGAGGAAACCGGCCAGCGCCAAGCGGAAACGCCGGGCGGTCCGGCCGATCCGGACACTGGTGCCTGCGGAGCTGGCGATCAAGGACGTCTGGGCGTACGGCAAGCACGACCCCGGCCTGCCTACGCTGCAAGCCTATCTCTTGGACCCGGCGATCACCGCAGTGATGGCGCGCTTGGCGCTATTCGGTTCGGTGGGGCTGGTGGACCGCTTTCGCATGCTGATCCTGCTGCGATTGTTACGCAGCACCGAGTCGGTCGCGGGCGAGGTGTGGGAGTTGGGTGTCTATCGGGGCGGGACGGCTCTGCTGCTGCGCAACGATCTGGCGCAAACTGCGGGTTACCCGGCGACGGTGACGTTGCGGCTGTTCGACACGTTCGCCGGCATGCCTGCGACCGACGCCACGCGGGATGTGCATGTGGCGGGCGACTTCGCGGACACGTCGCTGCAGGAGGTGCAGTCGTTGGTGGGAGATGACTCGTTTATCGACTGGCGTGCTGGATTAGTACCAGCGACGTTCGCCGGGCTGGACGCGGTGGCGCTTCGATTTGTGCATGTCGATCTGGATATTTACGCGCCGATCGTGGCGACGATCGCGTTTGCTTGGCCGCGGATGGGTGCCGGCGCAATCATGGTATTCGATGATTACGGGTTTCAGAGTTGTCCCGGGGCACGAATGGCGGTGGACGAGTTCTGTGCAGCGCAGAGTATCGCACTGGTACCGTTACCGTCAGGTCAGGCGTTTGTCGTCAAACCCGGCAATAAATGTTAGGCATCGTGATGTTTTGCACCCGAAGATATTAAGGGCTTGTTACCAGTCTTGCTTACTTCGTATATCGGCGCTGCCCCAAACGGAGCCAAACCATGCGCAACTTACTTTTAGCCGGGGTCGCCCTTGGGGCTACCGCATTCTCCGTACCTGGCCTGGCGACGCCGCTCGCTGGTAAGTCGATTAGCAATCTGACGGTAGACGGCTCGACCTACATCGTGAACTTCTTCGACAGCGCGCTTGCGGCCGTGTCGATACCGCAGAATACGTTCACGACATTTTCTGCCGCCCGTAACGGGATCGCCGCGACCGTGTTGTCGATCTCGCACAGGAATTTGATTGCGTCCGCGCACACGGTTCCGGGCACGTATTTCAAGGGTCTGATCGTTTCTTACTCGCTACCGTACGGTCCGGCCCCGTTGCAGCATAACGGTGCGGTCGTTGTGTCGACCTCCAACGCAAACCTGCCGATTTTCCATCCACCGATCGAGGACACGAACACGAACGGCGACTACACCGTGGTCAGTTACGCGATTGCTCGGTTCATCCCGGCCCCGGTTCCGGAGCCGGCGAGCATTGCCGTGGTTGCGTTTGGTCTATTCGGCCTCGGCTGAGCGCAGGGTCGCTTTAGAATTTAAGGCAACCTTAGATTAACGACTTGATCACGATTTCATCACTTTTTACCAATGTGCATCGTTGTCGCTTGTTAAGTGGTTCGGCGCGATCGTATAACGAGTTTCGTAGGCTATCGGAGCGACTGTCATGCGTAATCTCCTTCTAGCAAGCCTTTCCACCGCTATCCTCGCAGTCGCTCTGCCGGCCAACGCGACGGTGTTGAATGGTAAGACGATTTCCAACGTCCTCGTCGCTGGGATAACGTATAATATCTCATTCGTAGACACGGCGTTGTCGCAGATGCCTCAGTCTTTTCAGTTTAATTTCGCTGACTTCGGCGGAGCATCTGCAGCAATCACCGCGGTTATTGCAACGGCGGATTATAAGAATCTTATTTTACCGGCCAACACGGTTAACGGCACCTACTACTCTGGCTTCATCGTTCCGTACGGTACCTTGTTGCCGCCGACGACCCGGCCACGGGAGTATGACGGTGCTGTTTACCAATTTAAGAACGGCAATATTGATAACTTCCCCCTTTATTACTACCCGACCAGCGACGTTAACACGACCGGCGATTACTCGGTCGTTGGCTATCCTTTGACCGCCTACGCGTTACCCAGTGGTCAACAGTTCGCGTCCTTGCCGGAACCTGCGAGCATTGCCGTTGTTGCATTCGGGTTGTTTGGTATCGGCGTTTTGCGCCGCCGGGCCTAGCTACGTCATCGGCTTCGCAACGTGACTGGCATAGGCCGGCCGCGTCAACAAACCATCGTACCAACGGCGGAGCGACTTGTGTGGCGTTCGTTCGATTTCGAACGAGAACCAGCGATGTACGTGTACGCCGATCGCGACATCGGCGAGGGTGAAATCTGCGCCGGCGATATAGGCGTGCTCGGCGAGGTGGCGATCTAACAGGCCATAGTGGCGACCAAGCTCTTCGATTGCGCGGCCAATCGCAGCATCGTCCCGCTGTTCTGGGCGTTGCCGAATGAGGCCTTGGAACACTGTCGACTGCGGCCGGTTCAGCACCGTCTGTTGCCAGTCCATCCACTGATCGACGACCGCCCGGGCGTGGGGTGAAGCGGGCCATGCGGGAGTGGGATTGGTACTCGCCAGGTGCCGCAGGATCGCATTGCTTTCCCACAACGCCCAACCGTCCTCGATCAACGTCGGCACCAGGGTGTTCGGGTTTTGCAACGTATACTCCGGCGGCGCACCGAACGGTCCACCGACGTCTCGCCGAACATACGGCAGGGCAAGCTCCTCGAGCAGCCAAATCACCTTCATCACGTTGCTGGAGTTCGCCCGGCCTAGCAGTACGCGTTCCATGTTTTACCACCTTAGTCGGGCCACCTTGTCGACCCAGCCAGGCGGGATCATACCGATGCGCATGAGGATGCCAAACCAACGCGTGGTCGCGCTGCTGGGTCTACTTGCGGCGGTGATGGCGCTGGGTGGCGCGTGGGTGGCGGAGATGCAGGGCGGGCTGGTTCCCTGCGCGCTATGCCTGATCGAGCGGTGGCCGTTTCGGGTCTTGTTGGCCGTGTCCGTCCTGGCGTTGGCCTGGCCCGGCGCGCGGCGGTTGGCGCTGGTGGCCGGTGCCGTGACAATGCTGGCCGGTGCCGGGCTGGGCGTCTTACACGTGGGCGTGGAGCAGCATTGGTGGCCGAGCCCGCTGCCGGAGTGCTCGGCGCCGGCGCTGGGTGGTGGCAGCATGGCCGAGCGGCTGGCCCGCATGCCCGCGCGCCCGGCCAAGCCGTGCGACGAGCCGGTGCTGCTGATCCCCGGCCTGCCGCTATCGTTCGCCGGCCTGCAGCTGTCGGTAGCCCTGGCGCTGGCTGCGATGCTTGCCACATCCGCGCTACGAACGGAGCATCGAACATGAGTGAGACCCTTCCTGGCGACGTAAGCGCCCGTGAGATGATCGAGCGCGTCATTCGCGTCGACCACGCCGGCGAATACGGCGCGGCGCGGATCTATGAGGGCCAACTCGCAATCATGGGGCGCGGGCCCAAGGGCGACGTTATCCGCCACATGAAGGCGCAGGAGCAGCATCACCTCGATACCTTCACGCGTCTGATTAGCGAGCGCCGGGTACGGCCGACCGTGCTACTGCCGCTGTGGCGGGTGGCGGCACTGACGCTTGGTGCCGTGACGGCGGCGATGGGCGACCGCGCAGCGATGGCGTGTACCGTCGCGGTCGAGGAGGCGATAGCCGAGCATTACGCCCAGCAAGCTGCCGCGCTGCCGCCCGAGGAAGCTGTGCTGCGCGCCCATATCGAGCAGTTCCGCGCCGAGGAGCAGGAGCACCGTGCTATCGGATTGGAACACGACGCGGAACTTGCGCCCGCGTACCGGCTGATGTCGGCCGTCATCAAGGCCGGGTGCAAAGTGGCGATTGCGGTGAGCGAGCGGGTCTAATCGCTATTACGTCCGCATAGACCGCCGATTTAAGAATGTTCCAACCGCCCGTTCTAGATGGCGAGGAATTGAAGGATCTGTTGGGCGGCTTTGCGGCGGTATGCCCGGGTGACGCCGGCCAAACGCGGCGCGCTGCTGGTCGATCAGGCGGTTGGAGAGCTGGTCACGGAAATCTAAACAGCTCGATAAGTGTGGAAACTGCTCCTGAAGGCGAGGATCTCTCTTATGAAGATTGGAGCAAAGATGAGCAGAAGACCCCGCCGCACGCACTCAGCGGCTTTCAAAGCCAAGGTGGTGTTAGCTGCCATTCGAGGCGACAAGACGCTGGCCGAATTGACGAAGCAGCATGCCGTACACCCCAACCAAATCACAGACTGAAAGAACTAGTTGCTGAGCCGGGCGGCCGACGTATTCGGCGGCGAGTCCTCCTCGGCAGAGCCGGCGGTGAATTTGAATGGACTGCATGCCAAGATCGGCCAGCAGGTACTGGAGATCGATTTTTTGTCCGGCGCGCTCAGCAAGGCAGGCCTGCTGAGCGTAAAGCGATGATTTAGCGTGACGTTGGGCTGTCGATCATGCGGCAGGGTCAACTTTTGAGCATCAGTCGCGGCAGCGCGTACTACCAACCCAAGCCCGTGAGCGATGCCGAACTCAAACTGATGCGTCGCGTCGACGAGCTGCATCTGGAGTTGCTATTCACCGGTGCGCGAATGCTGCCCGATCTGCTGCACGGTGAAGGCGTCTGAGTGGGCCGAAAACACATGACCACGCTGACGCGTCTAATGGCGATCACGGCATTGTATCAAAAGCCGAACACGAGCAGGAAAGCGTCGGGCCACAAGATCTATCCGTATCTGCTGCGCACGCTGTCCATCATGCGGGCCAACCAAGTCTGGGCCATGGACATTAGCTAAATTCCGATGGCCCAGGGCTTCGTCTACCTGGCGGCGGTGATCGACTGGTACAGGCGCCGGGTGTTGGCCTGGCGGTTGTCGATCTCGATGGACACCGAGTTCTGCACGGACGCTGTCGAGGAGGCGATCACCAGACACGGCACGCCCAAGATCTTTAACACCGACCAGGGCAGCCAATTTGCCGTTGCGGCCTTCACCGGCTTGCTGATGAACCACGGTGTCTGCATCTCGATGGACGGCAAGGGCTGCTGGAGGGATAACGTATTCGTCGAACGGCTGTAGTGTTGATCAAGTACGGGGAGGTGTACCTGCACGCCTACGAGAGCCTGAGCCAGGCCCGAGCCGAAATCGGTTCATACATCGAGCGCTACAGCACCCGCAGGCCGCACTCGAGCCTGCAGGCCCGCACATCCGATGTGGT
>JANPPS010000310.1:0-25710 GCA_031428635.1 Rhodospirillales bacterium
GGCAAGCAGGTCATCGCCGCCGGGGGCGCCTATCCGGAGACGGCTATCGAACTCGAATCCACTAATTGGCTGGCCGAGGGCGTCAGGGGCTCGCTCACCTGAGCGAGGCGGAGGCCGCCATCGTCCCCAAACCAGCCGAACTAAGCGTGCCCGGCCCCGCCCGGGACCGCGGCTTCCGCCTGCGCCAGGCGCTGGCGGCCGGACTGGTACCCATCCTGGCCATACTGGCCGCGACCGGTCTGTTCTGCCTATTTCTGCTGGCGCTGGGTAAGCAGCCTTACGAGTTCTTCCGCCTGGTCTGGCTCGGCGCGTTCGGCAGCGGTTTTTCGTGGCGCAACACCCTCAGTCGCGCGGCGCCGCTGCTGCTGACGGCGCTGTGTGTCGCGATACCGGCGCAGCTCGGGCTGATCATCATCGGTGGTGAGGGCGCGCTGGTGCTGGGCGGCCTGGCCGCGGCCTGCGCGGCACTGATGCTGGCCGGGG
This sequence comes from Rhodospirillales bacterium, assembly GCA_031428635.1. Classification (GTDB taxonomy): domain Bacteria; phylum Pseudomonadota; class Alphaproteobacteria; order Acetobacterales; family Acetobacteraceae; genus JANPPS01. The sequence continues at coordinate 484 of JANPPS010000310.1, forward strand.
CGCCGGCCTGGGTCGCGTTGCCGGGCATGGCCGCCGCCGCGATGGTCACAGGCGCGGCCTGGATCGGACTGGCCGGATTTCTGCGTGCGCGCCGCGGCATCAACGAGACCATCACCAGCTTGCTGCTGGCCTACATCGCCGTGGCGCTATTCAATCAACTGGTCGAAGGCCCGTTGCGTGACCCGGCCAGCGTCAACAAGCCGTCGACGTTTCCGGTTCCGTCATCTGGCGTATTGCCGCCGCTGCCGGGACTAGACTGGCACCCCGGCATTGCGGTGGGGGGGGTGGCCTGCCTGCTATGCTGGCTGCTGGTATCGCGTAGCACTATCGGGTTCGCAGGACGGGTCACCGGCGGTAATTTCCGCGCGGCGCAGTTGCAGGGCTTACCGGTGAACGCGCTGATGATCGGCGCCTGTGCTCTGGGCGGCGCGTTGGCCGGGCTGGCAGGCGGGATCGAGGTCGCGGCCGTGCAAGGCCGGGCCACGGCGTCGCTTGCCGCGGGCTATGGCTATTCCGGCATCCTGATCTCGTTCCTGGCGCGCCATAACGCGCTGGCCATCATTCCGATGGCGGTGCTGCTGGGTGGCATCGCCGCCTCGGGCGGTTTGCTGCAGCGGCGCATGGGCCTGCCAGACGCGACGGTCTTGGTGTTTCAGGGCATCATTTTTATGGCGATCCTGGGTAGCGAGACCCTGTACGGCCGGCTTCGCTGGTTACAGTCCCGCGTCAGCCCATGAGCGGGGCCGAGACAGTCCTGCTGGCGATGCTGGGCGGCGCGCTGCGGGTTTCCACGCCGTTTTTGCTGGTCAGCCTCGGCGAGTGCCTGACCGAGCGGGCCGGGCGGATCAATCTGGGTAACGAGGGCGTGCTGGTGCTGGGTGCTATGGCAGCCTACGCCGTGTCCTATCGCACCGGGCATCCTTGGCTCGGCGTACTGGCGGCGGCCGCAGCGGGGGCGGCGTTGGGGGGCCTGCATGGGCTGGTTTGTGCGTTGCCACGCGTCAATGACGTCGCGGTGGGCATCGCCATTTTGCTGCTGGGCGATGGCATCGCCTTCTTTTTCGGCAAACCCTACGTGCAGCCCACCGCGCCGGGCCTGCCGGGCATCCCGCTCGGTTGGTGGTCGTCTGTCCCGCAGGTCCAGAACGCACTGACTGTCAGTCCGCTTTTTCTGCTGGGTGTGGTCGTGGCGTTCGGCATGGCGTGGATGTTCCGCTCTACTCGGCTCGGCCTACGGCTACGGATCGTGGGCGACAGCGCGGATGCTGCCCGCGCCCTTGGGCTGTCTATCAACCGTACTCGGCTACTGGCGACCATGGCCGGCAGCGCCCTGGCCGGCATCGGCGGGGCGTTCCTGAGCCTGGTATATCCCGGCAGCTGGAACGAGAGCCTATCGTCCGGTCAGGGATTGATGGCGGTGGCGTTGGTGGTGTTCGCGCGGTGGAACCCGGTCGGGTGCCTGGGTGCGGCACTGCTATTCGGCGCGGCCGGGGCGGTCGGCCCGTCCCTGCAGACGATCGGTATCACCGGCTTTTACTACCTAGCGTATGCCGCGCCGTTTATACTGACGTTGCTTGTGCTGGCCGTGACCGTGCGGCCCGGCCGGGCGGTGCGCGGGATGCCCGGCGAATTATCCATCGCACGATGAGGAAGCAGACATCATGAACGGTTTCGGCGGACTGAACCCCTCGGGCAAGGGATTGGTGCTGGGTCTTGTGCAACTGGCACTACCGGCGATCGAAACACGGGCCGACATCACCCGGCAGACCCAGCGGATCGTGGACATGGTTGCCAAGGCAAGGCGCAACCTGGCCTCACTCGACCTGGTGGTGTTCCCCGAATACGCCCTGCACGGCCTATCGATGGACGTACGGGACGATGTCACGTGCGACATGGATGGGCCGGAGGTCGCGGCCATGCGCCAGGCATGCGTCGCCAACAAGGTCTGGGGCTGCTTTTCCATCATGGAGCGTAATCCCGGACGCATGCCTTGGAATAGCGGCTTCGTCGTGTCCGACACGGGCGAGATCAAGCTGTATTACCGCAAGATGCACCCCTGGGTGCCGGTCGAACCGTGGGAGCCGGGCGACCTCGGCATACCCGTCATCGAGGGGCCGCGCGGCGTCAAACTCGCCCTCATTATCTGCCATGACGGCATGTTCCCCGAAATGGCGCGGGAAGCGGCCTATTGCGGCGCCGAGGTCATGCTGCGGACCGCCGGTTATACCGCGCCGATACGGGACGCCTGGCGCTTTACGAATCAAAGCAATGCCTTCTGCAACCTGATGATAACCGCCAGCGTGTGCATGTGTGGCAGTGACGGCACGTTTGACTCAATGGGTGAGGCGATGGTCTGCAACTTCGACGGCACCGTGATCGCCCACGGCACCACCGGACGGGCCGACGAGATCATCACCGCCGAGGTCCGGCCGGACCTAGTGCGGGAAGCGCGGGTCACCTGGGGGGTCGAGAATAACATCTACCAGTTCGGCCATCGCGGTTACTCGGCCGTAGCGGGCGGGGCGACGGATTGCCCGTACACGTACATGCAGGACCTGGCTGAGGGACGTTACAGACTGCCTTGGGAGGCGGACGTGCAGGTGGTCGACGGCACCGGCTGCGGGCTGCCGCCGCCCCGGACTCTGCCGAAGGGGACTTTGCCAAAGGCCGCCGAGTGATCCCTGCCGAGCCCTATGCCTGGCCCTACGATGGCGATTTGTCGGGGACGGCGCTGCTGGTCATCGACATGCAGGCCGATTTCTGTGCGCCGGGCGGATACGTGGACCGGATGGGCTACGATATCGGGCTGACCCGTGCGCCAATCGGGCCCATCAGCCGGGTGATCGCGGCAATGCGGGCCCGGGATGACCCGGTGATACACACCCGGGAAGGGCACCGACCGGACCTGTCGGACCTGCCAGCCAATAAACGCTGGCGCTACCGGCAGGCCGGTGCGGGTATCGGCGACGCCGGGCCCTGCGGACGCATCCTGGTGCGGGGTGAGCCAGGGTGGGAGATCATCCCCGAACTGGCACCGCTGCCCGGTGAGGTCGTGATCGACAAGCCCGGCAAGGGCGCGTTCTACGCCACCGACTTGGAACTGGTTCTGCGCACGCGCGGCATACGCAATCTAGTGCTGACCGGCATCACTACCGATGTCTGCGTCAGCACCACCATGCGCGAGGCGAATGACCGTGGTTTCGAGTGCCTGCTGCTAACGGATGGCTGCGGCGCGACCGACCATGCCAATCACCTGGCGGCCATCAAAATGGTGACCATGCAGGGCGGCGTGTTCGGCGCCGTCACCACGAGTGATGCTTTCCTGGCCGCGCTGCCCGTATGACCGCGATCGGGGTGGAGGCCGTGGGCATCGGCAAGCGTTTCGGCGCCTTCGCCGCCCTATCCGGTGTGACCATGAAAATTCGTGCGGGAACCGTACACGGCCTGCTGGGGGAAAATGGCGCCGGCAAGTCCACGCTGGTGAAGTGCCTGATGGGCTATCACCGCGCCGATGAGGGCGCGTTCGTGGTCGACGGGCGTGAGGCGACGATCCACCGCCCGGCAGATGCGGACGCCCTGGGGTTAGGGATGGTCTATCAACACTTCACGCTCGTGCCCTCGATGACGGTCGCCGAGAACCTGGTCATTGCCCGTGGACAAGTGCCGGCGGTGATCGGCTGGCGGCGGGAGCGGGAGGCGCTGGACGCATTTATGGCCACGATGCCGCTCCGCGTGCCGCTCCATACCGTTGTCGGCGGCCTGTCTGCCGGGGAGCGACAAAAGGCCGAGATACTGAAGCAGCTCTATTTGCAGCGCCGGTTGCTGGTGCTGGACGAACCCACGTCGGTGCTTACCCCGCAGGAGGCCGAGGAAATGCTGGGCCTGATGCGCGGCCTAGCGCATGGCGGGACGGCCACGGTGGTGGTGATCACCCATAAGCTGCCGGACGTGATGCGCTTCACCGATGAGGTCACGGTGCTGCGCCGCGGTCGGGTGGCCGGGTCGGGTCCTACGGCCGGGCTCGACCGGCGGAGCCTGACGGCAATGATGATCGGCGAACCACACGTGCCACCCCGGCCCGCCCGGCAGACGGGGACCGGGGCGGAGCCTCGGCTTTGTATCAAGCGGCTGACGACGTCTGCCAGCCTGGGCCGGGCCGGGCTGGATATCGCGGAGCTGAACGTGTGCCCGCATGAGGTGGTGGGCGTCGCGGGCGTGGCCGGTAACGGCCAGAACGAGTTGGTTGAAGTGCTGGCCGGACAGCGCCAAGCCCAAGGCAGCGTGACGGTTGGCGGAATTACCTACACCGCCACACGGCGTCAGGCGCAGAAACTGGGCGTGCGGGTGATCCCGGAAGAGCCGCTACGCAACGGCTGCGTGCCGCAGATGACGGTGACGGATAACCTATGCCTACGCAGTTTTGACCGCCCGAAACCGGACGGGACGCCGCGACGGTGGCTGGAACGCGGCGGAATGCTGCGCCGGGCAAGGGCGATGATGGGCGCCCATGGCATCCGCGCGCCCTCACCCGACGCACCGATCAACGTGCTGTCCGGCGGTAACGTGCAGCGCTGCGTGCTGGCGCGGGAGTTGGAGGGTGAGGTGGCACTGCTGATCGTCGCCAACCCCTGCTTCGGTCTGGACGTGAAGGCAGCGGCGGAGACCCGGTCCCGCCTGATGGCGGCGCGCAACGGCGGTTGCTCCGTCCTGCTTATCAGTGAGGATTTGGACGAAATCCTGGAACTGGCGGATCGCATCGTGGTGATGCGCGGCGGCCGCATCGTGCACGAGGCCGCGGCCGACGGGGCGGATGCCAAGTCCATCGGCGCACACATGCTGGATGCGGTTGGCGGCTGAGGCGTGTCCACCGGTCTGATCCGGCGTTGCAACGGTCGCAGAAACCAAACGCGGACGCTTCTGGCGCGCCGCATCGACCGGCGGTATCCAGGGCACGGCTTCAAGCGAGGAATCCCCGGTGAGCGGCTTCAAAAGCACAGAGCATTACATCGCGTCGCGCGACCTAGAAGTCGCCGTCAACGCTGCCGTCGCCCTTCAGCGTCCCCTGCTGGTCAAGGGTGAGCCCGGCACCGGCAAGACCGTGCTCGCGCACGAGATCGCCGCATCGCTCGGCTATCCGCTGATCGAATGGCACGTGAAATCAACCACCAAGGCGCAGCAGGGCCTGTACGAGTACGACGCCGTGTCCCGCCTTCGCGACAGCCAGCTGGGCGACCCCAAGGTCGCCGACATCGCCAACTACATCGTCCGTGGCAAGCTGTGGGACGCGTTCGACGCCGATCACCCGCAGGTCGTACTGATCGACGAAATCGATAAAGCGGATATCGAGTTCCCCAACGACCTGCTGCTCGAACTCGATCGTATGCAGTTCTTCGTCTACGAAACCCGGCAGACCGTGGCTGCCAAACACCGCCCCGTCATCATCATCACGTCTAACAACGAGAAAGAACTGCCCGACGCGTTCCTACGCCGCTGCTTCTTCCACTACATCCGCTTTCCCGACCGCCCGACCATGGAACGCATCGTCGCCGCCCACTACCCCGGCCTGCAGCACGACCTGGCACGGGAGGCGCTGAACGTTTTCTTCCAGGTTCGCGACGTACCCGGCCTGAAAAAGAAACCCGCCACGTCCGAGCTGCTGGACTGGCTGAAGCTGCTGATGATCGAAGACCTACCGCCCGAGGCACTGCGCAGCAACGACGCCCACATCGTCATACCGCCGCTGCATGGCGCACTGCTGAAAAACGAACAAGACGTGCATTTATTCGAACGCCTGGCCTTTCTGAAGCGCCGCGGCGGGTAGCATGTTCGCCACCTTCGTCTTCGCCCTGCGCGATGCGGGGGTACCGGCCTCGATCACCGAATACCTGACCCTGCTGGGCGCGATGCGGGCCGGCGTCGCCGATTACAGCGTCGAAGACTTCTACTTCCTGGCCCGCGCCGCCCTGGTGAAGGACGAGCGGCATCTTGACCGGTTCGACCTGGTTTTCGGCCAGGTATTCCGCGGGCTGGAGGCTACGTCGTCGGCGGAGCCCAGCGGCCCCGCCCCCCGGGTTCTGCCCGACGAATGGCTGCGCCGAATGGCCGAAAAGCACCTGACGCCAGAGGAACGATCGCAGATCGAGGCGCTTGGTGGCTTCGACACGCTGATGGATACGCTGCGCCAGCGCCTGAATGAGCAGCAGGGCCGGCACCAGGGCGGCAACAAATGGATCGGTACGGCCGGCACGTCGCCCTTCGGCTCCTACGGCTACAATCCCGAAGGCGTGCGGATCGGCCAGGACGAAAGTCGCCACCGCCGCGCGGTGAAAGTCTGGGATAAGCGCGAATTCCGCGACCTCGATGACGGTGTCGAACTCGGCACCCGCAACATCAAGCTCGCCCTACGCCGCCTGCGCCGCTTTGCCCGCCAGGGGGCGGCCACCGAGCTGGACATGCCAGGTACGATCAGGGCCACGGCGCATAATGCCGGGTCACTGGACCTGAAGATGGTGCCGGAGCGGCATAATGCGGTGAAGGTGCTGCTATTCCTCGATGTCGGCGGCTCCATGGACGACCATGTCCGCGCGTCCGAGGAACTATTTTCCGCCGCCCGCAGCGAGTTCAAACACCTGGCCTTTTACTACTTCCATAACTGCCCCTACGAACGGGTGTGGCAGCACAACCGGCGGCGGCACGACGAAGGCGTCCCGACCGAGCAGGTCATACGCACCTACGGCCCCGATTACCGCGCCATTTTCGTCGGCGACGCGACGATGAGCCCCTACGAAATCGCGTCGAAGGGCGGCAGTGTCGAACACTGGAACGAAGAACCCGGCGCCGTCTGGCTGACCCGGCTGACCCAGCATTGGCGCCGTGCTGCCTGGCTCAACCCCGTCCCGCAGGATGGCTGGACCTATGCCCAGTCGATCGGCATGGTCCGTCAGTTGATGGAAGACCGCATGTACCCGCTAACGCCGGGCGGCCTGGACGCGATGATACGGGAATTGAGCCGGTAGCCCGAGCGATACCGGCCCACGCCGTCATCATCCCCGGACAGTCCGGGTGCAACATTCCGGCTGTACTATTAGCCAGACTTATTCAGGCACCAGAAATCGGCATGAAAAGGCTACTTGCCTCGCGGCTGAAGCGGGGTAGCGTCCAGGATCGGTAAGAGCGCTACGGGGAGGCGGACGGGATGGTCGCAGCAGGCGGGGATGGACAGGTGGCACTGCCGGCGGAGGCGCTGTATCTGCCATTCGAAGCCGGGCCACACCGCATGGCGATGGGGCTGGTCGCCCGCCATCCGGACGATCTGATTGAGCTGGACGACCGCTATCCGGCGGAGATGGCGGAGCGCCGCTTCCTACTCGACCAGCGTCGGGCGGAGGTGTTCGCGGCAACCGCCGGGTCGGACGAGGCGCGGCAGGAAACGCTGGACCGGATCACGGCCTTTTTACCCACCCGCTACCCCCAGTACTTCGGGCGCGATGGGGTTATGTTGAACAACTATCTTACGGGCGAACGATGGGACCTGGCCCGCCCGGCCCATGACCCGCTGGAGCTTGCCGGGCGGTTGGTGCAGGAAGATCTGTGCCTGATCGGGACTGGGGACGGTGCCCCGGTGCTGCGCGCAGCCATCCTGTGCGCCCCCACCCGCTGGCGCCTGCACGAAAAGATCGGCCGCCCGCTGGCGGATATCCATGAGGGGGTGCCGCTGTATGCCGACCGGCTTGCTGTGCCGGTGGACCGCCTGATGCGCCACATCGGGGCTGGCAAGCTGGCGGAGCGGTTGAACTGGTCCGTGACCGACGACCCGACGCTGTTCCAACTATATGGCAAGAACCGCACCGGCCCGGACCCATCGTTCACGCCGGCAAACACAGGGACACGGCTATTTTTGCGGGTCGAGCGACAGACCCTGAGCCGCCTGCCGGTCAGCGGCTTCGTACTGTTCACCATTCGGGTCCACAGCTACCCGCTATCCCGCGTTGTGGCTCAGCCCGGCGCCGCCGCGCGTCTGGCCCTGGCAATACGGGCGATGCCGGATGCGATGGCGGCCTATAAAAGCCTGCCGCCGTTCAAGGCAGCGCTACTCGGCTTTCTGGACGACAGCACCGCCGAAGCCGGAGTGCACAATGCCTGCGTATGACACCATCGTCGTGGGCCTGGGTGCCGTCGGCAGCGCCTGCCTGTACCAGTTGGCCAAGCGTGGCCAGCGCGTGCTGGGCATCGACCGCTACGCGCCGCCCCATAGCTGGGGTTCCAGCCACGGCGAGACACGGATCACCCGGCAGGCCATCGGCGAAGGGGAGGCCTACATACCGCTAGTGAAGCGTTCGCACGAAATCTGGCGGGAGATCGAGGCCGAGACCGGCGACGAGCTGCTGGTGCAATGCGGCGCGTTGATTCTTGCCGGGCGCGACGGTGCAGCGAACCATCATGGCAAGGGCGACTTCTTACGGCGTACCATCGCCGCGGCGGAGCAGTTCGGCATTCCGCATGAGGTGCTGGATGCCGCCGAAATCGGCGCACGCTACAAGCAGCTTGGGCTGACGGGCGGGGAAATTGGCTATTTCGAGCCGGGCGGCGGCTTTGTGCGGCCAGAACACTGCATCGCGGCCCAACTCAGGCTCGCGCAACGGCATGGGGCCGAACTGCTGCTCGACACCGCTGTTACGGGCTACCAACCTGATGGGCCTGATGCGACAGCCGTCACCACGGCCGGGGGCGACCGGTTCACGGCGGCGCAGGTGGTCCTAGCCGCCGGGCCATGGACTGGCGGCATGGTCGGTGGGTTGGGCCGCCACATGCAGGTATGCCGTCAGGTGCTGCACTGGTTCGCAGCCGACGATGCAACCGCCTACGCGCCCGACCGCTTCCCCGTGTTCATCTGGATGCACGGGGAAGCGCAGGAGGACTATTTATACGGCTTCCCCATCCCCGTCGGCAGCACCGGCGTAAAGGTCGCGACGGAGCAGTATAACGAGGTCACGGCCGACCCGAGTTTGCTGCGTCGGGACGTGCCAGCCGCGGAAGCGGACGCGATGTTTCAGGACCACGTCGCCGGCCGCCTGCACGGTGTGTACCCGGGCGCCCTGCGTTCGTCCGTGTGCATGTACACGGTCACACCAGATTCGGGCTTTCTGGTTGATTGGCTTCCAACGGACAGCCGCATCCTGGTGGCGTCGGCATGCTCCGGGCATGGCTTCAAGCACTCCGCCGGGCTGGGTGAGGCCGTTGCGAACGGCATTGCCAACGGGGCGGTGGACCTTCGCCATTTCGCCGCCGCGCGGCTTGAGAGCGTCGCCTGACCGTCGGATATTTCTGTATCCAACCGGGCATCGAGCGCACCTGCGACAATACCGGCCAGGTATTTCTGAGAACTGATACGTGGGCCGATCGGACGGCACGTGGTACAAACGATCGCAGACGACGCCCGTCGCGATGCAACTGGGGATACGCGAATGCCTGACGGTGCGGTTGTTTCGAGCCTATCGGCCCAGGCGGAGTTGGAACGCAAAATCCTGTGGCTGGCGACCTGGACGATCCATAACGCCAACCACCTGCGCCCAAGCGCCGATGGGCTGAAAGTCGGCGGGCACCAAGCGTCCAGCGCCTCGATCGCCACGATCATGACGGCGCTATATCTGCATGTGCTACGGCCCGAGGACCGGGTTGCCGTGAAGCCGCACGCAAGCCCGGTATTCCACGCGATCCAGTATCTGCTCGGTAATCAAACGCTGGATAAGCTGCAGCGATTCCGGGGCCTCGGTGGTGCGCAATCCTATCCGTCCCGGACCAAAGATACCGACGACGTCGATTTCTCCACCGGCTCCGTGGGGCTAGGGGTCGCGCAAACGCTGTTCTCCTCGCTGGTGCAGGACTACCTGCGGCTAAAAGGCTGGGGGACGGAGCGGCCAGAAGGCAAAATGGTCGCCCTGGTCGGTGATGCGGAGATGGACGAGGGCAACATCTTCGAAGCGCTTCTGGAAGGGTGGAAGCACGGGCTGCGCAACACGTGGTGGGTGGTGGACTATAACCGCCAAAGCCTGGACGCGGTCGTGCGTGAGGGGTTGTGGTCCAAGTTCGAATCGATGTTTCGTAACTTCGGCTGGGACGTCGTGGTGCTGCGCCATGGCGCGTTGCAGATGGCGGCATTCCAGGAGCCCGGCGGCGAGCGGTTGCGCGCCTGGATCGAGGGCTGCCCAAACCAACTCTATTCCGCGTTGACGTTCAGCGGTGGTGCCGCTTGGCGTAAGCGACTGCAGGACGAACTGGGGGATCAGGGTGAGGTTTCTACCCTGATCGGACGGCGAACGGACGATCAGCTTGCGGCGCTGATGGGTAATTTGGGCGGGCATGATCTGCCGTCATTGCTGGAAGCGTTCGCGGCGGCCCGCCTGCATGACCGCCCGGTATGCTTCATTTGCTACACCATCAAAGGCTTCGGCTTACCGCTGGCCGGGCACAAAGATAACCACGCCGGCCTGATGAACCCGGCGCAGGTCGAGGCCTTGCGTATCGCCATGAACGTGCGACCCGGACACGAATGGGATCGGTTCGAGGGGCTGAACCTGCCTGCGAACACGCTTCAGGCGTTCCTGGATGCCGTCCCATTCAACGCGCAGGGCGCACGACGGTATCAGGCGCCGGTGATCGCGGTTCCGGATGTGCTGCCCCTTACAGACTCGCGGGAGCTATCGACCCAGCAGGGCTTCGGCCACCTGATGCACGACCTTGCCAAAGGCGACACAGAGCTGGCCCGGCGCATTATCACCACATCGCCCGACGTGACCGTGTCCACCAATCTGGGCGCATGGGTGAACCGTCGCGGTTTGTTCGCGCGTGAGGAAATGGCCGACACGTTCAAAACCGAGCGCATCCCATCGACCTTTCACTGGCGGTTTTCACCCCAGGGTCAGCACATGGAACTCGGTATTGCGGAGATGAACCTGTTCACGATGCTATCGGCGCTGGGGCTGTCCCACTCGATCCATGGCGAGCGTCTGCTGCCGATCGGGACGTTGTACGACCCGTTTATTGAGCGTGGTCTCGATGCACTGAACTATGCTTGCTATCAGGACGCCCGATTTATACTGGTCGCAACGCCATCGGGCATCAGCCTGGCCGGTGAGGGCGGTGCGCATCAATCGATCGCCACGCCGCTGATCGGCATGGCGCAAGACGGGCTGACAAGTTTCGAACCCGCCTATGTCGATGAGCTTGCGGCGATACTCCGCTGGTCGTTCGACCACATGCAACGCCCGGCAGGAAAAACGGCCGATGCGGGCGGATCGGTCTATTTGCGCCTGTCGACCCGAACGTTGGCCCAACCGGTGCGACACCTCTCCCCTGTCGATGTTCAGGACATAACCGACGGCGCCTACTGGATGCGCCGCCCCGGACCGAATGCCGAAACCGTCATTGCCTATACCGGGGCCGTGGCGCCGGAAGCGGTGGAAGCCGCCGGCCTGATTGGCGAGGACCGACGGGACATCGGATTGCTCGCAGTAACCTCGGCCGACCGGCTTCATAGTGGCTGGGTCACCGCCCAGCGCGCCCGTGAGCAAAAGGCGGACACTGCCTTGAGCCATATCGAGCGGCTACTGATAGACCTGCCGCGGCATTGCAACCTGGTCACCGTGCTCGACGGCCATCCGGCGACCTTGGGTTGGCTCGGCGCGGTTCATGGCCATCGTACCCGGGCACTGGGCGTCACCCGGTTCGGGCAGACCGGCACGATCGGCGACCTGTACCGCACCGCCGGCATCGACGCGCAGGCGATCGTGGCCGCCGCCGGTTCAGGGCCGGGCCGTCCGATCCGCTACAGACGGTAGTTGATGGGGTTCCCACACCCCACAAACTCCCCGACCTCGCCCGGGGAGTTTGTGGGGGTGTGGGATCGGTCTGGCTACAAGACCGAGTTCAGGCTCTGCATCAGGTCATCGAGCAGGTCGGCCGCGTCCTCCAGCCCGACGGATAGGCGCAACATCGGCTCGGAAACGCCGGGTGCCATACGGGCGTCCGGGTTCTTGCGCAACGCGCCGCGCAACAGGCTGCCGGGTCGCATGATCAGCGTCTCGGTATCGCCCAGGCTTACGGCGCGCGTGACAAGCTGCAGCTGGTCCATCATCCGGTCCGCGGCGTCGTTGCCCCCGTGCAGGGCAAACGACATCATCCCTGAGCCGCCGGTCATTTGCCGGCGGGCCGTCGCATAGCCCGCACCACCTTCGAGGAACGGATAACTCACTGCCGACACCGTCGGGTGTGCCGCCAGCATGGTGGCGATCTGCATTGCCGTCGCGCAATGCCGCTCCATCCGCAGTGCCAACGTCTTCATGCCGCGCAGCACCATGAAGGCAGAAAGCGGTGCCATGGTCGCACCGGTGATGTAGCGCAGCCCGTGCCGTCGAATCAGCTCGACCGTCTCGTGACGGCCCAACACGGCGCCGCCCAGTAAGTCGCCGTGGCCATTGATGTATTTGGTCAGCGAGTGAAGCACGAGGTCGGCGCCATGCTCCAACGGACGCTGCAATGCCGGCGAAGCGAAGGTGCTGTCCACCACCACCAGCGCGCCTGCCTGATGCGCCAGCGTTGCCAGGGCAGCGATATCCAGCACCTCGGCCGTCGGGTTAACCGGCGTTTCGAAATAGACCATCTTCGTCCGGGGCCCCAGCACTGCGGCCAGCGCGGCGGGGTCGGTAAGGTCGACGGCGCGCACGACGATGCCAAAGCGCGGAAGCGCCTCCTGCGTTAGTGCGAAGGTGTTGGAATACAGGGTGTGGTGCACCACGACCTCATCGCCCTGCGACAACAGCGACAGTAATAACGAGCCGACGGCCCCCATGCCGGATGCGAACACGACCGCGTCCTCCGCGCCTTCCAGGTTTGCCAGCCGCCGTTCCAGCACGGCCTGGGTCGGGTTCTCCTCCCGGCCGTATAGCGGGCCCTCACGCTCGCCAGCCGCGACCGCCTCGCTATCGGCGCTACGCTCGAACGCGTAGGTCGAGGTCATGTACACTGGCGGCATCAGCGCGCCCTCGGCATCCTGCGGCCGGTAGCCGTGGTGGATGGCGCGGGTCTGAAATCCTTGGGGCCGATTGCTTATATTCATGCCGCACACTCCCATACCGGCGCCAGCACCCGTCCGGCAGCCAGGTCCGGCAGGTCCACGGCCGCGATTTCGCCCATGATCGCCCGGGCCACAAGCTCACCCATCAACGCGCCGAGTTTGAAGCCGTGGCCGGAGCAGGCGCTGATCACGTAGCCCGCGGACCCTGCTGCCCTCACCTGAAACTCCTCATGCTCATGCACCGTGTAAAAGCAGGCTTTGCGCTCTAGCTCGGCATAGTCGTCCAGTCCCTTGAGCACCGCCCGCGCCGTCGGCCATAGGCGTTTCAGGTCATGGTCGTTCGCGACCCGGTCGCCATCCGGATCACCCTCACGGGAGAAGACGTGATCGCCAATCTTGAGGCGGGTGCCCTGCCGGGGCGGCAGGATGTACACCCCGCCCTCCGCCGCCAGGTTCAGCATCACGGGCGCACGGGACCAGGCCTCGGCCAGCGCTTTCGGCGGGGATAAATACAGCACGGCCTGGCGAGACGGCACGACCACGCCGTGCAGGCTCGCCACCAGCCGCTCGGCCCAGGCCCCGGCGGCCACGATCACCGTGTCGGCGGCATGGACACGCCCGTTGGCCATCAGGGTGCCGCGGTCCGCGTCAACCTCGGTGACCAGCGTGTTGGCGTGCAGGGTGACCCCCAGTCGGCCGAGCAGCACTACCATGTCCGTTAATATGCGGATCGGAAACAGCATGCCGGCACCGTCGGTCTCGATCACCCGTAACAGGCCCTGCTCCTCGATCATCGGGAACCGGGCCGGCACGTCACTCAACGGGATATCGCGATAGCCGACATTCATCCGATCAAGCGAACGGGCCATGCCGTCATACCAGCCATTATCGTGGCGCTGGAAATAGACGGCGCCGCAGGCCTCGTAATGCGATCGTCCCGTTGCCTGCCATAGGCTGTTCCAAACACGGAATGCCTCAGGCATCAGCGCCGCATAGCCTTCCATCGTGCCATAGGCGTGACGGATGATGCGGTGCTCGTCGTAGGACGATGCCCTGGGGTTCGGCAGCGGCCCCTGGTCAAACAGCTCGACCGCGACACCCCGGCGCGCCAGCGCCCAGGCCGCGGACAATCCGGCGATGCCGCCGCCGACGATCAAGGCTTTCCTCATGCGCGTATGGTCCTCATTTGTGTGCCTCGGATTGGTGCACCCGGGCCGGTGGGGCGAGTTCGAGGGGGCAGGCAAAACGCCGGATCACCCAGTCCCGGAATAACGATATCGCGGGGTCGGCGAGTTCCTCGGGGTGAATAGTCAGGAAATAGCCGAAGCCGTCTTCGGCCGACGCATCCGGAAACGGGGCGACCAGCGTACCGGCCGCAAGCTCACGGGCGAACAACCGGCAGTCCAGCAGTGCGACGCCCTCACCCAGCATCGCGTACTGCGCAGCCAGCATGGCGGTGTCGAACGCCAGGCCGCGATCCGTCGCCACCGCCAGCCCGGCGCGACGCACGTAATCGCCCCAGATCAGGTCGCGCCGCTGGTTTTCCAGCCGCACGTGCAGCAACTCGTTCCGTGCCAGGAACGCGGCCAGGTCGCCATCCTGCGCCCGCCCTGCGTCGGCCACCGCCGGGTGACATATCGGCGTCAGCTGCGTCATCCACAGCAAATCCGACACTAGCGTGCTCGCCGCCGGGCGCGAGTATAGAATTGCCGCGTCCACATCGTTTGCCGGCGGTCCCACCTGGCCTGGCGTCGTGATGTCCAGCACCATTTCGGGATATTCTGCCCGTAGGTCGCGCAACATGGGCATTGCCAGCGTTTGCGCGAAGCTCGGTGGAATATGCACCCGTATCACGCGAAAGCCGCCCTGCTCGCCAATGATACCGTTCAACTCATGCTCGATCCGGTCGAATGAACCGCTGACCGCAGGCAGCAATGCAGCACCCGCCCGGGTCAGCTCCAGCCCCGGCCGGCGACGGTCGAACACCGGCGTGCCGATCAGCGCCTCCAACGTTGTGATGTGGCGGCTGATGGCGCTCTGTGAGACACCCAGTGCCTGCGCACCCAGCGTAAAGCTCATGTTTCGCGCCGCTGCCTCGAACGCCCGCAGGGCATTCAGCGGAAGCCACTGGCGGTTGATGGTGGCGCGGCGTGCCGTCACTGGGCGTCGCTGGCGTGTGGCATCGTACCCACAGTCGATTATGTCCACCATCTCTCGCACGAAACTTACCTTCCGGCCACGCGCCCCCCGCCGCAACGTACAAAATGCGATGGCGGCATCGGAAAATGCGATGACCGTTCCGGCGACGTGTCCCCGTAACGTCGGGTCAGTTTGAAGGAGGATTTATGGCTGACCTCGCCCGTATCCGCGCGTTGCTCGATCAGCGCCGCCCCGGCCACGCCCTGCCGCAGGAATTTTATACCGACCGCGACGTCTTCGAATTCGATCTCGAGGCGATCCACGCCCGCCACTGGATTATGGTGGGGTTCGAGGTCGAACTGCCCGAGCCCGGCTGCACGCTGGCGACCAGCATTGGCCGCAACCCCGTCGTGATCGTGCGCGGCCGCGACAACGCGCTACGGGCCTTCCACAACTCCTGCCGCCACCGCGGTGCGCAGATCTGCGCGCCCGGCGCCGCCCGGCGCCCACGTCTGGTCTGCCCCTACCATCAATGGGCCTACGACCTCGAGGGTAATCTGGTCCACGCGAGCAAGATGCCCGACTGGTTCGAGCCCGCCGAGCACAGCCTGCGCCCCGTGGCGCTGCGAACGGTCGCTGGCTCGATCTATGTGTGCCTGGGCGACAACCCGCCCGCCTTCGACGATTTCCACGACCGCTTGGAACCCATGCTGGCCCCGCATCGGCTGAGCCATGCCAAGCTGGCGCACCAGGCGACGCTGGTGGAGCACGCCAACTGGAAGCTCGTGATGGAGAACGCGCGCGAGTGCTATCACTGCGCGACCAATCACCCCGAACTCGCCCTCACCTTCCCCGTCAGCCGTCGCACGCTGACGCAGGAGGAACAGAGTACCATCAACGCCGGCTTTGCCGCCCGTATGATGGAGCAGGGCCTACTATGCGGACCCGAGGAGGGAGCGTGGTGGCAGGCCGGACGCTTCGAGCTTAATGAAGGCACGCGCTCGTTGACCATGGACGGCCAGCCCTGCGTGCAGCGGCCGATGGCCGGCAATGGCGACGTCGGCTCGTTGCGCTGGGCGCTGGAACCGCACAGCTTCGCGCATGCCGTGGGCGATTATGTGATCATGTTCAGCGCCATGCCGACCGGGCCCGAGGAGACGATCGTCACCGCCAAATGGCTCGTATCCGCCGATGCCGAGGAAGGCGTCGACTTCACCATCGAAGGCCTGACCGAGCTCTGGAACCGCACGAACGTGCAGGACCGGGATCTGGCGGAGAACAACCAGCGCGGCGTCAACTCCATGGGCTTCGTTCCCGGCCCGTATTCCGAACAGTCAGAGTCGCTCGTGCTACGGTTCACCGACTGGTACTGCGAAACCGCTGGACGTTACGTAGACGAGCATTCCTGACAGGGCGGCGAATTATCTTGCGCCTGCCGCGTAATTGCGGCGCGATAGCTTAGTCGTTTCCTGGAGGATGCTGATGATCCCGAGATCCGTTCTACTCGACATGCTGCGCCGACGCTCCGGAGCGATCGAAAACCACGTGATCGACGAGTTCCTGGCAGGAAGGCTCGACCGCCGCGGCTTTCTGCAGCACGGCAGCCGGGTGGGGATCGCTGTTCCGTTGCTGGCCGCAATCCTGGGCATCAACGCAAGGCCGGCAAAGGCGCAAGGTGTACCCGGCTCCACCATCCGGGTCGCGCACCAGGTGCCGTCTGGCGCAGTCGAGCCCGTGAGCGTCGCCAATACCGGCGGCCTCATCCTGCTGCAGCAGGTCGGCGAGTTCCTGGTGCGCGACCTGCCCGACCTTACGGTGCGGCCCATGCTGGCCTTGTCATGGGCACCCAACAGTGCCGGGGACGTGTGGACATTCAAGTTGCGCCCGAGCGTGAAATTTCACGATGGCCGCATCATGAATGCCGCCGACGTTGTCGCCAGCATGGACCGCCTGGCCGACCCTAAAAATGGCTCAAACGCGCTCTCGGCTTTCCGCGGCGTTCTATCGCTGGGCGGTGCCCGCATGGTCGATGACCTGACGGTGGAATTCCACCTTGACGCTCCTAACGGTAATTTCCCCTATTACGTCAGCTCCGGGAACTACAACTCGATCATCCTGCCAGCCGATTACGCCGGGGACTTTGAAAAGACGTTCATGGGCACCGGCCCGTTCAAGCTCGAACGCTTCACACCCAATGTCGGCGCGAACTTCGTACGAAACCTCGACTGGTGGGGCGGTGCCGTGCTACCGGCCCGGACGGAGTTCAGTTTCTTCAACGACCAGCAACCCCAAATCCTGGCGCTTCAGGGTGGCCAGGTCGACATCGTTACGCAGTTTGCGGTGCAGGGTGGCCTGGGCCTTATGAATGACCCGGACGTCAAAGTGCTGAAGCTGCGGTCCTCCGCGCACCGTCAGATCCACATGAAGACCGATTCTGCCAAATTCGGGGATAAACGGGTGCGCCAGGCAATCGCGATGACGCTGGACCGTCCCGGCCTGGTGGCCGGCCTGTTTCGCGGTAATGCGGAGGTCGGCGATGACTCGCCGATCGCGCCGATCTACCCGTCATCCGACCCCGCCGTACCCCAGCGCAAAAAGGACATCGAGCGCGCCCGCGCCCTGATGGCCGAGGCCGGTATGGCGAAGGGCTTCGAGGCCACTTTTACCACCATGCGGGTCGGCGAAATGCCGGACTTCGCAGTCCTGATCCAAAACGCCTGCGCCTCGATCGGGATCAAGCTCAACCTCAAGATCGAGGACCAGTCTGCCTATTACGGCTCGGCCAAGGCGGGCACCTCGGACTGGCTCGACTCCGAGTTTGGCATGACCGATTACGGCCATCGCGGCGTGCCTAACGTGCTGCTCGCGGCACCCCTGCTCAGCACCGGCGCCTGGAACTCGGCGCACTTCAAGAACCCCGAATACGACAAGCAGGTGGCCGATTACGTCGCCGCAACGGACCTTGGCATACAGCGTGCCGCATCGGGCAAAATCGGCACCATACTGCTGGAGGAAACGCCGGTCATATTTGCTTATTTCTACAGCCACCTGTCGGCGACCGGCAGCGGCGTCACCGGGGTCGAAAAGACGGCTATCTCGCAGTTGTTCCTGCAAAACGCCGCGGTCGCATAATGTACCCGGTCAGGTGTCCGTCGATGTTTCGCGACGGCCGTCTGATCGGTCAGCACGCCGAGCAGCAGCGTTTCAGCGCGTCAGCGGCACGGGCATGAGCCTTCCGCGCCTACCTATTCGCCGGTTGGGCGGCGGCCTGGTCACGCTGCTGTTGCTCAGCATCGCGATCTTCGCCGGTGCCCAGTTGCTGCCGGGCGATGTCGCCCGCGCCATTCTGGGCCCGCTTGCAGACCCGAGCGCCGTGGCCTCGCTCAACCATCAGCTCGGCACCGACCGTCCGCCGCTCGTGATGTACGCGGACTGGATCGGCCACTTCGTCACCGGCGACATGGGGCAGTCCTATGCGTACCGTTCCCCGGTCATGCCTTTTGTGGCGACGGCGCTGTCGAATTCGCTCAAGCTTGCGGCGGTCGCCTTTGTTATCGTCGTGCCGCTATCGATCGGCGCCGGGGTCTATGCGGCCAGCCGGGCGGGACGGTGGCAAGACCGGGTGATCAGCATCGCCGGCTTATCACTGACGATCGTGCCGGAATTCGTCTCGTCCATCGTCCTGATCCTGATCGTGGGCGTCTGGCTGCGCTGGCTGCCGATCTCGGCCGCAACCCGGCCCGGCACCGGCGCGCTGGAGCAGCTACGCCACCTGATCCTGCCGGCGCTGCCGCTGGTGCTGGTGCTGTTCGGCTACATCGCCCGCATGGCCCGGGCCGGTACGCTGCAGGCGCTGGACGCCGACTACACCCGTACCGCCGTGCTGAAGGGCCTGCCACGCCACACCGTCATCACCCGGCACGTGCTGCGCAACGCCCTGCTACCAACCATCACCGTCATCGCCTCGCAGCTCGGCTCGATGATCGGCGGCCTGGTCGTAGTGGAGGCGCTGTTTCGGTACCAGGGCATCGGCAGCCTGATCCTGAACGCCGCCCGCGTGAAGGATTTTCCCATGCTGGAAGCCGGCATACTGACTGTCGGCGCCGTCTACGTGCTGGCAACGCTGATCGCCGACGGCCTCTATACCGTGCTCGATCCCAGGCTGCGCGCCGGGGTGGCCTGATATGAGTGCGACGTTGGCCAACACGGCGCCGGTGGCCTTTGCACCGCGATCGCGCCTGCAGCTGGTACTACGGTCCGGCGTGTTCCTTACCGGCGCCGGTATCGTGCTGTTTTGGCTGTGCTGCGCCCTGTTCGGTCCCTCAATCGTTCCGTTCGACCCCTACGCCGACGACCTGATGAACACGCTTGCGCCTCCGTCTGCGGCGCATTGGTTCGGCACCGACCAACTCGGCCGGGACATCTTCTCCCGCGTCATCGTCGGCGCGCGGCCTATCCTGTCGGTCGCACCACTTGCGACCCTCATCGCCACCGTGCTGGGTACCTCGTTGGGCCTGTTGACGGGTTATGCCGGCGGCATCGTCGACCTTGTACTCGGTCGCGTTATCGAGGTGCTGCTGGCCCTTCCGCTCATCATCGTGGCGCTCGTGGCGCTGGTGGCGCTCGGACCGTCATCCAGCACCGTCATCGCCGTCATCGGGCTGATCTTCACGCCGCTTATTGCGCGCACGGTCCGCGCCGCCGTGTTGTCGGAACGCAGCCTCGACTACGTCGCTGCCGCCGAATTGCGGGGTGAGGGCGCGCTGCACATCATGTTCGTGGAGATCCTGCCCAACGTGCTGCCCGCCGTCCTAGTTGAGACGACGGTGCGGCTCGGTTACGCCATCTTCACCGTAGCCTCGCTCAGCTTCCTCGGCTTCGGCATCCAACCGCCCTCGGCCGATTGGGGCCTGGCGATCGCCGAGAATTACGGAATGCTGACCGGCGGCTACTGGTGGACGGCCGCCTTCGCCGCAGGTGCCACAGCCTCACTGGTGGTGGGCGTCAACCTCGTCGCCGATGGCATTGCCGGAGCCTTTCGATGAGCGCCGGGCCGGAGATGTCCGGGGTCGCGGCGCTGGAACTGCGTAACCTTCAGGTTGCCTACCGCACGCGCGGGCACGACCAGATGGTGCTTCGTGGCATCTCCCTACGGATCGAACGGGGCCAGTCCTACGGCCTGGTGGGCGAGAGCGGCTGCGGTAAGTCCACCGTCGCCCTAGCAGCCCTGCGCGCCCTGCCCCGCAGCGGCGTCGTTACCGGTGGCCACACCCTTATCAATGGCCAGGACGTGGCAGCACTCGATCGCGAGGGCCTGCGCCGGCTGCGCGCCCGCGCGGTGTCGATGGTCTATCAGGACGCGAGCCGCGCGCTCAATCCGTCGCTGACGATCGGGCGTCAGCTAAACGAAGCGTTCGAGGCCATCGGCCTACGCGGGGGCGCGGCCGCCGAGGCCATGCTGGAGCAGGTGCAGATCGCCGCACCGCGCCGGGTTATGGAAGCCTACCCGCACCAGCTTTCGGGTGGCATGCAGCAACGCGTCGTCATCGCCATGGCCCTCGTGAAGGACCCGGCGCTGCTGGTGCTCGATGAGCCGACTACCGGCCTCGATGCGACCGTCGAGGCCGAGGTGCTCGACTTGATCGCGACCCTACGCCGCGCCACCGGGACCGCCGTGCTGTTTATCAGCCACAATTTGGGTGTCATCGAACGCATGTGCGACCGGGTCGGCGTGCTCTATGCCGGCACGCTGGTCGAGGAAGGCGATGCGGCCAGGCTGCTTGCCCGCCCGGCACACCCCTACACCGGCCGGCTGCTGGGTTGCCTTCCCGTCGCTGGCCGCCGCAAAAGCGACGGGCGGCTCGAATCTATTCCGGGCTTCCTACCCCCGCCCGGCGCCCTGCCGCCTGGCTGCGTGTTCGCGCCCCGCTGCGACCGCGCCGACGATCTTTGCCGCCGTGTGGATCCGCCCGCTTGGCGCCCGGCGTTACGCAATGGCGACCATATGGCGCTCTGCCATTATCCCATCACTACGGCCGCCCTTGCGCCCTTGGCCATGGCAAACCCCGCGCCACTCGTTGTCACCCAGGGGCTGCCGGTACTACGCGCCGAACGGGTGTCAAAAAGCTTTGGACTTCTGCGCGCCGTCACCGACGTGTCGCTAACGCTGCACGCGGGCCAGACACTCGGCCTGGTCGGCGAATCCGGTAGCGGCAAGACCACGCTCGCCAAGCTTCTGCTGGGCCTGGTTGCCCCCGACGCTGGCAGCTTTATCGAGCTTGATAGCCGCCCACTAGCGGGAGTCGCCCGGGCCCGGTCCCGCGCCGACCGCAAGGCGCTGCAAGTGGTGTTCCAGAATCCGGATTCGGCGCTCAACCGCTCCCACACCGTTCGTCACCTGGTGGCGCGCTCGCTGTCGAAGCTGGCCGGCCTACGCGGGCAGGCGCTCGAACAGCGTCTATCGGCGCTGATCGCCGCGGTGCGCCTGACCGGAGCTCATCTCGGCATGCGTCCGCGTCAGCTCTCAGGCGGGCTCAAGCAGCGCGTGGCTATCGCGCGCGCCTTCGCCGGTGACCCCCGGGTGGTTATCTGCGACGAACCGACCTCCGCACTCGACGTCTCGGTACAGGCCTCGATCCTTAACCTGCTAGTCGATCTGCAACAGAACGCTGGCGTCAGCTACGTCTTCATCTCCCACGACCTTGGTGTCGTGCGCTATCTCTCGGACCGGATCGCCGTGCTGTATTTGGGCCGCACGATGGAGATCGGCCCGGCCGAAGCGGTCTTCGACGGCCCGCACCACCCCTATACCGAGGCGCTGCTATCGGCCGTGCCGGGCACGCCAGGCCCGCGCGTGCGCCTGCAGGGGGACATCCCAAGCCCGCTCGCTCACCTGCCCGGGTGCGCCTTCAGCAGTCGCTGCCCGCGTAAGATCGGCCCCATTTGCGACGAGGAGCCACCGCCGCTTGTGGAGCAGGATGACCATGCCATCCGCTGCCACATCCCCCGCCATGCGCTCGGCCGCACAACCACACCCGCCAAAGCCATCTGGAGTACCGTGTAATGCCGGACGTTATCCGTGATCCCCGTTCCACCGCCACCGCGGGGCTTACGATCGAGGAACGGGCGGACCTGCTTGTGGTGGGCGCCGGACCGGCCGGGCTGGCCGCCGCGATCCATGCCGCACGGGCGGGCAAACGCGTCGTGCTTGTCGACGAGAACCCGGTGCCCCCGGCCAGCATGGGCGACGACATCCCGCTGCACTATGGCCAGCGTATGAGCGGCGCCGTGCGTAACGTCGGCGCCATGACCGAGGCGATGGTCAGCGCCGAGCCGTTGCTGGAGGCGGCGTTCGACGCGGGCGTGGACGTCCGCCTCGGCACCATCGTCTGGGGCTTGTATACCAACGGCGCCAGCGTCGGCTGGCTGCCAGGCAAGGTGGCCGGGTTGTCCAACGGCCAGCGCTCGTGGATGCTCGGCTTCGACGCCGCTGTCATTGCGACCGGGCGCCGCGACATGGGCCTGGCATTTCCGGGGTGGGAGCGTCCGGGAGTGATGGGCGCCACCGCCGCCGCCCGCCTCGCCCGCCTGGGCGCGTTGACCGCCAGACGCGCCGTCGTGCTCGGTACCTCGGCCGAGGCGCTCTCGGCCGCCCTGGCCATGCAGCAGGCAGGGGTCGAGATCGTGGCTATCGTCGAACAGGCAACCGCACCGATCGGGCCCGCGGACCTACTGGCCACCCTCGGCGCCCCGGTGCTGACAAGCCACGTGATCGCCCGTGCGGATGGCGTGGAGGAAGTGGAGTGTGCAGTGCTCGTCAGCCTCGATGCACAGGGCCGGCGCATTGCGGGCGCCGATGTGTCGATCGCCTGCGACACCATCGTGCTGGGTGTCGGTACGGTGCCGGTTATTGAGCTGACGGACGCGATCGGGTGCCGCAATTCGTTTGTGCCCGAGCGCGGCGGCCACGTGCCGGTGACCGACGACCACCACCAGACCTCGGCCGCGGGCGTTTATGCCGCCGGGGACTGCGCCGGCATCTGGGCGGCTAAAACGCTCGACCGCAGTATCGCCGAGGCCGAGGGCCGCCGGGCCGCGTCCCACGCCATCAGCGGCCCGCTGGATGAGCCGCTGGCCCTGCCCGCCCTGGCCTACGACTTCGCGGCCTACCGCCTGAACTGGGTGCGAGCGGCCGTCGTCGACGCAGAGGGTGCGGCGCATGTCTGCCAATGTGAGTCTGTAACCGCCCGCGATATCCTGGAAGTCAGGCCCCCCAGCTACCTGCAATGGCCCTCCCCGTTTCGCAACAGCCCGGACCTGTCGAGCCTATTGGGCAACGGCGCGCCCAGTCCGGACCAGGTGAAGCGCCTAACCCGCGCCGGCATGGGCCTGTGCCAGGGCCGTCGTTGCCGTGAGCAGGTGGGCGCCCTGTTGGCGCTCGGCGGCCACGTTCCACTCGCGCAGGTCCCGCTGGGCACCTACCGGGCCCCGGTGCGACCGATGCCGCTCGACATTGCCGGCTCGGTCCCGGAGCCCGAGGACATGGCGGCGCACTGGGACGTCTGGTTCGGCATTGCCGGTCAGGTGCGCGGCTGGTGGGAGATCCCACCTACCGACGTCGCAGCCGTGCCGGCGGAGACACAGCAATGAGCGGGATGCAGGCGGAGCCCACGGGCGCGTCCGTCATCATCGTCGGCGGCGGCGCAACCGGGCTCAGCGCCGCATGGTGGCTGGCGCGATCGGGTGTCGACGTTCTGGTGATCGACAAGGGCATTGTCGCCTGGGAGGCATCGGGCCGTAATGGGGGCGGCTGCACCCATGGCTTCAGCCCGTTATTTGCCGAAGAACAGCGCCTGTGGCCACAGATGGACGAATTGCTCGGCTACCCCACCGAGTTCTGTGCCGGCCGCATCCGCATCGCCATGGATGAGCACCAATGGGCCGACAGCCACCGCATGCAGGTCAACGGTGAGCGCATCGGCCTACGATCCGAGCAACTCAGCCCAGCCCAACTAAAAGAACTCGTGCCGCTTTCCGGTGAGTTTCACGGCGCCTATCTGCATCATTTCGGCGGCCACGCGAACCCGCATCGCACCGTACAGGGCTATGCCTGGGCGATGCAGGACCATGGCGGACGGCTCATGCAACACACAACGGTCCTAGGCTTCGGCCGGCAAGGCGGCCACGTGACGAGCGTGTCGACCGACCGCGGCACGTTCGGCTGCGATACGCTGGTGCTGTGTGCGGGGCCGCAGACCGGCAAGCTGGCAGCGCTGCTGGGGGTAGACATTCCGGTGGCATCGGCCCGCGCCGAGATGATCGTGACCGAGCCGCTGCCGCTCATGCCGCTGGGCGGGGCCGACGGTAACGGCCTGTATGGCCGGCAAACCATGCGCGGTAACCTCGCGTATGGCGGCGGCCCGCACGAATGGCTCGACGATTCCGAAGGTATGGCCGCGCCGTCCCGCGACAGCACGCCACTGATGGGTAACATTGCTGGCCGGCTCGCTGCCATGTTGCCCGGCGCCCGCCGTGCCCGCATTATCCGTAGCTGGGGCGGTATCATCGAAAACACGCCCGACGGCCGGCCCATCATCGACCGGCTCGATGCGCTCGACAATGTCGTTATCGCGACGCTGTCCAGTATCGGCTTCGGCTTGTCACCGGCGGCCGGGCATGCGGTGCAGGAATTAGTAACGGACGGCGAGTGTCACTGCGCCGACCTGTCGACCCTGCGCCTGTCGCGCTTTGCCGCCCTTCCAGGCCGCTGGCGGGAACAACGCGGGTGGCGGGAAACGCGGGTGGCGACCGAGTCCAGCAGCGCCTGACGCATCTGGCCGTTCGTCCGTGTTGGAAAGGTCGCGCCGCACCCCCAGCAGCGCCCGCGCTTCCGACGGCGTCGCGACCTCCGCGTCAATCGTCTTTTTATGATTGACAGCCGCGAGGCATAAACGTGACAGTGTTGCCAAGACGCGGGCATCGACGCCCATCAAAGCGCACCACTCCGACAAAAGTGT
>JANPPS010000311.1:0-14040 GCA_031428635.1 Rhodospirillales bacterium
ATGTACTCGCTCATGTCGAACCGGGTCAGCTCGATACCGAGGGTGCTGGCCAACTGGCGCGCAACTTCGGTCTTACCAACGCCTGTCGGGCCGCTGAACAGGTAGTTACCGATCGGCTTCTCCGGCTCCCGCAGGCCAGCGCGGCTTAGCTTAATCGCGGCCGCTAGGGCGTCGATCGCCTTATCCTGGCCGAAGACCATGCCCTTGAGATCACGCTCGAGGTTACGCAGCGTCTCCTTGTCGTCATTGCTGACGCTCTTGGCTGGGATACGGGCAATCTTGGCCACGACCTCCTCGACGTCCTTCAGCGTCACCAACTCCCGGCGCTGGCCAACCGGCTGCAACATGCGGGATGCGCCGACCTCATCGATCACGTCGATTGCCTTATCCGGCAACTTACGATCGTTGATGTACTTGGCCGATAGCTCGACGGCGCCACGGATCGCCTCGTCCGTGTACCGCACCTTGTGGTGGTTCTCGTAGTTGGTCTTTAGGCCACGCAGGATCTTGATCGCGTCTTCCTGGCTCGGCTCGTTCACGTCGATCTTCTGGAACCGGCGTACGAGGGCGCGATCCTTCTCGAAGTAGTTGCGATACTCCTTGTACGTCGTGCTGCCGACGCAGCGCAGCGAACCGGCCGCCAACGCAGGCTTTAAAAGGTTGGACGCGTCCATCGCTCCGCCGCTCGTGGCACCCGCACCGATGACGGTATGGATCTCATCGATGAACAGGATTGAACCCGGATGTGCCTCAAGCTCGGTCACGACCGCCTTCAGCCGTTCCTCGAAATCGCCGCGGTAGCGGGTACCGGCCAGCAACGCGCCCATGTCGAGCGCGAAAATCGTGCTCTTGGCGAGTACTTCGGGGACGTCACCCTCGACGATACGCTTGGCCAGACCTTCGGCAATGGCGGTCTTGCCCACGCCCGGATCACCGACATACAGCGGGTTGTTCTTCGTCCGCCGGCACAGGATCTGGATCGTGCGCTCGATCTCGCTGTCGCGACCGATCAACGGATCGATCTTTCCGGCGATCGCCTTCTTGTTCAGGTTCACGCAGTAATTGGACAGCGCGTCCTGGTTACGACGACCGGGCTTCTCCTCGCGCTCGTTTTCGGCTGCCTCTTCTTTGGCGGCCGTCGCGGGGCGCTGGTTGGTGCGGCCAGGTGCCTTGGCGATGCCGTGGCTGATGAAGTTGACCGCATCGAGCCGCGTCATGTCCTGCAACTGCAGGAAGTATACGGCATGGCTCTCACGCTCGCTGAATAGGGCCACGAGCACGTTGGCGCCCGTTACCTCATCGCGGCCGGATGACTGCACGTGAATGGCAGCCCGCTGCACAACGCGCTGGAACCCAGCGGTCGGCTTCGGATCGCCCGGCCGGTCGGTCGCGAGCCCGGACAAATCCTTGTCCAGGAACTCCGCCAGGTCGGCGCGTAGTTTATCGAGGTCGACGCCACAGGCGCGCAGCACTGTCGCCGCGTCACTGTCGTCGGCCAACCCAAGGAGCAGGTGCTCCAGGGTCGCATATTCGTGCTTGCGCTCACTGGCCAACGATAGGGCCCGGTGCAGCGTCTGTTCCAAGTTACGGGATAGCATGGCGGAACGTGCTCCTTCGCGCTGCAATCTCATGGCGGGGCGGACCGGAAGGTCCGTCGAACGCGATGCTAGCAGTGATAGATGTAAAGTGTGTATCGATGTTATCCAGGCCTATACATTGGGCGCTGTTCACTCTTTCTCAATCGTGCACTGTAGCGGATGCTGATTCTGCCGTGCGAGGTCCATCACCTGGGTCACCTTGCTCTCCGCCACCTCGTACGTGAATGCGCCGCATACGCCCACGCCGCGACGATGGACGTGCAACATGATGCGGGTCGCCTCCTCCCGGGTTTTTTGAAAAAACCGTTCGAGGACGTGCACCACAAACTCCATCGGCGTGTAATCGTCGTTCAGCATCAAGACTTTGTACATCGCGGGCTTTTTGGTCTTGGGCCGCGACTTCACGACAACGCCAACGTTTGGGTTTCCCGCGCTGTCGCGGCCATCCTTACCCGGGTCGCGCCGATCCCGGTCGTCTTGGTTTTCACGCCTGCCAGTGTCGCTCATTGCGCCATTATCCTGCCGTCCATCACCGCCACGCACCGTCCTCCACTGTATTTCGCTATATCGTGACGCAACGGCCCGGCTGAAAGGCACGGCGTCAAACCGTGCGTCCCGAAATGTAAGGACGGCTGCGGCGCTGGTGCAAGCCGGACCTGAAACGCAAAAGGCCCGGGGCGCATATGCCCCAGGCCTTCATCATCGATCCGGCGAACCGTGCGGACGATTAAGCTTGCTTGGTAAAGCTCTCGCTTGCGATTGCCAGGCGGCCGGAGATCGGAGCGATCGCCTGCTCAGCCAGCTTGAACGACTGATCGGCGACCTGGCCGGTATGGGCCAAAGTCTTCTCAATCGCCGTACGGGCCAGCGATGTCTGCATCTCGAACGCATCCTTGACCGACTTCACGCTGCTGAGGGCACGCATGTTGGCCATCACCTCGTCCATCGACGCCTGCGCGGCGGTCGCGAACTGCTTGGTCATATCCTGCACGCCAGTCGCCAGGATCTGGCCGCTCTTGACCATCGCGTCGATGTTGGCCTGGCCGAAGCTCATGAACTCTTCCGGGGTCTTCATGGTAGTGGGTCTTTCCAGTTGGGCGGGCTAAGCCCGCTAGGTTTCGTGCTGCACTGCACAGTAAATGGTGTGGACCGTTACGGCCCCGGCGTCAACAAGTTTTGTGCAGTGCAGCATAAGCCCATTCCTGACTTCAGCCAGCACACGATTATCAGTCGCCAACCGCTTGAACCGGATGGACAACGACGGCGCAAGTCAGTAAATTGCGGCGGCCTCAACGGAGTCATTCGCGCATGTTGGCCCGCCCAGCTTTGCTTGCCCTTGCCAGCATCGTCCTCTCCTCCGCCGCCACTAGCTCGGCACACGCGCAAATCGGGTCGGACCGCTATGCCGCAATCGTGATCGATGCGCGGTCGGGAACTGTCCTGTCGCAGGACCACGCCGACGAACTACGCTTCCCAGCCAGCCTGACCAAGATGATGACACTATATCTGACGTTCGAGGCCTTGCGGGATCACCGGGTGACCCTGACCGAGCCCGTGCCGGTGTCGGCCAACGCAGCCGCGATGCCGCCCACCAAGCTCGGGCTGCTGCCGGGTACGTACATCACGGTGGAACAGGCGATGTTGGGACTGGTCACCAAATCCGCCAACGACGCCGCGTCGGCCCTGGGTGAGATGCTGGGTGGGGACGAGGACCGGTTTGCGCAGTTGATGACCCTGCGCGCCCGGGGCTTGGGTATGACGAACACAACGTTCCACAACGCCTCTGGCCTGCCGGATTATGGCCAGGTGACGACGGCTAGGGATATGGCGACTCTCGGGCGGCGGCTGATCGATGATTTTCCGTCTTTTTACCGCTACTTCAGCGTGCCATCGTTCGTCTTCCAGGGCCGGCATGTGCTGAACCACCAGCGCATGCTGCAGACCTACCCCGGCGCCGACGGACTCAAGACAGGATATATCGAGGCGTCAGGCTACAACGTCGTCACCTCCGCTGTTCATGGCGACGTGCGGCTGGTGGGGGTCGTGATGGGTGCGTCTAGCGGGGGTGAGCGGGACCAGCAGATGGCCTACCTGCTCGATCAGGGGTTTGCCCGTACCGGGGCACCGGTCATGGCGCGGTCGACGGCGCCCAACCGGATGGCATCGCTGATCGCGGCAGCCCAGGCTCAGCAGGGGCTGCCGGTTGTCAACGCGGCCCCATACGCCGCATCACCGCAAGTGTATTACAGCCCACATCCGCTTCGCGCGCGGGAAGTGGCGGCAGCGCCGACGATCCGTCACGTCGCGGTACATCCCGGGTCGAACCGAGTTCGTCAGGCTGCGGTGCCGACACCCCCGACGCAAACCCGCGCCACGCGCCTTCCGCATGGGGTACGGTCGCTACCGCCGGGCTTCGGATACTAGGCTTACCAACTCCGGCAGGCGGTGTCCCAGGCCGGGCGCGACGCCTCTTGCTGCGCCTCACTCCGGGTGGCTCCGATATCGGCCAACATGCGGCTGTCCATTTCCGCCAGCAAACGTCGGGTCTGCGCAGTGCGTACCATCAAACCCAGCCTTGCGCGGAGGCTCTGCCGGGCCGGGCCGGCGGGGATGAAGGCAAGCGTGGCTGGCATGCAGCGGGCGGGCATCGAATTCTCCTGTTAAGTCAGCGCCACCTCGGGTGGCCATGCCTTGTTTGGGCCGCCGCTTGATATAACGGAAACGAATTGCCATGATGTGGCGCATCAAGTTCGGTGATGCACTCATGATCCCCACCCTCGACCCCGACCTGCTGCGCGCCTTCGTTTGCATCGCCGAAGACGGCAGCTTTACCCGGGCTGCCCAGCGTGTCGGCCGCACGCAGTCCGCGGTCAGCATGCAGCTGCAACGGCTAGAGGCGCAGTTGGGCCAGCGCCTTATCAGCCGCGGCAAAGGCGGCGCGGTGCAGCTTACGCCCCATGGACAGTTTCTGCTGACGAAAGCGCGCGACCTGCTGAGCCTCAACGACGCGATCTGGAGCAGCTTCAAGCAGCCGGCCCTGTACGGCACCGTCCGCCTCGGCACGCCCGACGATTATGCGCTGCGCTACCTGCCGCAGATCCTGATGCGATTTGCCGAGAGCTACCCGTCCGTGCAGGTCGACGTCATGTGCCTGCCATCGTCGCAGCTGGTGGAGCGATTGCATGCCGGTGAGCTTGACCTCACGCTCTGCAGTCAGGGGCATGAACCGCCGGGCTGGCCGTCGGTGCTGCTATGGCATGGGCCGCTGGCGTGGGTCACATCGATCCGCCACGCGCCACATCGGCAGGACCCGCTGCCGGTGGCGCTGGCGGCGGATCACTGCAGCTGGCGCAACCTCGCGATTGCAGCATTGGACGGGGCGGGCCGGCGCTATCGGATCGCGTACCAGTCTGCGACCCAGGTCGGCACCCACGCCCCCGTGCTGGCGGGCCTGGCCGTTACCGTCAGCACCGTGTCGTGGATGCCAGAGGGTCTGCGCGTCATCCGCCCCGATGAGGGCCTGCCGTCACTGCCGGAGTTTGCGATTCTGATGCTGAAAAACCCTGCCGCGCGTCAGCCGGTGACGGATGCGTTGGCCGAGCATATTGCGGACACGTTCCGGCAGGAGTCACGCGCAGATATCTCGCGGGTGGCGGCTTAGCTTCGTCATCAGGGCCGGCCGAGTGACGGGATCGTGTCGGGCAGGAACGCCTCGGTCCGACGTGTGCGCGGTCGAACCCTTGGCCGGGTCGAAGAACGTGCCGATCGGGTTGGACCGAAACCCGGCCGGCATTCGCATTCACTCGACGCCGATCATGCTGTCGCTCTACAGCTCAACGAAATTACTCCTCGGGTCCTGATAGCGGACCGAGGTCGTCATACCGTGATCTAGCGCGAACGCCGGCCTCACTCCACCAGCCTGTGGGCGGTCGCGGGATTCTGAGAGATCGTCAAGCGGACGTACCCGAATGTGGTGCCGTAACTGGCGGCGTCCTTGGGTCCTAGACAGTGACCTCGGCCCCTAGCACCAGCCTGTACCAATCGACTATCGCTTGCAGCCGGTCGGTCTTGATGGAGTACCGGCCGGATCGTGGGTCGCTGCTACTCGAACGTGAAAATTACCGGCACGTGGTCGGATGGCTGCGTCATGCCCCGCTCCGCCCGGTCCGGGGTGGCACCGGTCAGCCGCTCCGCCAGGTCGGGCGACACCAGGGCGTGATCGATCCGCAGCCCATGGTCGCGCGGCCATGCGCCAGCCTGATAGTCCCAGAACGTCCAGACCCGGTCATGCGGGTGCAGTGCCCGCAATGCGTCCGTGAGACCGAGGTTTACCATCGCCCGGTAGGCCTGCCGCGTCTCGGGCCGGACCAGCGCGTCGCCAGCCGGTAGCGTCCCCGGGTGGAAATCGTCATCTGTCGGGCAAACGTTGTAGTCGCCGGCAAACACGCAGGGCCGGTCATCGTCCAGCAGCGTCTGCGCGCGCGCGGCCAGCCGCTCCATCCATGCAAGCTTGTACGCATACCCGGCTTCCCCGCCCGAGTTGCCGTTCGGCAAATACAAATTGCCGACGGTCATTCCGCCCGCCTCGACCTCGATATAGCGGGACTGCGTATCGCCATCCGGCAAGCCCGGCAGTGCCCGGTGCGTGACGGTCGCGTCGATGCGTGAAAGTATTGCGACGCCGTTATAGGATTTTTGGCCCACCACGTGAGCCGTGTAGCCCAATTCTGAAAACGCTAGGCTGGGGAACTGCGCGTCCTCGCACTTTATCTCCTGCAACAGCAGTAGATCAGGCTGCTCACGCGTCAGCCAATCAGCGACCAGCCCCTCCCGCATGCGGACGGAGTTTACGTTCCAGGTGGCGATCTTCACCCTCTAATCGATGGAGAAGCTAGTGCCGCAGCCGCACGCGGATGTCGCATTGGGATTACGGACGACGAAATGAGCGCCCATCAGCTCGTCGGTGTAATCGAGCTGCGATCCGCCGAGCAGGTCCATACTGACCGGGTCGACCAAGACGCGGGCGGCGCCCTGCTCGATCACCAAGTCCTCGGCGTCGGGCGTTTCGGCGAGCTCGAATTTGTACTGGAAACCGCTGCATCCGCCGGCAAGGACGGCGACGCGAAGCGCCGTGGGCCGGGCCTGCTGGGCGGCGATAGCGGCGACACGTTCGGCGGCGCGGTCGGTGAGGGAGAATCTCATGTAGAAATACATAGCGCGGATGGCGGGTGGTTCAAAGGGGAGCGCGGTCATTGCATTACACGAATCAACAGCCCAACTCTATCTATATCGAAACGAACATCGGAGAATCGCCATGCTCGCTCGCCGCCGCTTCGCCGCCTGTGCCCTCTGCGCCGCCGGCGGAATCCTTACCGCGACCATCGGCGTTCGCGCGCAGGCGCCGGGCTTCACCCGCACCGTGCTCAACCGCATCGAGGCGCCGGGCGATACGATCGTCACGCTTCAAGTCCTGGTCGAGATCGACGCCGGCTATCTAGTGGCCCGTCATACCCACCCCGGTACGGAGGAAGCCTACTTCCTCGCGGGCGGCGGCACGTTCGGCATGGCGGGTCAGCCCGATCGGGTCTGCAAGGAGGGCGACAGTTTCCAAGTTCCGATGGGCACGCCCCACTTCGTCCAGAACGGCCCGGCGAAGACCCGCGTTCTATCGGTTTATGTCGTCGAAAAGGACAAGCCCCTGGCCTCACCTGCGCCGGTCTGATCAGGGCATCCCACGAACGGTAACGCCATTTAGATTTTCGAAGCAGCCCTACACGGCGGTGCTCGCAACCGGCAGATCGGGCGGCGCGCGGCCAGCGGTCGCCACGAGTGCGGCCGATAACCATGCAATTGCCAGCAGGTATCCACCGACGACGTCGCTCGGATAATGAACGCCGAGGTAAATCCTCGTCGTGCCTATCGCGCAGACCAGACACACCGCAACGGCCCACGTGACGGCTCGCGATGCACCACTGCGGCTGAGGATAACCGCGAGTGAGCCGTAGAAGCACAGGGAGAAGAGCGCATGCCCGCTCGGAAAACTGAAGCTAGTGGGGTCAGTGCCGAAGAAGGGCGGCGGACGCGGCCGATGGATGGAAAGCTTCACGACATTTTCGAGAATTACCGCGCCCGCCATGACGAACACCACAAACTTTGCGTCCCCTCGCCGGCCCGCCCGTACCAGGGCCACGAGCTCGATCCCGCCAAACAAGGCCAAAACGTTCAACGATCCCAACAGTGTCACCATTTCCACGCATGCTGTGAGCCATGGCGCGCTGAACCCGTGCACCTCCGTGCGGATCGCGCCATCGAAGCCCGCCATCCCGCCGCTGAGCATGACGATCGTCAGGCAACCGAACAGTAGGGAGGCTGCCGCAGCGATGGCCAACTCCATTCCACGCGACGTCATGTCGCGCCCAGGCGAACCCAGCCCGCCTCGTTCTCGACGAACCGTTCGATGCTAGCCCGGCGGAATCTCATGGTCTCGCCGTCCCATACCATGCAGGCAACGTCCACTTCCGGCCTTGCAATCCGTATGATGTTGAACGCGTTCAAATTGCCACGCTGGCGGGTGGAGGTCGCTGTTCCCGCCTGGATCAGCAGCGCCGCGCGGCTATGCAGCGGGTAGCGTTGGTCGGTCTGCCCGACATGGCTTTGGTGCAGATGGCCCGACAGGATCATATCTACCCGGGACCGCATTAGGCCCGCGATTGCCACGTGCGCGCGACCCACGACGCTATGCACCGGCCTGGTGCCGGGCAGCAGGTCTGGCGTGTCGAACGGGTGATGGGTGACGACGATCCGCGCTGCACGTGAGTCACAGGTCGCGAAACGCTCGGACATCAAGGCAATCTGCGCTTGGTTGATCCGGCCGTTTTTGAACGTCAACGCGCGCGCGGTGTTAATGCCAAGCACCGCAATCTCCTCATCGCCATAGAACGGCGCTAGGTCGTCCGTGATGTACTGGCGGTAGTGACGTAGGGGTGCCAGCCAGCGACGCATGAGATCGTAAAGCGGCACGTCGTGATTGCCAGGCACGAGCAGTTGCGGCTGCGGCAACTGCGCCAGGAAGCGTGCGGCTTCCCTGAACTCCCGCCCCCGGGCCCGTTGGGTGAAGTCACCCGATATGACGACCAGGTCCGGCGCCGTCGCGGTCACGGCCGCTAGCAACGGCGGTAAAATCCGCGGATCAACCCGGCCGAAGTGCAAGTCGGACAGATGCACCAGGGTCCGCACCGTCTCAGCCCCCCTGTGGCACGAGCACGCGAAGTGCTGCGGGGCGGACCCGATACTGCAGGGGGGTCTGCATCATGCCCACCTCACCGTCCCGAGCGACGAGCAGGTGGTGCCGCTGCGATCGGATCTGAACCGTCTTCACGTCTTGACGAAACAGGTCACCCGTGTCGACCCGGCCGAGCAAAGCCTGGAGTGCCAGGCGAAGCAGCTTTGCCCGACCGGCACGCGGCGCCGTGCAAAGCCAGAGCGTGCCGCAGTCCAATCGCACTCGCGTCCCGATTTCTAGTCCAGTAACTTCGTAAGGATTGTTGCCGACGAAGACGAACGGAGTCTCGATCTGGCGAGCGCCGCCCCGGTCGTCTTCGAGCCTGATACGGATCGTGATCCCGCGTCGCAACACCTGCGCGGCGGCATGACCGAACGCCACCCACTTAGTACGGCCGCGCCGCTGCAACCGTTCACGCTCGCGAACAATCTGTGGATAGAACCCGACACTCGAGTTGTTGAGGAAAATGCGCCCGTTCACCTCGCCGACATCGACCCGCATTTCGGCCCCCGTGAAAAGGGTGCGTATCGCCTGTTCCAAGTCGAGCGGGATCCGCATGTCCTTAGCAAAGTGGTTCAGGGTACCCAACGGGAGCACGCCGAGTGCCGCGGCGCTATCCACCAGCCCCGCGGCGACCGCGCTGACCGTCCCGTCCCCGCCACCCGCGGCAACCACCCCGCCTGCCTTACCGACCTTGCGGGCCAGGGTCGTCAGGTCTTCGCCGTTGGGAAACACGATACGTACGTCACGACCGTGCTCAAGGGCGACCCGCTCGATGTGGGCGAGCGTGCGGGCCACGTCCTGCGACCCGGCTTTGCCGTTTAAAATGCAGGTAACGGACTGTTGCACCGGCATCTCCTCTGATGGCTCCTATCGCGTGTCACCGCCCTGACCCGCTCGATACTACAGAACGCAGCACAGCGCCGTTCGGCACCCGCGTCATCGATCTCGGCCCCTCCGCCACAGGAGCCGCCGTCGATGACGCCCGCACGCTTAAGGTGTCGCCCTCGCCTTCCCCACGGCCCTGCGCTACGCCAGCCCCCATGCCCGCGCCCTACGCCACACAGCCCGCCACCGCCCGCGGCCGCCGCCATGCCGAACCCGAGTCGAGCGGCCGCACCCCCTGGCAGCGCGACCGCGACAGGGTCATCCACAGTTCCGCGTTCCGAAAACTGCAATACAAAACCCAGGTGTTCGTCACGCATGAGGGCGACTACTACCGCACCCGCCTGACCCACAGCCTGGAGGTGGCGCAGATCGCCCGCTCCATTGCCCGTACACTGCGGTTGGATGAGGACCTGACGGAGGCGCTGGCACTGGCGCACGACCTCGGTCATCCGCCGTTCGGCCATGCGGGTGAGGACGGGCTGAACGCGGCCATGGGGGCGTATGGCGGCTTCAACCACAACGCTCAGTCGCTGCGCGTCGTGACGGTGCTAGAAGGCCGATACGCCGCGTTCGACGGCCTAAACCTCACGTGGGAAACGCTCGAGGGCCTGGCCAAACATAACGGGCCGCTGACGCACCCGCATCCGCAGATCGCGTCGATCGCGGCCGAGCATCGCATCGACCTCACGACCCATGCGGGAGCAGAGGCGCAGGTGGCAGCGCTTGCGGATGACGTGGCATATCACAGCCACGACCTCGACGATGGCCTGCGGGCGCAGCTGTTTGCGATCGAGGAATTGCTGACGCTGCCCGTCGTGGGGGACGCGATACGGGCGGCCCAAGCGGTCGGCCCGACATCGCCGAGCCGGTTGCGGCATGAGACGATCCGCCGGGTCATCGACCGCCTGGTGACCGATGTGACGCAGGAGACGACGCGGCGCCTGACCGCACTCGCCCCCGACAGCGCCGACGCGATCCGCGCCGCCCCCGGCCCCGTCGTCGCGTTCAGCCCGGCGATGGCGGCGGCCAATGCGGAGATCAAGGCGTTTCTATTTGCCCGCATGTACCGCCACTGGCGCGTAAATCGCATGACGAACAAATCCCGCCGCGTGACGGAGGAGTTGTTTACCCTGCTACACGACGCCCCAGACCTGCTACCCGACCAATGGCGCGACCGGGCCACGGTAGCCACCGGCCCGGCGCGGGCCCACGTGGTGGCGGACTACATCGCCGGCATGACAGACCGCTTCGCTTTAGACGAGCGGCGGCGACTGACCGACCCCACTATCTCGGGGTAGCCTATCACGGGGTGCTTGGCAGTTTGGGCCATCCCGCACCATTTTCACTTTTTGCCGGAGTTAAGATGCTCGACACCCCGTTCGCCCCCGCCGCCCTTCCCGATCACGGTGCATTCGCACTTCTGCTGCGCCAGGATCATCCGCACGGCCCGTTATTCGACGCTGCCGACCAGCGCTGCGGCGGCGCACTGTCCAGGGCGCTGGCACCGGCTGCGTTCACTGGCAAAAAAGGCCAGAGCTGCGTTGTGCTTGGCGCGACGGACGCCCACCCCCGTATCGTCCTCATCGGCCTAGGCCCCGACCCGGTGCTGCGCGCCTATGAGGAAGCAGGAGCCGCCGCGGCCCTGGCTTTATCGCGGGAGGAGACGGCCAGCCTGGGCATAAACGGCACCGCGGCCGACGCCGCCCACGCCGCCCTGGGTGCCCAGCTGCGTACCTACCGCTTCGACCGCTACCGCACAAAGGAGGCGGCGGACGATAAGCCGCGCCTTACAACTCTCACAATCCTGACTGCCGAGCACGGTGTCGCCCACACCGCCCACGCCCCGCTCGCTGCCGCCCGTGATGGCGTGTTCCTGGCCCGCGATCTAGCGAGCGAGCCGCCCAACGTGCTGTACCCGGCCGAACTCGCCGACCGCTGCACTGCCCTCGAACAACTGGGCGTGACCGTCGATATCCTGGACGAGGCGGCGCTGACGGCAGCCGGCTTCGGCGCGATCCTGGCCGTGGCGCAGGGCAGCGCCCGTGGCGCACGCGTCGTAGTAATGCATTGGCACGGTGCAGACGGCGCACCCGTGGCCCTGATCGGCAAAGGCGTCACATTCGACACCGGTGGCATCAGCATCAAGCCCGCGCCCGGCATGGAAGACATGAAGTGGGACATGGCCGGTGCGGCGGCCGTCATCGGAACCCTGCACACGCTGGCCGCACGAAAGGCCCGTGTGAACGCCGTCGGCATCGTGGGCCTGGTCGAAAACATGCCCTCCGGCACCGCAATGCGACCCGGCGACGTCATCCGCAGCCTGTCTGGTCAGACGATCGAGGTGCAGAATACCGATGCCGAGGGCCGGTTGGTACTGGCCGATCTGGTTTGGTACGCGCAGGAACGGTTTGCGCCCCGCGTCAGCATCGACCTCGCAACGCTCACGGGTGCCATCATCGTCGCCCTCGGCCACGAACACGCCGGGCTGTTCAGCAATAATGACGAGCTCGCGACGCAACTACTGGCCGCCGGCACCGCGTCCGGTGAGGGGCTGTGGCGGATGCCGCTGGGCGAGGCGTATGACAAGCTGATCCGGTCCGATATCGCCGATATGAAGAACATCGGCGGCCGGCCAGGTGGATCGATCATCGGCGCGCAATTCGTGCAGCGCTTCGTGCGCGGCCCGTGGGCGCATCTGGACATCGCCGGCATGGCCTGGGCGACGAAGGACAGTGCGTTGACGCCAAAGGGGGCGACAGCGTTCGGCGTCCGGCTGCTGAACCAGCTGATCGCAAAGCACTTCGAATCCTAAGGCACGCAGCATGAAAGTCCGCTTCGGCCGCACCAGCACGGCGCCCGTCCGGGTCGTGCCAGTGGCGCCGGGCGCGGCCATACCCCGGCCGGAGCGGGCGCGCGTGGCGGGCTTCACGGGGGCACCGGGCACCGCCGCGATGCTCGTCGGGCGCAAGCGGCGCATGCTGCTCGTCGCACTGGACGAGGCGGAGAGTACCGGTGCCCTGGCCGTCGCGCGCCTGCCGCAAGACGCCCACGTGGCGATCGACGCCCGCACTCTGCCGCCCGCGGTCGCCGCATCACTGGCCGCTGGTGCCCTGCTGCGCGGCTGGCGCTTCGACCGGCTGAGAACCCGGCCGAACCCCGACGGCACCCGCCTGGAACGCCTGGACGTTCTAACCAACGACCCCAGCGCCGCCCGCGCCGCCTGGGAGCAGCTTCGTCCCGGGGTCGAAGGCGCGCTATTTGCCCGCGACCTGGTTACCGAACCCAGTAATATCCTCACCCCCCAAGGCCTAGTCGCCCGCCTCGCCCGGCTGGAGCGCGAGGGTGTGCAAGTCGAAGTGCTCGCCGCCCCGCAACTGGCGGCCGAGGGCTTCGGCGCGCTGCTGGCCGTGGGTGGGGCGTCGGTGCACCCACCATGCCTCGCCATCCTACGTTGGGCCGGCAACGCCAATGCCGATCCGGCCGTGCTGGTGGGTAAGGGTGTCACGTTTGATACCGGCGGTATCAGCATCAAGCCGGGCGCCGGCATGTGGGACATGCGCGCCGACATGGCTGGAGCCGCTGCCTGCGTGGGTGCGATGCTGGCCCTGGCGCTGCGCCGCTCCCCGGTGCCCGCCGTCGCCGTCCTACCGTTGGCCGAGAACGCGGTCGGCGCGTTGTCCTACCGCCCCGGCGACGTGCTGCGCACCTATGACGGTACAACGGTCGAGGTCGTGGACACCGATGCGGAGGGCCGGCTGATACTAGCCGACGCGCTCGGCTGGTCCGTGCGCAACCTGCGTCCCCGCGCGATCGTGGACCTGGCGACGCTGACGGGGGCGATCGTTACCTCGCTCGGCCATGACTGCGCCGGGTTGTTCGGCAGCGACGACCGGCTGCGCGACGCCCTGATCGCGGCCGGGACGGCGGTGCAGGAGCAACTATGGCCCATGCCGTTGGCGCCCACCGAAGACCTGCATTCCGACATCGCCGACGTGCTGCAATGCACGACTGGATCGCGACAGCCCGATGCATTGCTGGCCGCCACGTTCCTGCGTCATTTCGTGGCGGACGTGCCTTGGGGCCATTTGGACATCGCCGGCGTGGAGCAGCGGGAGCGCGGACCCTGGTACGACGCGGACCGCCATGCGCTTGGGGCGACGGGGTTCGGCGTGCGGCTACTCGATCGATGGCTGGCCGGCCTCGCGTGAGTGGTTGTTAAGTGAGCGATTGGGGGTTCTACCACCTGACCCGTACGCTGGCCGACGCCGCGCT
>JANPPS010000312.1:0-22324 GCA_031428635.1 Rhodospirillales bacterium
GCCGGCGGCGCCTCCGTCGCTTTGGACGAGTTCGTGGTGCTCTGTTGGCTGCGTACAATCTGACCGTCCGGGTCAAACCGCTCCTGGGTCTCATGCACCTGCTCGTAATCCAGCTCGATCGATGCCTCCGCACGGACCCGGCCGGGGCCCAGGCTGCGCTCCAGCATTTCTTCTACGGAACGGGCCAAGCGGGTTTCGGTGCTGCGCCGGGCTTCGTCGGCGCTGGCGGCGATCGTGGCGGCTGTCGTGGGCTGCCCGGCCCGGGCCAATACCGTGCCGTGATTGTCGATCAGGGCGATATTCTGCGCCTTCAGGCCCGGCACTGCGGCAGCCGTCAGGTTCAGGATGGCCTGCGTGCCCTCCTGGTCCAAACGCGCGGCACCGGCCATCGTCAACACGATGCTGGCCTGCGCCTCCTGCCGGTCACGGGCGAACGGTTCGCGCTTGCCCATCACAACGTGCACGCGGGCGGCGCGCACGCCCTGGATCATGCGGATGCTGCGCGCCAGCTCCCCTTCCATGGCCCGGGTCTGGTTCAGTTGTTGCTGGAAGCTGCTGGCGGTCAGCCCGTCACCACGGTCGAAGATTTCGTACCCGATCGAGCCGCCCGATGGCAGCCCGTCCTTGGCCAGCAGCAGGCGCGCGCGCGCGACCTGGTCGGCGGGCACCAGGATGCGGGTGCCGGTCGCGTCGGACTGGTGGGGGATCCGTGCGCGATCCAGCTGGTCCACGACCTGCCCGGCCTCCCGCAGCTCCAGGTCGCCATACAGCAGCGCCATCGGCCCGTCCGCGCTGCGCAAGGCCAGGAACGCCAGCAGCCCAAGCGTCACCGCGGCCACGAGGGCGAGCGATGCCAATTTGACCACGCCCAGGGCGCGTAGCCCCGCAATCAGTGCCGTCACAACCCGCCCCCGTTTTGGTGCATCGCCATAACCGCACCATCGCTGGAAAAGACTTACGAAAGGCTTAAACGACGCCGCGTGCCGGGCATTCTTTGCCGGTCAAAGCCGGGCGGGGTTTAGTTCACCGATTGCACCGCCGTCAGCGGCACCGACAGGCCGCCCAACCGCAACGACATTCCCGCCGTACCCCGCTCCACCGCGGTTGCCACGCCCGTCACCGTGAACGGCACCGCGGCACCGGCCGAACTTACCCCGATCGTGTACGCCCCATCCGGCAGCGTGCGGCCGTTATTGTCACGGCCGTCCCATTGCCAGGCATTGGTACCCTGGGCGGTCGTTACCTGCGCATCCCGCAATTTCGTGCCGGACGGGCCATAGATGGCGATATCGGCGGACCCGGTGGCCGGGGCGCTGAACTGGATCGCCCCCCGGCCGCCCTGCAACGCGACCTGGTCGGACGTGACCTGCACCGTCTTTCCTACCAGCGCCGATGATTGCAGGACCTGCCCACTCTCCTGCAGCGCGATCAGCTTTGTCAGGTTCGTGTTGGTGTTCAGTTGCTGCTCGACGCTTGAGAACTGTACCAGTTGCTGCGTGAACTGATTGGTGTCGAGTGGCGCGGTCGGGTCCTGGTTTTTCAACTGGGTCATCAGCAGCTTCAAAAAGTCGGAGTAACCGCCGGCGATCTGGCTCTTGCCCGTCAGCCCGGCAGAGGTGGCGGCCGTGGTGTTGCCGGTCGTGGCGGTGGCGGGAAAGACGCTGGTTGTGGTCATGGCCTGGCTCCTTGATTACGCGGTGATGTCAACCCTGGCCCGATTGCCGGCGCGACGCGTGGGTATTGGATTGGGCGGGGTCCATCCGGGACCGAACCCACTATCCGTAGTGGCCTGCGGTGCGGCTTGTCCCCGGTGCTGGCTGTCCGCTTGGCCGCTCGCTTGCCCTCCCGGGCCGAAGCCACCGCCGAAACTGGCTGCGGGCTGGGGCAGGGGCGCGGGCGGAGCGGTCGGGGTCGGTGCGATTGCCTCCAAATCGGCCAGATGGAACCGGATTACCCGCGCGTCCGGCGTCACCCCCGCCTGATCCAGTGCGTGATGCAGTGCTGTCTGGTCCCGCAGGAGCAATTGCAGCGTTTCCGGCCGTTCCGCCGTCAGGTCCACCCGCGCCGGGCCATCGCCGCCCTGATCGATGCGGATGCGCACCCGGCCTAGTTCCTCGGGATCGAGCTGAACGGACAACACGCGCGGTGGCGTGAGCGGCCCGGCACCGTTCGTGGGCATCGGCGCCGGAAGAGCAGCGAGTGCCGCGGCCACCTGCGCCGCGGGCAGGGTCGGTGAAGGGGCGAGGGTGGTGCGCGGTCCGTCCGGGCCAGTCAGGAGGGGGCCAGCGAGGAGGGGTCCGGCGAGGGCCGCTGATGACGGCACAGCCGGCGTGTCGACGGCGGACTCATTCAGAAGCTTCAAGGATTCTGCCGCCGCCAATGCCTGGGCGGGCTGTTCGCCCGAGACCAAGGCGCCCGGGACCGCCAGTGCCCCGGTGGGTAGGGTCTCTGGTCCCGGCACAGGCCCGGTCGCGGCGGGTTGTGCGCCAGGTACAGGCTGCTGCAAGGCGGCCGCCGGACCGGCCGGGTGCGACCGTGTTGCACCGTCTACGACCGCGCGTACTCGGGTCACGGTGGAGGGGTTATCAGGATCGGTGATCGGGTACGCCAAGCCAGCGCGGTCCGGGGTCGACCGGTCCACCGCAACCCGCGCCGGAGGAGATGCCCGGCCTGCCCTCGGCGCGGCCCCGGCGTTGGCTGATGCCGGCGCCGAGTGTGGTGTGTCGACCGGAACTGGACCCAGCTGCGCCG
Source organism: Rhodospirillales bacterium (assembly GCA_031428635.1). Taxonomy (GTDB): domain Bacteria; phylum Pseudomonadota; class Alphaproteobacteria; order Acetobacterales; family Acetobacteraceae; genus JANPPS01. The sequence goes on from JANPPS010000312.1 coordinate 2,752, forward strand.
CCCCGGCCGGAGCCTGCCGCGTAGCGAGCGCAGCCTGACCCAGGCCAGACGAAAAGCCGGCCGTAGGGGAGGGCTCCGCCTGGAGTATGGCCTGTGGGGTGGGGCCGGTAGCCTCGCCATTGCTCGCGCCAGCGGGCTCGATCCCGCCTGCCGCAGCTGGCGGGGCCAAAGCTGATTTTGCGTCAGAGCCGATCATCGCGACTGGGCTATTCTGTGGTGTCAGGACGAGCAGGCCAGCGTTTGTCACTGGCGCGGCGGCAGAGAGGTCCGGTGGTTCCGGCGCCTCCACCGCAGTCGGGGACGCCGTGGTCGTGCGAACGAGCCGGGCCGCCTGAGTAGGGGACGCGCCGACTATGGGCTCGCTGTGGACGAGGGCGAGCGGTTCGGCCGGACCAGCCGGCGGAGAAGCCTGCCGTGTGCCAGCCGGGCTTGCAGCCGCGTGTGCCCGGCCCGTGGGAGCGGGAAGGTCGGAAGCAGGAGCAGGGATAGGCGACGCGCTATCCGAAGCCAGAGTAGTCCCAGCCTGCCGCTGGTCTGTGATGAGCCGGGCGAAGTCATGCCCCGCTTTTGCTGGCCGGTTCGGCTGGCCTGCCGCAGTCGGCGTAGCGCGGCCGGTCGTCGTCGGGCTGTCGGATGGGATGGCGAAGGTCATGCGCCGATAGCAGCAAGGACCGGGCCACAGGCTGATAGGCGAGAACCATCCCGCCAGACCCGGCCGGACCCGGCAGATCATGCCGCCCCCGCTACGCCGTGCCCGGCCAGTTCGACCGGCCCGGCCCCTACGGCATCGTCAAACCTGGCCATATCGGCCTGGCACGGTTCCTGCGCTGACCCTGGCACGATGGCCCTGGCACGATAGCCCGCCATCCGCCCGCAACCCATCAGGAGCCGCCCTATGTCGCTATTCGGAGCCCTAAACACCGCCATCAGCGGGCTGACCGCCCAATCGGCTGCATTCACCAACATCGGCGATAATGTCGCCAACAGTCAGACCGTGGGCTTCAAGCGGGTTGACACGGCGTTCGAGGATTTTCTGACGACCAGCACTGCCGCCCGCAACGAAAGTGGCGCGGTCGTAACGACGCCCGAGTACCGGAACAGTGTTCAGGGCGCGGTGACCCAGACCGATCAGCCGCTCAACATGGCAATAGCCGGCCAGGGCTTTTTTGTCGTGACCGCGCAGACCGGCACCTCGAGCGCCGGGCCAGTCTTTGCCAAGAACCCCAGCTACACGCGGACAGGCGATTTCGCGTTGAACAAGGACGGGTACCTGCAAAACAGCGCGGGCAATATCTTGAATGGCTTCGTTCAAGACCCGGCTAAGCCAGTCGGCGTGCTGGACCTGTCGCAGATAAAGCCGATCCATATCAATCAGTCCGGGTTCAGTCCGGTCGCGACAACGCAGGTCACTCTGAGCGCAAACCTGCCGGCCACACCCACGGGAGCGTTGCCAATCCAAACGCAGGTTCAGGTCTACGATGCGCTCGGTCAGCAGCAACTGCTTCAGCTGGCCTGGACGCCCGTCAGCGGTACACCCAGCAAGTGGCAGGTAGCGATCAGTCAGCCGGGGGGAGGGCCGCCGATCGGCACGGCATCGGTGGCATTCGGCCCGACCGCCAACCCCGGGGTGCCAGCCGGCACGATCGGCGCCCTGGCCACGGTCAGCGGCGCCGTGACCGGCAGCGCATACGCCGCCAATGGCCAGGCCTCGTTGTCATTCACCACCGATTTCGGTTCGGGACCGCAAACGATCGCGCTGGACCTGGGCACGTTCGGCCAGGCTAACGGGCTTACTCAGTTCGCCGGCACCGACTACGTGCCGCGCGCGCTGTCGCAAAACGGCGTGGCGCCGGGTAATTTCAGCGGCGTCACGACCAGGGCCGACGGTCAGATCCAGATCAATTACGACACGGGGCAGAGCCAGGTGGTGGGCCGCGTTCCGTTGACCACATTCGCCAATCCCGACGCGTTGCAGCGCCAGAACGGCCAGGCGTTCACCGCGTCGTCGCTTAGTGGCCCGGCGCAGACGGTGTCGGTCGGCACGAGCGGCAGTGGCCAACTGGTTGTGAGCGCGGTGGAGAGCAGCAATGTCGACATCGCCAATGAGTTCGCCAAGCTGATCGTGGCGCAGCGGGCCTATTCGGCGAATACCAAGCTGGTGACCACGGCGGACCAAATGCTGCAGGAAACCCTGGATCTAAAGCGTTAATGCCTCGCTAATCGGTTCGAATTAGGGTGGCAGCATGAGCATTGGCAGCATCGTCGGCATCGCCAGCACCGGGTTGGGCAGCATCGCCAGGCAATTGGCGATCGTGTCGCAAAACGTGGCCAACGCCAGCACGCCCGGTTACTCCCGCCAGCATGTGGAGATCAGTGCGGAGGTTGCGGGCGGTGACGGCATCGGCGTGCGGGTGGGCCTGACGGTACGATCGGTCGACGTGACGTTGCAGGCGGAGGGCTTTTCCGCCAGCGCCCAGGCGTCAGGCCGGCAGGTGACGTCGGATGCGCTGGCGGCGCTGGATGCCGTGTCGGGCCAGCCCGGCGGCGGGGCCGACCTACCAAGCTTGCTGGGATCGTTGCGGGACGCGTTTTCGGCGCTGTCGGGCGATCCGTCCAATTTGACGCAGCAGGGGCTGGTCGTCGATCAGGCGGCGGCGCTGGCGCGGGGCGTAAACGCCGTGGGCCAGGCAGCCAGCCATGCGCGGCAGGCAGCGCAGGACAGCGCGGTCACGGACGTGGCAACGGCGAATGACGCGCTGCGCAGCGTGGGTACGTTATCGATCCAAATCCAAAACGCGACCAGCCGGGGCGATAGCACGGCGCAGCTTGAGGATCAGCGCGACGCGGCCCTGGCGCAGGTATCGGATATCACGGGCGCCCGCATCTTCCATCAGCCGAATGGCGACGTGCTGGCGCTGGCGGGCGGGCTGGTGCTGCCGCAGAACGCCGGGACCGGTCCGTTCGCGCTGGCGCCCGCGACGGTTGGGACGGCGGGCGGACCGGCCGCGCCCCGGTTGTTACTCAGTGGCCTGGACGTCACGGGTCAGTTTGTAGAACAGGCGAATGGGCGGCTGGGTGCGACCCTGGCGTTGCGCGACACGCTGCTGCCAGGGGTGCAGGCCACGATCGACGGCTTCGCGCACGCTCTGGCGGCCGGGTTTCAGGCGCAGGGACTGACTTTATTCGGCGATGGCAGCGGCGCGGTCCCCACGGCCACCGCCGGCTTTTCCGAGGCGATCGGGGTCACAGCCGCCGTGCGCGCAACGCCCAGCATTGTACGAGACGGCGCGGCGCCAGCGGGTGCTGCGGGGGCGGCGGGCCTGATCACGGCGGTGCTTGCCGGGCCGCTCGCGACCGGGCCGGGATCGCTCGCAAGCCAGGCGACGGAACTGGTTGCGGGCCTCGCCAGCCAGACGTCGCAGGCGTCTGCGCGGCTTCAGACCGATCAGGGCGTTGCCACGTCGCTCGCGACCAAACTGGCCAGCACGACCGGCGTGTCGGTTGACGCAGAGCTGGCGGATTTGGTCAAGTTACAGGCCGCCTACACAGCCAATGCGCGCGTGCTGTCGGCCACGTCGCAACTATGGACTGACCTGTTTGCAGCGGTGGGCGGGCGATGAATATTTCTACGTCTAGCGACTATGGCACGCTGCAAACGCTGCTGAACCAGAGTTCGAGCGTTCGTAACCAGCTTGCGTTCGCGCAGCAGCAAGCGGCGACAGGGCTGCGCGACACCAGCTATTCCGGGCTTGGCACCGGCGCGCGCGTGTCGCTCGATTTGCGGCCGCAGCTAGCGCATGAGCAGGCGTGGCAGAACAATATCGACGCGGCGGCCGGACGGCTGGGCACAGCGCAATCGTCGTTAAAATCGATCACCGATATTGCATCGAGCCTGTTTGCGCAGCTGGGTAACCTGAACGGGATCAATCCATCCGACCCTGCCAGCGTCGCCGCCCTGGCGCGTAACGGGCTGGAGCAGGTGGCCAACCTGCTGAATACCAAGGTTGGCAACGTGTATGTGTTTGCGGGCGATGACACCGGTAACCCGCCCATTCCCAACCCGACCGCGGCGTCGCTGATACCCGCCTTGCTGGCCGGACCGACCGGTGCACCGTTCAGCACCACGATCGGTACAACACCTACGACGGTCGAAGTTGGGGAGGGCGAACGCATCCCCGTCGGCCTGATTGCCAACCGCAATACCGCTGTCGTGTCCGTGGCACCCACGACCGGGTCCTACCTCCGCGATATTCTGACCAGCCTGGCGCGGTTATCGACGATTACCAACGGCCCGACGCTGCAGGCCGACGTCGCGGCCGCGCGCACGCCGTTGACCAACGCGATCGGCTCTATCGCACTCGAGGCGGGTGTGTTGGGCAACGCGCAGAACTTGCTACAAAGCCGGCATGAGCAATCTGTGCAGACGGTGATCACGCTCAACACACAGCTATCGAACGCCGAGGACGTGGACCTCGCCGCAACACTCACCCGGGTCGCCAGCCTGCAGACCGGGCTGCAGGCATCGTATCAGATCATTGCCAAGTTCAAGGACTTGTCGCTGGCAAACTACTTATAAAACGCGTTCCAGGATGGAAACGTAGTTCGCGACCCCGGCCCCGCCCATGTTGAACACCCCCGCCAAGTCTGCCCGAGGCAGCTGCATCGCCCCGGCCTGACCCGTTAGCTGCATCGCCGCGATCACGTGCATCGACACGCCCGTAGCGCCGACCGGGTGGCCCTTTGCCTTCAGCCCGCCGCTGCGGTTCACCGGCAGCCGCCCGCCTGCGGCCGTCGTGCCGTCCAGTACCGCCCGCGCCCCCTGACCCGGCGCAGTCAGGCCCATTGCCTCGTACGCCAGCAGCTCGGCGATCGTGAAGCAGTCATGCACCTCTGCAAAGGACAGGTCGGCCAGCGTGACCCCGGCCTCGGTAAACGCCTGGTCCCACGCGCGGGCGGCGCCGTCGAACCGGGTCGGGTCGCGGCGGGATAGCGGCAGGAAGTCGTTCACATGCGCAGCGGCGCGGAAGCGGACGGCCTTTGCCATGCCGCGCGCAGTGTCCTCGTCCGTTAAAATCAGTGCGGCGGCGCCGTCACTGACCAATGAACAGTCCGTGCGCTTCAATGGCGGGGCCACGTACGGGTTGCGCTCACTGACAGTGCGGCAGAAGTCGTAGCCGAGGTCCTTGCGCATCTGCGCATACGGGTTGTCGACGCCATTTTTATGGTTTTTGGCCGCAATGGCCGCCAATGCGTCGGCCTGATCGCCGTAGCGTTGAAAATACCGCTCAGCGATACGGCCAAACACGCCGGCGAACCCCGCGGGGATATCCCCTTCCTCACGCCGGTAGCTGGCCCCCAGCAAATTGTCGCCCACCTGCGGCCCGGGCGTTGCGGTCATCTTCTCCGCGCCGATCACCAGTGCGAACCGCCCGCGACCGGCGGCCAGGAAATCGCGTGCGCCATGTATGGCGGCCGAACCGGACGCGCACGCATTTTCGTACCGGGTCGCCGGTTTGAACCGAAGTGCCTCGATCGACTGCATCGCGAGTGAGCTCGGAAAGTCCTGACGGGAGAAGCCGTTGTTGAATAGGCCGACGAATACCCCGTCGACCTGCGCGGCCTCGATCCCTGCGTCGGCGATGGCGGCGCCCGCTACCTGCTTTATCAAGGCCTCCACGTCCGGGGCATCGAGCTTGCCGAACGGCGTGTGGGCCCAGCCGACGATGCAGGGGGTCATGATGCTTTCCTTTGGCCAGCGTTTCCGATAGCGACTGGATCAAAGAAATGGGGAAACGTAAATGCTGAAACTAGACCGCCGCGGCGTTATCGCCGCCCTGCCGCTGGTTGCAATCCGCACCCGCCCGGCTGATGCGGCGGAGTTCAGCTATAAGTATGCGAACAACTTACCCGCCGCGCACCCGCTGAACGTGCGCGCAACGGAGGCGATGGCCCGTATCCGGGAGGCGACAGGGGGCCGGGTCGATATTCAGGTGTTCCCCAATAACCAGCTAGGCTCCGACACCGATACATTAAGCCAGCTACGGTCGGGCGCGGTCGAGTTCTTCACGCTATCCGGCCTGATCCTGGCGACGTTTGTGCCGCCGGCCAGCATCAACGGCGTGGGCTTCGCATTCAGCGATTACGACCAGGTCTGGAAAGCAATGGACGGTAAGCTGGGCGCGTACGTGCGTGGTGAGATCGGTAAGCGCGGCCTACTGGCGATGGACAAGATCTGGGATAACGGGTTCCGCCAGACGACCACCAGCACGAAGCCGATCCGCACGCCGGACGACTTCCGCGGCACGAAGCTGCGTGTACCCGTAAGCCCCCTGTGGACCAGCATGTTCAGCGGCCTCGGCGCCAGCCCGGCCAGCATCAACTTCCGCGTGGTGTATTCCGCGCTACAGACCAAAATCGTGGACGGACAGGAGAATCCGCTGGCCGTGATCGACGCGGCGAAGCTGTATGAGGTGCAGACCTATTGCAGCATGACCAACCACATGTGGGACGGCTTCCACTTCCTGGCCAACCGCCGCGCGTGGGACGCGCTGCCGCCCGATGCGCGCATAATCGTGGCGCGGGAACTGGATCGGTCCGCGATCGAGGAGCGGACCGATGTCGCGGCGCTGAACGCACAGCTGCGGGACAAGCTGAAAACGGGGGGCCTTACGTTCAACGATGTCGACCCGGCGCCATTCCGCGAAACGCTAAAGCGCGCCGGGTTCTATGCCGAGTGGCGTGGCAAGTTTGGCGACGAGGCCTGGCACGTGCTGGAGGATGCGGTAGGGGCGCTGTCCTAACTGCTTGAGTGCCAGCCGGCGTCGCCCATATCTGAGAGCAGCAATGTAACGAGGCCCAAATGTCTTTATTCTCTGCCAAGGCCAAACCCGCCGAACAGTTCCCGTTCACTCTCAGCGAAGCCGAATGGCACGCGCGGTTGTCGCCCGAGCAATACCGCGTCATGCGCGCCCACGGCACGGAGCGTGCGTGCACGAGCCCGCTCAATGCTGAGGAACGCCACGGCACCTATGCGTGCGCCGGCTGCGGTCAGGCCCTGTTTACGACGGACACAAAGTTCGAGAGCGGCACCGGCTGGCCCAGCTTCTTTCAGCCCATAGGGCCCGGCGCGGTCGGTGAAACCGAGGATCGCGGCTGGGGCATGGTCCGCACCGAAGTGCATTGCGGCAATTGCGGTAGCCACCTCGGCCACGTCTTCCCGGACGGCCCGGCGCCGACTGGCCATCGCTATTGCATGAACGGCGCTTCGCTCGAATTCCAGCCCGCCTGACAGCGGGTGCCGCTGGAGGTCAAGGTCGGTCCGGCCCAGGTCGCGATCCATCAGGCCTACAGCGTCTTCATCACTGACCCGGACGGTCAGGTTGCCTGGCCGTCCGATCAGGGTCTGTATTTCTTCGATACGCGGCTAATCAGCGCATACGCCATCTATGCGAATGGTGCAGCATGGGACCTGGTAAACTCCGGTGCCACGTCCGCCTGCACGGCGCGCACATTCCTGACCAACCGGGCCTTTCCGAGCGAGGGTGGGGACATCCCCGCTCGCGTGCTTTCGCTGGTACTCAGCCGGGCGCTGGATGGCGGGCTGCATGAGCAGCTCAGCATCACAAACTACGGCCGGGCAGCGTTGTCGTGTAATCTGGAAATCGCCGTTCGCAGCGACTTTGCCGACATATTCGAGGTGAAGTCCGGACGGATCGTTCGCCGTGGCCGCATCGCAACGCATTGGGATCAGCAGGTGCTGACCACGTCGTATGAGAACGGGGACTTCCGCCGGGCAATCCGTACCGCCGTCCGGTGCCCTGGCCCAGCCGTATACGCCAATGGCCGCATCAGCTTTGCCGTATCGCTGGTGCCCGGTGAGCGCTGGGAAGGCGCGCTGCTGCACGATCTGATCGACGGCACGACGGTGTACCATGCGCCCGAGACCTGCGACGCCCGCGCGGCGGAGTTGGAGGGAACACGGATGGAGACCAGCGTTGCCAGTATGCAGCGGATTTACGATCAGGCCGCGTCGGATCTGGCCGCGCTGCGTCTGCCCGGGCCCGGCGGCGCGTTCGTACCCGCGGCCGGTCTGCCGTGGTTCGTGGCGCTGTTTGGCCGAGACACTCTGATTACGTCGTTGCAGTCGATCCTGCTGGACCCCGGTATCGGCCGGGGCACGCTTGTGCTGCTGGGGCAGTGGCAGGCGCAGATCCGGGACGACTACCGGGACGCTGAGCCAGGCAAGATCCTGCACGAACTGCGGCGGGGTGAGCTAGCGGCGCTTCGGCTGATCCCGCACACGCCCTATTACGGCACGGCCGACGCGACGCCGTTGTACCTGATGGCGCTGCACGCGACCTGGCGCGCGACGGGCGATATGGACCTGCTGCAGTCGTTGATCCCGGTGGCTGAGGGTTGCCTCGCGTGGATCGACACATACGGCGACCGGGATAATGACGGGTTTCAGGAGTACGGGACCCGGTCCGGCCAGGGCTATGAGAACGTTGGGTGGAAGGATAGTGGCGAGGCGCTGGTTTCGCCCGACGGTGCCCTGGTGCGTGGGCCAAAGGCGCTGGTCGAGCTGCAGGGCTACGTTTACGCCGCCTGGCGCGGCATGGCCGAATGCTTTGCCGCCCTGGGCGATGCGGGGAAAGCGGCCGCGCTGGATGCCAAGGCCGATGCTTTGTACGCACGATTTAACGACGTGTTTTGGGATGAGGCGTCGGGCTTTTATGCGCTGTGCCTCGATGGCGATAAACGGCCCGTCTGGACGGTCGCGAGCAATGTCGGTCACCTGCTGTGGTGCCGCATCGTGCCGCCGGAGCGTGCGGGCAGGGTGGTGGCGCGACTGATGCAGCCGGATTTGTGGAGCGGGTGGGGCATTCGCACACTGTCGCAGGGTAATCCGACATACAACCCGTTCGGCTACCAGAACGGCAGCGTTTGGCCGCACGATAACAGCCTGATCGCGATGGGCTTCGCCCGCTACGGCTATCGGGCGGAGGCGGCGGCCATCGCGGCCGATGTTCATCGCGCGGCCGGGTTCTTTACGATGGGCCAGCTGCCGGAACTATATTCGGGCCTGACGCGCGACGACACGACCTTCCCGGTCCAGTATTTGGGCGCCAACGTGCCGCAGGCCTGGGCGGCGGGCAGCGTTTTTCTGCTTGTGCAGGCAATGCTGGGTATCGAGCATGACGCGCCGCGCGAACGCCTGGTGGTGGACCCGGCACTGCCCGACTGGTTGCCGGACCTGACGCTGCGCGGCCTACGCTGTGGGTCGCAGACATTCGACCTGGCATTCCGCCGCCGCCCGGACGGGACGACGGAGGTGACGGTCCTGGGCGGTGATCCGAATTGGGTCCGGGCGGGTCCGGCTATCGCCGCTTGAACAACAGCCGTTCGTTACATAATCGGCTCAGGGTAAAGACGGACATAAGCCAACAAGCACTGATGGAGCCGACTAAACCCGCCGTACCTCATAGTTTCCCGCCAGCGCGGCCGTAATCGCGTCCGCATGCGCTGGGTCACGCGCTTCGATCATCAGTTCCAGCTCAGCCGCCTGCACGCTGGGTGCGTCGAACAGGCGCTTGTGCACGACTTCGATAATATTGCCGCCCGACGTGCCGATGCGCCCGGCGATGTCGGCCAGCACGCCCGGCCGATCGGGGATCGCCATGTTCAGGCGCAGCAGCCGCCCGTCGCGCAAAAGCCCGCGTAGAAGCACGTTAGCCAGAATGCGCCCATCGATGTTGCCACCGCATACGGGTACGCCCACGCGCCGGCCCGCGAACCGCGCCGGGTGGGCCAGCAACGCCGCAATCCCCGCGGCGCCAGCGCCCTCCGCCACCTGCTTCGCCCCCTCCGCCAGCAGGGCAATCGCATCCTCCACCACACGCTCCGGCACGGTCAGCATCGTCGTCACGTGGGCGCGTATAACCTCCAGGCACTGCGAGCCGGGCTGGTGTACGGCGATGCCCTCCGCAATGGTGGGCCCGCCGGTTTGCACGACCTCACCGGCTAGCGTCTGCCCGACCGACGCGTAGGCCTCGACCTCGACCCCTATAATCTCGATCCCCGGGCGGAGCGCCACGGCGGCGGCGGCGCACCCGGCAATCATGCCGCCGCCGCCCACGGGGATGACCAGCACGTCCAGATCCGGCGCGTCGGCCAGTAATTCCAGCGCCAGCGTGCCCTGACCGGCCATGACGGCCGGATCGTTATACGGGTGGATAAAAACCCGGCCCTGGCTGGCGGCTAGCTCTAATGCGTGCGACGCAGCCTCGACCAGGCTGTCGCCATGCAGCACGACTTGCGCGCCCCAGGCGCGGGTGCGCATGACCTTCGTGCTGGGCGTAAATAGCGGCATGACGATCACGGCCGTCGTGCCGAACAGCCCAGCATGGCGCGCAACGGCCTGCGCATGATTGCCGGCCGACATGGCAATCACCCCGGCCCGGCGTTCATCGTCCGTCAGCAGCGCCATACGGTTGGCGGCGCCGCGTTCCTTGAACGACCCGATCGCCTGCAGGTTCTCGAGCTTCAGCGTGACGTGCGCGCCGGTCGCCCGGCTAATCGCGTCGCTGTACAGGGTGGGGGTCCGCAAGACCCGGCCCTCGATCCGGACTGCGGCGTCCAGAACGTCCTGTAGGCCAATCAATTAAGCGGGCCGATCACTGAAACAGGATGGCCAGGATCTCGTAAGCGCGGTCACCGCCGGGCGCAGGCACGGAGATGGTGTCGCCCTTTTTCTTTCCGAGCAGCGAGCGTGCCAACGGGGAGGAAAGGCTAAGCCGACCGAATTTCAGGTCGGCCTCATGCACACCCACGATCTGATACGTGGCTTCCTTATCCGTCTCTTCGTCGACCAGCGTCACATGCGCGCCAAATCTCACGCTGTCGCCGGACAGCGTGCTGGGATCGATCACCTCGGCCGCGGACACGATTTCTTCCAGCTCAATCACCCGGCCCTCGACGAAAGACTGGCGTTCTCGGGCGGCATGGTATTCGGCGTTCTCGCTCAAATCGCCGTGGCTACGCGCCTCGGCGATGGCCCGGATGATCGACGGGCGTTCGACTGATTTCAGATGCCGCAGCTCTTCTTCCAGCCGTATCAGGCCGGGTCCGGTCATGGGGAACTTTTGCAACGGGCGGTCCTCGACTAACGATGCGCTGGCCGTTCGGCCTAAAACGAGCCGCGAAAGTAGGACTGTAGCGGCGCGACTTCAAGCGTGCCGGCCTTCATGGCCGCTATCGCGTGAACGGCGGCCCGGGCACCGGCGATGGTCGTGTAGTGCGGGATGGAGTGCAGCAGCGCGCTGCGCCGGATGTCGAAGCTGTCGGTTACCGATTGCACCGATCCGGCCGTGTTGATGACCATCTGCACCTCACCCGACCGGATCGCGTCGACGCAGTGGGGCCGCCCCTCCAGCACCTTATTCACCTGCCGTACCGTAAGGCCAGCGGCGCGGATGCGGGCGGCGGTGCCGCGGGTGGCCATAATGCTGAATCCCATGTCGGTCAGACGCCGGGCCATTGGCACCAATCCCATCTTGTCGCCGTCCCGCACCGATAGGAACACGGTTCCGGTCAGCGGCAGCTTGACCCCGGCGCCCAGCTGCGCCTTGGCGAACGCGCGTTCGAAGCTGGCATCCAGGCCCATGACCTCACCGGTGCTCTTCATCTCCGGCCCCAGGATCGTATCGACGCCTACGAACCGCGCGAACGGGAACACCGCCTCCTTCACCGCCACGTGCGGGGCCACCGCCTCGTCATCGAGCTTGAACTCACTCAGGCGGGCACCGGCCATGACGCGGGCGCCGATCTTGGCTACCGGTACCCCCGTCGCCTTGGCCACGAACGGCACGGTGCGGCTGGCACGTGGGTTCACTTCGAGGACGAAAACCTGATCATCCTGGATCGCAAACTGAACATTCATCAGGCCGACGACCCCCAGCGCCCGCGCCATCTCTTCTGTCTGGAGCTTGAGCTCAGTGATCGTACTGGGGCTCAGCGAGTACGGTGGCAACGAACAGGCACTGTCGCCCGAGTGAATACCGGCTTCCTCGATATGCTCCATCACGCCCGCGACGTAGACTGTTTCGCCGTCGGAAATGCAGTCGACGTCGACCTCGATCGCGTCGTTCAGGTAGCGATCGAGCAGCACGGGGCCTCGGCGGAGGGCCACCTCACCAGCATTCTTCATGTATCGCAGCAACCCGGCGCGGTCGTGCACGATCTCCATCGCGCGGCCACCCAGGACGAAAGACGGACGCATGACGATGGGGAAGCCGACGCGCTCCGCCACGGCCTCTGCCTCGGCGGTCGATCGCGCGATGCCGTTATCCGGCTGGCGTAGGCCTAGCTTGTGTAGCAGCGCCTGGAACCGCTCGCGATCCTCGGCCAGGCCGATTGCGTCCGCACTCGTGCCCAATATTGGAATACCGGCGTCCGTCAGCGCCTGACTGAGGTTGAGCGGCGTCTGCCCGCCATACTGCACGATGCAGCCCAGCACGGTGCCATTGCTCTGCTCCCGCCGTACGAGCGCGATCACGTCCTCGGCCGTCAGCGGCTCAAAATACAGCCGGTCGGAGGTGTCATAATCGGTGCTCACCGTCTCCGGATTGCAGTTGACCATCACCGTCTCGAACCCGGCGTCACGTAACGCATAGGCGGCGTGGACACAGCAATAGTCGAACTCGATTCCCTGGCCAATGCGATTCGGGCCGCCGCCCAGGATGATTACTTTCTGCCGGTCAGACGGATCGCTCTCGCAGACCGGGGTGCCGAAACCGCCCTCATAGGTCGAATACATGTAGGGCGTGCTGGACGCGAACTCGCCGGCGCAGGTGTCGATCCGCTTGTACACTGGATGCACGCCCAGCCGCTCGCGCGCCGCCTGCACCTCCGCCTCCGCGCGTCCGGTCAGGCGCGCCAGCTGCTTGTCGCTAAAGCCGAGTGCCTTGATTGCGCGCATCGCCACGGCGTCAGTCGGCAAGCCGTCGCGGGCCACGGCGCGTTCGGCGTCCACGATCCGAACCAGTTCGCGGATGTACCACGGGTCGAACTTGCAGGCGTCGTGGATGTCCTCGACGCTCAGCCCGGCGCGTATCGCCTGCGCGGCCATCAGCAGCCGGTCCGGGCTCGGGCGGGACAGCGCGGCGCGGTAGGCGTCATGCCCGCCATCGCCCGGCGGATCGACTGGATCGAGGCCGGACAGCCCTGTTTCGGTACTACGCAGGCCCTTTTGCAATGCCTCGGCAAAGCTACGCCCGATCGCCATGGCCTCACCGACGGACTTCATGCTGGTGCTGAGCAATGCCGGCGTGCCCGGGAACTTCTCGAACGTGAAGCGCGGGATTTTGATGACCACGTAGTCGATCGACGGCTCGAACGCCGCCGGGGTCGTGCGCGTGATGTCGTTGGCCAGCTCGTCGAGTGTATATCCAACGGCCAGTTTCGCCGCGATCTTGGCGATCGGGAACCCGGTCGCCTTCGACGCCAGCGCGGATGAGCGGCTGACGCGCGGGTTCATCTCGATCACCACCAGCCGCCCGTCGGCCGGATTGACGGCGAACTGCACGTTGCTGCCGCCCGTCTCGACCCCGATGCGGCGCAGGCAGGCGATGCTGGCGTCGCGCATAATCTGGTATTCTTTGTCGGTCAGCGTGAGCGTCGGTGCCACCGTGACACTGTCCCCGGTGTGGATGCCCATGGGGTCCACGTTCTCGATCGCGCAGACGATGATGCAGTTATCGGCCGCGTCGCGCACGACTTCCATCTCGTACTCTTTCCAGCCGAGCACGCTTTCCTCGACCAGCACCTCCGTCGTCGGGCTTGCGTCCAGCCCGCCGGCCACGATCGTCTCGAACTCCTCCCGGTTATAGGCGATGCCGCCGCCTGTGCCGCCCAGCGTGAAGCTTGGCCGGATCACGGCGGGTAGGCCGATCAGGCCCAGGGCCTCGTGCGCTTCGGCCATCGTGTGGGCGATGGCGCTGCGGGGGCTTTCGATGCCGATCTCGGCCATGGCGTCGCGGAACTTGAGCCGGTCTTCCGCCCGGTCGATCACGTCGGCCTTGGCGCCGATCAACTCGACGCCGTAGCGGGTCAGCACGCCGTTTGCGTCCAGCTTTAGCGCCGTGTTCAGCGCCGTCTGCCCGCCCATGGTGGGTAGCAACGCATCCGGGCGCTCGCGGGCGATGATCTTTTCCACGATCTCGGGCGTGATCGGCTCGATATACGTGGCGTCCGCCAGGCCGGGATCGGTCATGATGGTGGCGGGGTTCGAGTTGACGAGGATGACCCGGTACCCCTCCGCCCGCAGCGCCTTGCACGCCTGCGCGCCCGAGTAGTCGAATTCGCACGCCTGACCGATTACGATCGGGCCAGCACCGATGATCAGGATGGACTTAATGTCGGTGCGTTTCGGCATGTTAGCGTTCAACTCCGTCCAAGACACTCATGAACCGCTCGAACAAATGACGGCTATCGGCAGGGCCGGGGCTCGCCTCTGGATGGTATTGCACGCTGAACGCGCGATGGGCGTCGCTGGCGATACCCTCGTTGCTACCGTCGAACAGGCTGGTATGGGTGATGCGCACGCCGGGCGGCAGGGATGCGTCGTCGACCGCAAAACCATGGTTCTGGCTCGTGATTTCCACGCGCCCTGTCGCCAGCTCCTTCACCGGCTGGTTCGCGCCATGATGCCCACGCTCGAGCTTGTACGTGCGGGCGCCCAGCGCCAGCGCCAGCAGCTGATGGCCGAGGCAGATGCCGAACACGGGCACGCGGGCAGCGAGTACGCCCTGAATGGCGGGTACGGCATAGACACCCGTGGCGGACGGATCGCCGGGCCCGTTGGACAGAAACACGCCGTCCGGCTGGTGGCGCAGGATGTCGTCGGCTGTCGATTGGGCCGGCACGACCGTGACCCGGCACCCGGCCGAGACAAGGCATCGCAGGATATTGCGCTTGGCCCCGTAATCGACGGCCACGACGTGGTGGCGGGGCGGGGTGAAGTGGTAGGTACCCGGCCAGGCCCAAATGCCCTCCGTATAGATATAGCTTTGCGTGCAGCTGACTTCCCGCGCCAGGTCCATGCCATCGAGGCCAGGCCATCCGGCGGCCATAGCCTGCAGCGCCGGCAGGTCGAACCGACCGTCGGTGGGGTAGGACAGCACGCCCGTCGGTGGCAGGCCGTCGCGTATCCGGTGGGTCAGCGCCCTTGTATCGAGGCCCGAGATCCCCGGCACGCCCTGTCCCCGTAGCCATCCGTCGAGCGACGCCGTGCTGCGCCAGTTGGACGGCGCGGTGACGACCTGCTTCACGACTACGCCGCGGGCCGCGATGGTCGCGGCCTCCGTGTCCTCGGCCGTTGTGCCGGTGTTGCCGATGTGGGGAAAGGTGAACGTGATGATTTGCCCGGCGTAGGACGGGTCGGTCAGCGTTTCCTGATAGCCGGTCATACCGGTATTGAAGCACAGCTCGGCCGGCTGCCCGGCGTGATGCGCGCCGAAGCCTACGCCCCACAGCGCCGTGCCGTCGGCCAGCATCAGCACCGCCGTGGCACCAGTCGGTATATCGGTTTGTTCCATAGGGGCGCCTTCGGTCGAGAGGTCAGCCATCGCAAGTCCGGTCGCAGCCATGATAGCTTGCCAATGCTTGCTGGGCACAGCCCGGGCCTGCCGCCACTTTCGCACCGCCTCGATCCCCACGCCGGTCAATCGGGCGGCGGCATCCGGGCCACCGAGTTGGGCAATAATTTGATCGACATTGGCCATGGCCGATGGTTTATGGGAAATAAGTTCCGGTCGCAAGGCAGACCATCTTTAGTTGGGAATAAAGTTACATGACGCTGCGCGAAACACTCTCGGCCGAAGTGATTGCGTCGATGAAGGCCGGCACATCCGCCCGAACCGCGACGTTGCGGATGGTCTCGGCCAAGCTGAAAGACGCCGATATTGCAGCCCGCCCCGGCCCACCGCTGGATGACGACGCGGCGGTTGGCCAATTACGGGGCATGATCAAAAGCCGCCGGGAGTCGGTGGTGCTCTATAATCAGGGCAACCGGCCAGAATTGGCGGCGAAAGAGGAGGCGGAGATCGCAGTGATCGAGGGTTTCCTGCCGCAGGCGATGGATGACGCGGCGCTGGCGGCGGCGGTCGATCGGGCGATGGCGGAGACGGGAGCTTCGGCGATGAAGGACATGGGCCGGGTCATGGCGGCGCTGAAGACGGCGCACGGCGCGGCGCTCGATATGGCGCGCGCCAACCCGCTGGTTCGTGCTCGCCTGACCTAATGGCGCTTCCACCCGAGTTCCTGGACGAGCTACGCGCCCGCACTCCGCTGGCGGCCGTGGTGGGACGCCGGGTGAAGCTTGCGAAGTCGGGCCGTAACTGGACCGGCTGTTGCCCGTTCCACAGCGAAAAATCGCCTAGTTTCTACGTGTATGAGGATGGGTTCCACTGTTTCGGCTGTGGCGCGCATGGCGACGCGATCAGCTTCGTTATGCAGACCGAGGGCGCGAGTTTTCCAGAAGCGGTCGAGCGCCTGGCCGGTGAGGCGGGGCTCGATGTACCGAAACCGTCGCCGCGCGTGCAGGCCGTGGAGCGGGAGCGCCTGGACCTATCGGCCGTAGTGGACCTGGCGCAGGCCCGGTTCGTGCGGTTGCTGCATGCGGCGGAGGGCGCGCCGGCGCTGGCGTATTTCCGCAGCCGGGGCCTGACGGACCAAACGATCTCCGAATTCGGCCTGGGTTGGAGCGGCGATGGCCGCGGCGGGCTGCCGGCGGAAGTGGCCCGGCACGATGTCGCACCGCCCCGGCTGCTGGAGGCCGGCCTGATGCGGGAGACGGATCAGGGCCTGCGAGAAACCTATTGGAGTCGGGTCACGTTTCCGATCCGCGACCGCCGTGGGCGCCTGGTCAGCTTTGGCGGACGCACGCTGGGCGACGCGAAACCCAAGTACATCAATGGGCCGGAGACGGCGACGTTCGCCAAACGGCACACGCTCTACGCACTCGATCGCGCCCGGGCCGGCGTGCGGGCGGGGGCCCCGCTGGTGGTGGCGGAAGGATACATGGACGTGATCGCGCTGCATCAGGCCGGGTTCACGGGCGCTGTTGCGCCACTGGGCACAGCGCTGACGGCCGAGCAGTTAGAGGCGCTGTGGCGGTTATCCCCGGCGCCCGTGATCTGTTTCGACGGCGATGCCGCGGGTGGGCGGGCGGCGGCGAGGGTGGCGCAGACGTGCCTGCCGCAGCTGACGCCGGAGCGCACGTTGCGCTTCCTGGCCCTGCCGGCCGGTGAGGACCCGGATACTCTGATCCGCCGCCAGGGCGCGGCAGCGATGACGGCGGCGCTGGGCCGGTCGACGCCGCTAGCCGACGTGCTGTTCGGCGTGTTGCGCGGTGAGACGCCGGGCGAGGGCCCGGAGCAGCAGGCGGCGTTGCGCACCCGGCTGGTCGCAGCGGCCGCCACGATCACCGATCGGACACTGGCCGACGAGTACCGCAAGGCGTTGCTGGACCGGTTCTTCGCCAATCGCCCACGCCGTAACGCGGCCCAGTCCGGCCGAGGCTTCCAGTCTGGCCGCGGCTCCCAGGGTTCCCGAGGCTCCCCGGTCCGGGCCCCGTTTGTACGCGCCCCCGCCCAGGACCCGACCGCCGGCACCTACCGCGAGCGCGCCCGGACGCTATGCGCCATTTTGCTGCGCCACCCCGACCTGTTGCGGGATACGGAGGAGGCGTTCGTCGGCTTAGAACTGCCGCACGATCTGGCCCATTTGCGCGACGCAATCGTGGCCGCCGCCGACTATGGCGTGCTTGATTCTGCGGCCCTGCTGTCCCATCTGGAAACGACGGACACGGCAGACGCAGCCGCATCGGTTCTATCGGGCCGTCCGATGCCGTTACCGGCCTATGCCCGGCCAGACGCAATGCCGGCCGAAGCGGAGGCGGGGTGGTGGGAAATCTTTGGATTCATGCATGCACCGAGCCTACGGTCGGACATTGCCGAAGCCGGTCGGGCATTCATCGTCGCGCCGTCGCCCGAGACCCAGGCCCGCCTAATCGCCCTCAATGAGGCGCTTGACCATTTGACGCAGGGCCAGTCTCCCGACTAGGCCTCTTTTCCAAGACCTTCCGGAGTGCTCCCACCCATGGCGACCAAAACAGCTGCGACCGCCGACGCAGCGACCGCCGATACCGACGGCGACACCACGCTACTCGACACCAATGCGGTCGCCGTCAAGCGGCTGATCGCGAAGGGCAAGGAGCGGGGCTACATCACATTCGACGAGCTGAACGCTGTCCTGCCGGCTGAGCACAACAGCTCCGAACAAATCGAAGACGTGATGGCGATGCTCAGTGAGATGGGCATCCAGGTCGTAGAGGGCGAGGAAGCGGAAGAAACCGCCGACGCCGCCCCCAAGGCCGAGAAGGCCGAGGGTGAGGAAGAGGAAGAGAAAGAGGTCGCCGGCAACGTCGACGAAAGCAATCTCGGTCGCACGGACGATCCGGTGCGCATGTACCTGCGTGAGATGGGTAGCGTGGAGCTGCTATCGCGTGAGGGTGAGATCGCGATTGCCAAGCGGATCGAGGCCGGGCGGGAGATGATGATCGGCGGTCTGTGCGAAAGCCCGCTCACGTTCCGCGCCATCATCACCTGGCACGACAGCCTGAAGGCCGGGCGCATGCTGTTGCGCGACATCATCGACCTGGAAGCAACCCAGGGCGGCCCCAAAGAAGCAGCCGGTGAACCGGCGGACACGGCGGCCGAAGCGTTCGAGCCGGCCGAGGACGTAGACGCGGATGACGAGGGCGAGGGCCCCGGCATGTCGCTATCGGCGCTCGAGGAGAAGCTGAAGCCTGAGGTTTTGGCCAATTTCGAGGATATCGAGGGGCTGTATAAAAAGCTGCACAAGGTGCAGGCCCGGCGGCTCGATACACACATGCTAGGCGACACGATCGCGAACCGCAGTGAGCGCGCCTATGAGAAGCAGCGCGAGGAACTGGTCGGCAAGGTCGAGCAGGTACGGCTGCATAATAACCGCATCGAGGAGCTGGTCATCCAGCTGAAGCAGATTAGCCAGCGCCTGAATGGGCTAGAGGGGCAGCTGCTTCGCTTGGCGGAAACCGTGAAGGTGCCGCGCGACGAATTCCTGCGGGAGTACCGGGGTAATGAGCTGGACCCTAACTGGATCGACCGGGTGGCGGCGCTGCCGGGCAAGGCGTGGAAGAACTTCGCCGCCAAGCAGGTAGCGCCGGTGGCGGAGGTGCGGGCCAAAATCGCGGCCGTGGCGCAGGACGCCGGACTGCCGATCGCGGAATTCCGTCGCGTGTACGCGGTCGTCAGCCGGGGTGAGCGGGATAGCGCGCGCGCCAAGAAGGAGATGATCGAGGCCAACCTGCGGCTGGTGATCTCGATCGCCAAAAAATACACCAATCGCGGGCTGCAATTCCTGGACCTGATCCAAGAGGGTAATATCGGCCTGATGAAGGCGGTCGATAAGTTCGAGTACCGGCGCGGCTACAAGTTCAGCACCTATGCCACTTGGTGGATCCGGCAGGCGATCA
>JANPPS010000313.1:0-6612 GCA_031428635.1 Rhodospirillales bacterium
GCTCGGGGGCCAGCCGGTAGGCCACGGACAGCACCTGCAGCCCCGCCACAGCCATCAGACGGCAGAATGCATCGTGACTGGCCGGGCTGCCCATCATGAACCCGCCGCCATGAAAATACAGCATGCTGCCTAGACCCGGCCCAGCGCTAGCCGGCTTATACAGACGCCCCATCAGCCCATGGCCTGCCACTTCGGCCACCGTCACCCGGCGATCCGGCCGCACGCCCATCAGCCGCAACCCGTCCTCATACTGCCGACGCAACAAAGGGATCGCCGGCCGGGCCGGGCCCATCCGCCGCACAAACCGCACCAGCGCCGCCATGACTGGATCCATCGCCCGGTCACCATCCCGCAGGCCGCCGCCCAGCGTCGCGCCCGCCAGCAGCCCCATCCGAACCCCAGCCCGCTGCAAAAACTCCACGCCGCTCTCCATCGCGTTACGACAACCCCACCCGATGGCGACGTCGCCCTGCAACTACCACGCCCGCCACCTGTTGCACGCGGCCATGACAGAACACGCCCGCCCGCAATCGCCCTCTGGCTTCTGCAACAGACCACCATCCATGGGATGGCCTGGCCATCGTACGCAACACCGCACAAATGGAGCGTGTTCACACCGCCGCCACTGTGGCCGCCGGACCTTTCTCACCGACACCGGTCGGGGTGATCGCCTAAGAAGTTTCCGAAACGCAGCTGATCGAGCCTATCGCTCCATCCCCCGTCGCCACCGGCCGCCGCGCCTTCGCCCTGCTGGCCCTTGCCACGCCACCCAACAGGCCCCGGCTACTCCTCACCACGCCCGTTGCCATGCTGGCTTGCCTGCCACAATCACCGCTGCCGCCCATCACGCTCGCGGTCGGCCAGACCATCGGACCGGCCGACATTACCACCGGCCTTGCTACCCTCGGCTATTACGCCCGTGTAACAGTGGACGAGCCCGATGAGGTCGCCTGGCACGACACCACCGCTGACCTATTCCCAACCGCCTCGGCCCATCCCGTACAGCTCGAACTATACGACATGGATGGCGTCACCATGATCAGCGCCATACACGCGTTCGACCCCATCACCCAGCGGACCACACATCCCGCCCCGAGTGTCATTCTGCATAGAGCTGTCGCAGTGCCGCTAAATACAACCGAAACTGCCGCCGCCGCTACCGCTCCTGCCGGGGGCGCCGACCCGGACGACCTATCCAACCCGCCCCGTTAGATGCAGACAGACACCCCGACGCCTTCACCCTGGCGCCCGGCGAGGCCACCTGTGTCGACCCAGATACGCGGGCCCGTCAGGGCAGACGCTGCACCGCGCCCTGGCCGACGCCCACGCGCCGAAACCGACCGCCTACTATGCCGACGCCGCGCTGCCGTACTCGAAAAGGCCCGCCTGCCTCTCCCAAACCGTGGTACAGGCCGGCGCGGTACTTGCGCATCACTAAATGCTTACGGCACCTCAGAACGCGATTAGGCATTTCGGGCCCGCACCATGGACGCACTCCGCACCAGTCTGGGGGCACGTCCGTACAAATGGCAGGCGCACCCAGAACCGACGCCTCGGAGAAAGCCGCAAAGCCCCGCCGAAAATTCGCTTGATGGACGCCCCCAACGCCGAGGAGCGCCCAAGCGGCTAGGCGATGGTCCGAGTAATCAACAAATAATCCGGCCCGCCATTCGGCAGGGTGCCAGTCTGCATCGTGAACTTGGCATTGAAGTCCGCCTGGCTCACTCCGGCAAAGGTGACAGAGCCGGTAACACCGGTTCCAGCGCCATTGATCTCAGAGTGAATTGTAACGCCCGTGTAGCCCGCAGCCCCGTCCGACGCAAAAATTGGTTGGGTACTGACACCAGCCTTAAACCCGAAAATTGTCGCCGAGTCATTCACATGAAAGTTCACCAGCGTCGACCAGGTTTCCGTATTGCCCCGCTCGTCGACATAGAATTGGTCATGGCCGCCATCGGCACCGGACGCACCCACCAAGAAGTTGCTGCCGCCACCGCCATCCAGCACGTTGCTGCCGCCATACGCATTCAACGCGTCCCCGGCGCTGCCGCCATTAATGAACACGTTCGGAACGTTGGCCCCGATCACTACCGCGTCGTTACCCGTGTAAATATAGCGGTATTGCAGCGACGGTACGTTCGGATCGGAGTAGGCAATACCCTGCTCCTGCGTTAGCACGCCCGTTACTTGATCGTTGAAGTTGAACCGCGCTGGCGCTTGCGCATCCGTCACTCGGATATCTGTCTGCGACAAAGCGCCGCCGGCGGCACTCTGTACGATGCCGAAGCTTGCCGTCGGCGAATACGAACCGTTGAAGTGGATGCTCGCCACCGCATTACCGGCTGCCGTGAACACGACGTTCCCGCCACCAGACCCCTGTTGATAGGACACGTTATCCCACCGCGTCCCAATGCCGGACAGCAAGTCGTTGCCAGAAAAACCAGTGATGGATCCGTTGAACGCACCCAGCGAGTTCAGCGTCAATGACGCCGCACCTATCTCGTACACCACAGTCTGACCGCTCGACACCTGGCCACTCAGCGACAGGACAACGGACCCGGACATGCGGATCTGGCCCGTTCCGGACACCGAGCTGAACAGGGAATCGGTCTGCGTCGACCCGCTCGCCGCCCGGTACGACAACACGCCGTTATTCACAATCGACGAGTTGCCCACGGCCTGCACGATCGACCCCGAACCGGTTACGCTCAGGCCGCCCGTGTTCGTCAGCGTCGACGTACCTGCACCGCCCGAAATCGACACGAACGGGCTGCTACCTTGCAGCGTAAGGTTACCTGCGTTGACTGACGCGCCCGATATCTGCAACGTCGCGTTGTTCGTCGGCGCATTGATGGTTATCTTGTTGCCCGACTGAATCGTAGCGGAGTTCAGGATCAGTGTCGGGCTGTTGCCTGCGTCGGACGCCAATTGCACGAACGTTGTCGATAGCACTCCACTGGCCGTCACCGTCCCCGCATTGATGATCGCCGTGTCACCCACACCCGGCGTGCCCGGCGTCGGGCCCCAATCCGCATCGGTCGTGAACGCGTCGGACGCTCCATTCCAGGTCTTCGTT
This sequence comes from Rhodospirillales bacterium, assembly GCA_031428635.1. Taxonomy (GTDB): domain Bacteria; phylum Pseudomonadota; class Alphaproteobacteria; order Acetobacterales; family Acetobacteraceae; genus JANPPS01. Next base: position 3,077 of record JANPPS010000313.1, read on the forward strand.
GCCATTCCATCAATCCCCAATATTCGAATGCTGTGTTGTTAACACATCAACTGCGGCAGAGTCGTGGCATTGGATCACAGAATCGCCAACGCAGCCCAAACGAAAACGGCCGCCCCGAAGGGCGGCCGTTCACAGGTCAAAGCTCGGAAATTAGACCGAACGACGACGGATAAGGCCCAGGCTGGCCAATCCCACGCCAAGCAGCGCCATCGAAGCCGGCTCCGGAACTTGCGCCGGCGGCGTCGGCGTGTAGGTGTAGGTCACCTGTACAGTGCCAGAAACTGTCGAGTTAATCGCAGCCGCGATGTTGTTGCCGCCGCCCTGAATGGTGGTGGACGACAACGTCTGCGCCGTGAAGTTGATCGGGCCCGCCGTGTAATCCGACAGCGGCGTACCGACAACGTTCAGATCTGAGGTCGAAGGCGTGTACGGTCCATAGACCGCCGATGCACCAGAAGCTACAGCTGCGTAAAACTGGGAAGACAGCAAATCAACCGAGAGGGTGGCGACGGAAGACGCGCTGCTGTTCAAGAACACCGTCGTATCGGTCGACACCTTAAAGGTCTGCGCTGTCGGCGCATTGTTCGTGACCGAGCCACCGACCGTGGCATTCGCGGTCAACGACAACGAGACGCTGGTCAAGGTACCGAGCGACGTGTTGAAGCCCTGCAGCGTAATGTTCGCCGACGTGAAGTCCGTCTTGCTTGGGCCAAACACGTTGCTGTTCGAGGTGGTCGCGGCCGAAGCGTGCGAAACCGCGGCGAGGGTGAACCCGGCCACCGCGATCGCTAGAAACTTGTTCATTAAGGCTCTCCTGTGGGTGTTTGTCTCCACAGGTTGTTACGGTTCACTCCGCCCCCCGGTCAATGAAACTCCGGCCCCGCAGAGGTCCCACCAAACAAATTCCGCCCTAAACCGGCCTTTCCCTGATCACTCGTCCGTGCGCCCCGTAAAAGTGCAAAGCTCTCCTTACACTGTTACGATATCATAACATATTGACAGGTTGCTTCCCCGTCCAAACCCCCGACCTACCATCCATGCTCGCCCAATTCCTCGCCCTCTACCGCCCTCACCGCCGCCTGTTCCTCATCGACTTCGGCTGCGCGATTCTCTCCGGCCTGCTCGAACTCGGCTTCCCCATGGCCGTCCGCGGATTCGTCGATCAGCTGCTGCCAACCAGCAACTGGACCCTCATCGTCGTCGCCTCCGCCGCACTACTGGCCGTTTACCTGATCAACACTGCCCTCATGGCCATCGTCACCTATTGGGGCCACCAACTCGGCATCAACATCGAAACCGAGCTCCGGCGCCGCGCCTTCGCCCACATCCAGCGCCTGTCCCTCACGTTCTTCGATAATCAGCGGACCGGGCATCTCGTCGCCCGCCTGACTAAGGACCTCGAAGAAGTGGGCGAGGTCGCCCATCACGGGCCGGAAGATCTGTTCATCGCTGTCATGACCTTCATCGGCGCATTCGCCCTCATGTATGCAATCGAGCCCCGCCTGGCTCTGCTCACCACTCTCGTTGTGCCCGTCACCGCCGGGCTCAGCACCCGCTATGGCAGCCGCATGACCCGTAACTGGCAGGCCCTGTTCGCCCGCATCGGCGCGTTCAATGCCCAGATCGAGGAAACCGTCGGCGGCATCCGCGTCGTCCAAGCGTTTGGGCAAGAGGCGCACGAAAACGCCCGCTTCGCCGCCGACAATGCGCTCTACCGGGCGACGAAGCTCGACGCGTACCGCCTGATGGCCACCAGCACGTCACTCAACTATCTCAGCATGCGGCTCACGCAGCTTTTTGTTATGGTCGCCGGTACCTGGTTCGTCCTACACGGCGCGCTATCAAACGGCGGTTTCGTGGGGTTCCTCCTCCTCACCGGCGTGTTCTTCCGCCCGGTCGAGAAAATCGCCTCCGTCATGGAGACCTACCCCAAGGGCATCGCCGGCTTCCGACGCTACCTCGACCTACTCGCCATCACCCCCGATGTGCAGGACGAGCCCGGTGCCACGCCCGCCGGCACATTGCGTGGCCACGTTCGCTGTCAAAACGTACACTTCGCCTACGCCCCAGCATCCTCCGGTGCGGCCACCGGTACGTCCGGCCGGCCCATCCTCGATAACGTCACCCTCGACATTGAACCCGGCCAAACCGTTGCCTTCGTCGGCCCATCCGGCGCGGGCAAAACGACCCTCTGTGCCCTGCTACCCCGCTTCTACGATCCGCAATCCGGCGCAATCACCATCGACGGCACCGACATCCGCGCTATGACCCTGCAATCGCTCCGCGCCCAGATCGGTATCGTCCAGCAGGACGTCTTTTTGTTCAGCGGCACCATCGCCGACAACATCCGCTACGGCCGTCCCGGCGCCACCGATGCGCAGGTCGCTCGCGCTGCCGACCAGGCCCACCTCACCACCACGATCGCCGCCCTGCCCCAGGGTGCCAACACCGTCGTCGGCGAACGCGGAGTGAAACTGTCCGGCGGGCAAAAACAGCGCCTCGCCATCGCCCGTCTCTTTCTTCGCGACCCGGCCATTCTCATCCTGGACGAAGCCACCTCCGCCCTCGATACGGAAACCGTGCGCGCGATCCAGGACGCACTTGCCGATCTGTCCCGTGGTCGTACCACCCTCGTCATCGCCCACCGCCTGGCAACCATCCGTGGCGCGGACCGCATCGTCGTCCTCGATCACGGCCGGGTCGTGGAACAGGGTACCCACGCCCAACTCCTGGCCACCGGCGGGCTCTACCGCCGCCTGCACACCGCCCAGTTCGCCCCCGCCGAGTAACCCGTCTTCGTCCCGCCGCACCGGTCCTATTACCGAGCTGTTAGCGCGTCATCGCCCCGTACACGAGGCCCTGCACCTGTTCCCGATCGTATTTACGCAGCGGGCCGGGCGCCGCGGTACCGAACACCACCGTCAGCTTCTGCTTCGGGTCCACGAAAAGAGCCGGTGCCAAACGCCCCATTCCAGGTCTATTTCTCAACGGAACCTGGCACACCCGGCTGCACGCAACCGCAATGCCCACACCCATAACCAACCCGATAAAGCTCGACCGTCGTGCCCAAGGCATCGCTCGTCATCAGCGCCACCGTGCCCGGACTCACGACCCAGTACCCGTCCAGCACACCGCCGATGGCCGGACCGCAGTTAGCCGGTCACGGTCCCTATCGCGCCGCCGCCGCCGCCGCCGCATTCGAACGTTACATTCTGCGTAATGATAACGATCGACTACGGCGTACCGTCACGCAAACTGAACGGTAACGGCTGGGCAACGCGGTCCCGCTTCGAGGCGTAAATATAAAAGCCGGTGTCGACCATCCCGAGCGGCTGTCACCGCGCCTCCGTCAGATATCCGCCTAGCGTCTTGCCGGTACCCTTTTCGGCCACGGCGGCCAGCACATCGAACGAGATGCCTTACCCGAACACAGTGCCAGGTTGATCGACGAGCGGCAGGTTCGTGACGGTTTCGATAAATGCGACGCTATTGGCCATGCCCGGTAAAGTTGCCAGGCGGATAGCCCGGCGATTTCG
>JANPPS010000314.1:0-12555 GCA_031428635.1 Rhodospirillales bacterium
GGACCGAGAGCGGCATCTGCTCCGTATCCGAGGACAGCGCGAACACGTCGAACCCGGCCAGGGTCGCCGCCGGATCGGCCAGAGTGCCAGTGAAGTCAGCCGCGACGCCAAGCGATTCGGCCAGCGCTGCCAACATCGGACGCTCCGGCCCGTCGCCGACGATGATCAGGCGCGCGGGGACGCCGGCCATAGCGCGGATGAGACGGCTGAGATTTTTTTCAGCCCGCAACGCCGCAACCGTACCGACGACGACGCCCGCATGGCCCTCATGGCTTGCATAGTCCAAGGCCGGCACGTCAAACCGCGCCAGGTCGACCCCATTGGGGACATAGGCGACCCGCGGCAGCCGCCAGACGTCGGTGGCGATCCGTCGCAGTGTTTCCGACGGTACAACCACCGTCTTGCGTTGCAGCAGCAGGCGCCGCAGCCAGACCCGGCGGGGTAGCTGCCGGTCCCGCTCCTCCGGTCCGAATCCGTCTTCGACATGCACGTGCCGCACCAAGCCATCGAGGTCGGCGATCGCCCAGTCGATGGTGCCGAAATTGTACGTAAACAGGGCCGCGGGGCTTAGTTTGCGCAGCAATCGCCGGAACGGCTGCACGTTGCCCAGCGTCCGCCCGCGCAGCACCGGAACTTCGAGGAACGAGACGTCAAGCCCCGGGTCCAGCCGCGCCCGGCACGCTGTTCGGCCGTCCATCGCGACGATGAGGTGCCGCCATCGACGCCCGAAATGGTTGGCAATGGCCGCGAAACGGACTTGCGCCCCGCCGACATCGAATGACGAAAAGACGTGCAGTAGCGTGTTAGCCATTGGCGAACCGGTTGTAGCCAGCCCCTGTGCTGCAGATTATGTCCATCCGAACGTTCCCCACGGTGCGGCACCCGTCGCATAGCGGGCTTCCCAGCGGCGCTCAACACACACCCCCTGGTTGAAGTCATTGCCGCCCCCGCTGGCTTTTAAGAGCCCCTAACTATTCATGGATTGAGTAAAGTTCGCGTGAGTTATAAAAAAGCTTTGACGTGAGGTGGCTTTTGATGTCGCGAATCATGCGTCCCGTCGTGCGGGAAGTCGAGCGGCCGGCAGCACGGTCGCAGGGATCGATGCTGATGGCATGCACCGTCAGCCTGGCTGTAATTCTGACCGGGCCGACGATCATGGCATTACTGGGCGTCGCCGCCGGGGTTGGCGCAATAGTGATCGTCGTAATCGGCGCGTGGGCGCTGCATGTAATCGTAGGAGGCGTCACGGCCCGGGGACGCGGCACGCCGGGCTGGTCAGTCCGCCTCTCGCTGTTGGGGCTCGCAGTCGCACTACTCCTGGTGGCGCGGCTGCCGCCCGTGCCGCATGGGATCGAGGGAGTGGGCGAGGACCTGGGCTGGGTCGCGGCCTACGCTGCCATAGCACTGCGGTTCGCCCTGGACGGCCCAGGACGGACGAGCATCGCCGATTGCATGGGCCGAAGCCTGGCGCGGCTTATCCCGGCCGGCCCGCCACTACCGGCGGGCCCACGCCGGCAGGTCACACTAATCGCCTACCACTACCCTCCCCACACGGAGATCGGGGCGGCCCGGCCCCACCGCTTCGCCCGCCACCTGCGATACGCCGGCTGGGGTGTCCAGGTTGTGACCAGTAGCACCGACCTACGCCGGGCAAACGACCAACGGGCGATCGAACTCGAACACTCCACCGAACAACCGCTACCGATTCGCGTGCCGACCAGCGATAAGCCCGGGCCGCAGTACCGGTCGCGCGTGCTGCAATTATTCGAGAAGTTTATTCTGCCGTATGAGGACCGTCTCGGCTGGCTACCTCACGCCCTGCGCGCAGGCACGAGGACCATGACGGCCGACTCTGTGATCATCAGCACCCACCCGCCCGTCGTTACGCACGTTGCGGCGCTGATTTTGAAACTGCGGACGGGACGGCCGTGGATTGCAGACTTCCGTGACCCGCTATGGGGCAATCCGTGCCGTGTGGCGCTGCGGGCAACCTGGTTCGACCCGTTGATCGAGCGGGCCGTAATCCTCTGTGCCGACGCGGTGATCGCCAATACGGATGGCTCGGCCGCCCTGCTACGGGCGCGCTATCCGCGGCAGGCGCACGCCATTACCGCAATCTACAACGGGTTCGACCCGGACGACGTAATCGTGCCGGTGCCGCCACCCGCCCGGGCAATGCGTACGCTCAGCCACGTCGGCACACTCTATGGCGCACGCAGCCCCGCGCTCGTGCTGGACAGCCTCGACCGGCTGGTGCGGGCCGGCCGGATGGGCGACGGCGCATGGCAGTTCCGGCAGATCGGCCGCGCCGTGCCGGGGATAATGCCACCCGTGGCCCCCGGCGACGGCGTGTATCAAAGCCCGCGCCATCTGCCCCAATCGGCCGCCCGGCAGGAGATGCTTGCGGCCGACGTACTACTACTACTGCTCGACCTGTCCGATCATAACCCCGGCTTGCAGGTACCGGCCAAGCTGTATGAATACGTCCGCACCGGCCGGCCCATTGTGGCGTTGACCCCGCCGGGCTCCGCCACTAGCCAGGTGCTGGCGATCGCCGCCGTGCAACATGTGTGTATCGACCCGGCCGCGCCCCATCCCGCGTTCGACGACATACTGGCCGAATTCCTGGCCGCCCCGCACCCCACCACGGCCCCCAGCCCCGGGTTTCTGCGCATGTTCGACATCGGTCATCAGATCCGGGACCTGATCGCCGTCCTGGATCAGGTTACCGCGCCACCGCTGGCACATCCGGCGCCGCTCGGGCACAGTGTCTTCGACCGGAGGCACCAATGTGCGGACTGACAGGTATCTACCATCCTGGTGCCCCGATCGACCGGGCGCTGCTCACGCGTATGAACGGCGCCATCGCCTATCGCGGGCCCGACGGTGATGGCTTTCACGTAGAAGCCGGCGTTGGCCTGGGCCACCGGCGGCTGAGCATCGTCGACGTGGCCGGCGGCGCGCAGCCGATGTGGAACGAGGACGAGAGCGTCGTCATCGTCTTCAATGGCGAGATCTACAACTTCCCCACCCTACGGCCGGAGTTGTCGGCGCTGGGCCATGTGTTCCGTAATCGCAGCGATACGGAGGCGGTGATCCACGCATGGGAAACGTGGGGACCCGACTGCCTGCTGCACCTGAATGGCATGTTCGCCTTCGCGCTGTGGGACCGGCGCCAGGGCGTGCTGTTTCTGGCGCGGGACCGGTTGGGCAAAAAGCCGCTGTATTACGCTCACACCCCCGCCGGCGCGCTAGTGTTCGGGTCGGAGCTGGCAGCACTGATGGCCGTGCCGGACCTGCCGCGCCAGATCGATCCGGCGGCCGTCGATGACTTCTTCGCCATGGGCTACGTGCCCGACCCCGGTACGATATACACCGGTGTGTATAAGCTGCCGGCCGCACACTATTTGCTACTTGGCACCGGCCCTGGCACTGGCACCGGCACCGCGACGCCGGTTCGATACTGGACGCCGCCCACGCAATCGGCACCGATGGAGGAGCAGGACGCGATCCGCGGTCTGGTGACGCACCTGGCCGCCGCCACCCAAAGCCGGCTGATGTCGGACGTGCCGTTGGGCGCGTTCCTGTCGGGTGGCGTGGATAGCGGCGCCGTCGTGGCCACCGCGGCCGGGCTGCAATCGGACCCCTTGCGCACTTTCACGATCGGCATGCCGGGCCCGCAGGATGAGACGGCGCTGGCCGCCCAGGTCGCCGCCCGGTACGGCACCGACCAGCATAACGACATCGCCGCCCCCGACTACCTGGACGCAGCCCGGCGGCAGGCAGCCATATTTGGCGAGCCGTTTGGCGACAGTTCCGCCGTTCCGACCGAGGCCGTGTGCGCGCTGGCACGGCGCCACGTGACGGTAGCCCTGTCAGGCGATGGCGGGGATGAAGTGTTCGCCGGCTACCGTCGCTACCGCTGGCATCAAATGGCGGAGGGCGTGCGCGCTTACATACCGGCCGGGCTGCGACGCCACGTGCTGGGTGGGCTGGCGCGGGTCTATCCCAAGATGGACTGGGCGCCGCGGCCGCTGCGGGCCAAGAACACGCTGACGGAAATCAGCCTCGACAGCGCGCTGGGGTATTACCGAACCATCGCCAAGCTGCACCATGCGCAGCGCCGGGCCTTATTCTCGGCGCCGTTGCGCGCGGCGCTGGACGGGCATGACCCGTCCGATCGGATCGTGGCCCTGATGGACCAGTGCGACGATGAGGACAGCCTGTTGCAGGCGCAGTTCACCGACATACAAACCTACCTCGTCGGCGACATACTGACCAAGGTCGACCGCACGAGCATGGCTCATTCGTTGGAGGCGCGCGCCCCGTTCCTGGACTACCAGCTTGTGGAGTGGGGCATGCGCCTTCCGCCATCGCTGAAGCTGCGCGGGCAGGAGGGAAAGTGGGTCCTGAAAAAAGCGATGGAGCCGATGCTACCGCACGCGTTGCTGTACCGGCCGAAGCAGGGCTTTGCGACGTCGCTCACCACCGTGTTCCGTGACCGCATGACCGAGGTGCGGGCGCGGCTACTCGGTCCCGCGATGCTTGAGAGCGGATTATTCGACCGCGCGGCCATTGCTCGCCTGCTGGATCAGCACGCGACCGGCACATCCGACCACGCCGGCCCGATCTGGCTGCTGCTGACGTTCGAGGGTTTCCTCATGCACGCTGCCGCCCAAGTCGAGCCGCAGCGCGAGGCAGCGTGAAGCTCGAGCGTTCGCTCACCCTTTTCTACTTCTCGATGGGGCTGCTGTTTCAGGTTTTGTATTACGGGGTACCCTGGCCGCTGCGGGTGACGACGTGGCTGCACGTGCTGGGCTGGCCGGCATTCGTGGTGCTCGGGTTCGCGCGGTGGCTTTTCCTGCCATTCGCTGTGTTGGCGATTATTGGGGTGCTCGCCATCTTGGTGCTTCGACCGAGGATACAAAAACCATGACCGACCTGTTCACGCCCACCGCCATCGGGTCGTTGGCCCTGCCGAACCGTGTCGTTATGGCACCCATGACGCGCGCGCGCAGCGGTGCGGACGGCGTGCAGGGGCCGATTAATGCCGAGTATTATAGCCAACGGGCCAGTGCCGGATTGATCATCACCGAATCGACGATGGTCAGCGCTAGCAGCGTCGGCGGCATCAATCAGCCAGGCCTGATGAACGACGCGCAGGTCGAGGGCTGGCGCGGCGTGACCCAGGCCGTGCACGACGCGGGCGGTCGTATCTTTGCCCAGCTATGGCATTGCGGACGGGTGACACACAGCACGCTGCTAGGCGGGGCCTTGCCCGTCGCCCCATCCGCCCTGCCCGCTACTGGCGCCATCTTCACCCCCGCGGGCCGCCGGCCGTACGAGACGCCGCGCGCGCTAGAACACGACGAGATCAACGCCATACTGGCCGACTTCGCCCGTGCGGCTGAGTACGCCGAGGATTCCGGGTTCGACGGTGTCGAGTTGCACGGCGCGTTCGGCTATCTGCCCGACCAATTCCTGCAATCGTCCAGCAATCAGCGCACGGACCAGTGGGGCGGCAGCCTGGAGAACCGGATGCGCTTTATGCTGGCCGCCATCGACGCGCTCGTGGACGTGTGGGGTGCCACCCGGGTCGGGATCAAGCTCAGTCCCAGCAACCGCGTGAACGGCATGCACGACGCCCACGCGGCCGACACGTTCGGCGCCGTTGTGCAGCAGCTCGATCGCCGGTCGCTCGGGTACATCCACCTGATGGAACCGAGTGCGTCTGACCTCGAAACTGGGACGGTGCAGATCGAGCACGTGACCCGGATGTTCCGACCGATGGTGCGCGGCGCCGTCATCACCAATGGCGGATACGACAAAAGCCGGGCGACTGCGGCGCTGGCGGAGGGCCTGGCGGATTTGGTGTCGTTCGGGGCGCCGTATGTGGCCAATCCGGACCTGGTCGACCGGTTCCAACACGAGCCAGTGCTGCTCAACACGCCAGACAAGGCCACGTTCTACAGCGGCGGCGCCCACGGCTACACGGATTATCCAACGCTCTAAAAGGTAATCGTCGTCCGCAACGCCAGCACGCCCGCGTCACCCAGCCGCTTCGCCGGGACCAGCGGGTTGGCGACGCCGCCGTTCAGGCCGAACGCGTACTGGGCATAGGGCTGCAGCTGCAACCAGGGTACGATCTGGGCCTGGTACGTCAGTTCCAGAACGGTTTCATGCCTGCGGATGGGTGTGACGCCATCCTGCGCGCGCAGGTCGCCGTCCAGCTTGCTGGCCGTGTCGCTGACGCGCGCATAGCCCACCGCGATCCCAGCCGTGTCGGCGGGTCGGGAGGCGAACGCGCCCTTGAACGTCACGCCGCCCTCAACACAGAAATTAATCAGGTTGCGGTCGTCTGGCGCACCCGTCAGCCGGGCAAAAACGCCCACCCCCCTGATCCTTTGTTTCGCCCCGTCGCCACACTAGCTAGTCGGCTACGGCGTAAATGCTCCAGTTGCCCCGACGCAGCCGAGGCTGGCCCGGGATCGCCCCCACGTTGGACCCGAACGCGGCCAGGCTGGCCCCCAACCCAGTACGACGCTGGTCGGCGAAGGAGTTGGAGTTGTACCAGGCACCGAACTTATACGTGCCTGGTAGGCCGGTCGCCTGATCATCCGCATTCAGGGAATATTGTATCTCGGCGATCGCAAAAATACCGTGACGTAGGCGGAATGAGGTACCGTCCGGGTTACGCTGCTGCGGCGTACCGCGGCCGGGACCAGCGGGGTCACCATTGAACACGACAACCAGCACCGCCAGGTCGTCGTGCGGCAGTACCCGGACCCGAACGCCTGGGGTGGCCAACGGGTAGGACGGGCCGCTCGATGGCAGGTCGGTGCTGGGCAATGTCAACCAGCCGAAGGTGTGGTTATCGAACAGATAGCCGTATTGGCTGATCATGAACTCCTGGTCGGCCGCCAACTGTCCCACCCGGATCGCGAGCATCTTTTCGAATAGCACCTGCTCATACCACAACTCGAATAGCAGAGTGCCGCGCGGTGCCTCGAGCCAGCTGACGGTATGCAGGTTATTATCCAGCGCGTTGATGCTCAGGCCGCGACCATGGATCTGGAAGCCGCTGACGTTCAGCGTCCCGCCCGCTAGGCCCACGGCTTTCTCCAGATCGACGCCCACGCCCATTTGCGTCACGCCCTCGTAGACGACCGCCCGGCGAATGCCGCCGCCCAGGTTGCCCAGGACCTCGCTCGTCTCCTGCAGGCCAAACGATACGCCGGTGGTGGCCAGGCCGGACCGCAGTCCACCGAGGTCACCGAGCAAGTCAGATCGCTGCCAAATGCCGTCCCCGGCACCCTCCTCCGGTTTGACGTCCACCTGGCCGCCGGGCGTGCCTTACTGCGCGTCTGGCGCACCGGGCAAAACCGATTCCTGGGCGGTGGCCGTAACCGTTAGTACGCCGAGGACGGCCACCGTGATCAGTTTCGAAAGGAACCGGCTTATAAATCGGGCTTACGCCAGGGTTAATTTCAAAAGCAAGCGCACAGATGCCGAAAACGTGAAAACAACATTGCCTGCCGTTCATCCTCCCAGTAGGTTTTGTTGCCCGAGCCGTATATTCTGCCGGCAACGGCCACCGGACACTCAGCTATGGATCAGCCTCCCTCGACCCCACCTTGGACTGGAGCGCTGAATAAGCCAGCCGATCCGTCCCGTGAGCTATTCCGCCATAACCTGGCGCGGATCATGGCGGAAAAAAGAGTTACCCAGGCCGGGCTGGCCCGTTCGATGGACGTGTCGCGCGTGGCCGTGCACGCTTGGATATGGGGGACTTGTTTCCCCGAGACCGCGCGCCTGCTGCGTTTGGCGCAGGTGCTGGACGTAAGCGTGGGTGTGTTGCTGGACCAGCCGACTGCGTCCGACGCGACCGATACAACGAACGAGGAGGTGCTGCTGCTCGACGCGTTTCGCCGCCTGCCCAGTACCGCACGGTTGACGCTGCTGGCCGATGCGTACGGGATGACGGCGGCCCTTGCCGTTAAGGCTGACGGGCGGCCAGCACCCGGCGAAACACGGCCATCTGACCGGCGGTCGTCGCGTCCCAGCTGAAGCGTTCGGCGTAGGCCCGGGTCTCGGCACGCGGGCGCTGCGCTTCCATTAGAGAGCGCACACCGGCCGCGATGCCGGACCCTGAGTTCTCCGGCATGATGACGCCCCCGGCCACCTCTTGCACCACTTCGGGGTTACCGGGGATCGGACTCGCGACGACGGGAGTGCCGCACGCCATCGATTCGAGCAGGACATTCGCCCACCCCTCCCGGCTACTGGCGAGCACCAGCGCGTCGGCCGCGCTGTAATACTCGGGCAGCGCCGCGTGGGGCACGGACCCAACCATCCGCACCCGATCCGCCACGCCGAGCGATTGCGCCAAGGCCAGTAGTTTTCCGCGGTCCGGCCCGTCGCCTACAATCAGCAACCGCCAGCCTAATAGCTCCGGCAGGGCTGCGATGACCCGCTGATGGCCCTTGCGTTCATTCAGTAACCCTACCGATAGCAGGGTGGGACCGTCCAAACCAAGTGCCGCCCGTGCCTTATCCCGATCGAGCGGCTGAAACATCGCAAGGTCAACGCCGTTGCGGAGTACGGTGATGCGGCTGGGGTCGGCCCCCAGTGCCACCATGGCCGTTTTCAGGCCGGCACTTACGGAAATCAGCGCGTCCGCCCGCGCCATGGCCCAGCGGATCAGCCGACGGGGTACCGGGTAATCCGGCAACTGAGTCACGTCCGAGCCGCGCGCAGTGATCACGACGGGCACGCCGAAGCGCCGGCCGAGTGCGACCGCCGCCACCCCGTCCGGATACAGATAGTGCGCGTCGATCACGTCGAACACCAACCCGTCTCGCTGTGCTGCCCGTATAGCGCGTGTGCTGGCTGCATAAAGCAGCGCGGGTGCGACCGACATGCCGAACCGTGGGATTACGGGGTAGCGTGGATGCAGTATGCGTAGGTCGCCCCGCATCTCCGCCGGCTCGGCCAGAGTCTGCCTCACCCACGGACTGGCGGGTATGGCCCGGGCCGCGACGGCTGGAAACCAGGGGACGGGCGCCATGACAGTCGCCGCCACGCCGCCGCCACTCAGCAAATGACGCAGCCGGTTTTCCACGAATACGCCATGGTTCGGTGTGCCCCGGTGGGGAAACAGCGTCGTGAAGGTAAGGAGCCGGATCGGGGGGGGCGCCGATCCGGCAGGCAGGGTCACTTCTTGGACAGTTGCTCGAACAGCTTCGTCGCGTCCGGCCGCTCCTCGAACTCGGTGTTGCCGGTCAGCGACGACTTGATCGTCGTCAGCGCCTCATCCTTCTGACCCAGGTCGCTCTCTGCGCGGGCTAGGTGATACATGATCGCGCGATCGTCGGGTCGTCCGGCCTGCGCCTGCTTTAAAAGTGGTATGGCCTGATCGGCCTTGCCGTCGGTGACCAGTATCCATCCCAGGGTATCGGCGCTTTCTGGCGATGGTGCCACCAGATAGGCTCGCTGTGCCGTCTGCCGGGCTAGGCCGTTACCGCGTTGCTGATACACCCACGCCAGGTTATTCAACGCCTGGCCGTCATTGGGCCGCTTTTCCAACACTGTTTTCAAGTGCTGCTCCGCGTCCGGCAGCCGCTTGGCGTTGATGTCATAGGTTGCAAGCAACTGCGCCACGTCCGTCTCACCAGGATTGGCCTGCAGCCACGTCCGCAACACGTCCGACGCCTGATCCGCACTGCCCGCCGCCGCGAGTGCCAGGGCTTGGCGCAACGCAAGCGCGGCCAGCGGCGTCGTTTTCAACTCCGTCCCATACGCGGCGGCAGCATCCGTGTAGCGCTGCGCCGCCATCAGGGCGTCGCCCTTCAGAACCGACGCAGCCGGCATATTGATCGGGTCCTTCCGGAACGCCTCCGCGGCGGTGACAGCGGCGTCCGCACCGTTCAGACGCTGCTCCAACCCCACGAAAGTCGTCATCATGCCCAAGTTGCCTGGCGACGTGCGCAGGCCGTCCTTCAGCAGGTCCAGCGCCTCCTGGAGTTCCTTGTTGTTGACCAGGATCTCTGTCAGTGCCCGCCGGGCCTCAAGCTCCGTCGGTTGCGCCTGCAGAATGCTGCGATAGGTCGTCTTCGCGTCGTTGAGCGCGCCCGAGGCGAACTGCGCCCGCGCCTGTGCCAACTGCAGCGGGATCGACAGCTGGCCGTCAACGCGGGCGCTATCGAGCATCTCCAACGCCTTTGGTGCCTGCCCGCTGCGGGTCATGAGGTCGGCCTGCGTCGCCGTCAGCGCGTCGTCGCGGGGCCGGGCCTTACGTGCCGCCTCGATCGCGGTGACGGCCTCCGGCAGTTTGCCCTCCTGCACCAACGTCTGCAGCAGCGTATTGAGCGCGGATACGTTACCCGGATCCTTCGCAAGCACCTGCTGCAGCAGGGCCTCACCCTCCGACCGCTTCGATTGCAGTATCAGTGCCTTCGCGAGGTTGACCTTGGCTTCCAGGCTGTCCGGGAACTGCTTGACCACCGCCTCGAACTGTTGGAGGCCGCCAGCCATATCCTGTCGTGCCAATTTGATCAGGCCGGTCAGGACGCCCACCGGCTCCGTATCGCCGACCTGCTTACGCAACCGGTCGAGCGCCAGTTGCGCCCGGTCAAGATCGCCGGACGCAAGCGCCGCCGCGACCAGGGCCTCGCCCGCCTGGGGTTGTGCCGGCTGGATATCCAAGGATCGTTCCAGCGCCTTGGTCGCGCCAGCGGTGTCACCAAGCTGCATCCGGCTGGCCGCAAGGTTGGTCAAGACGGCCGGGTCCTTTGGCGCAAGCTCGACGGCTTGCTCGAATACGCCAGCCGCGGCCTGCGGCTGACCGGCGGCCTGATAGGCCTGTCCCAGAAGCTCCAGCGTATCCTTGTCGTTCATGCCCTTGGCGACCGCGCCTTTCAGGATCTCGATGGCGCGGGCCGGGCGCTTGGCCCCGACCTCGATCCGGGCCAGCAATCGCACGCCCTCGGCATCGCCCGGAGTCCGCTGCAGGTAGCGGGTCGCGTCCTCGACCGCGAGTTCGACCTGACCGAGGTTGGCGTGGGTCACCGCCTGAAAGTACAGACCGCGCGGGAAGGCGTTAATGGCCGGGCCCAGCTTTGTCAGCTGCGTATCCGCCTCGGCATACTTGCCAGCGCGGACAAGCAGGACAGCGTCGAGGTAGAGGGCGACGATGCTGCGCGGCTCCTTTTTCAGAACCAGTTCGATATCCGCATGGGCCTTCACGTCCTGGCCCATGTTCATCAGCAAATTGGCCCGCTCCAGCTTGGGCCCCAACGCGTTCGCATCGAGGGCTACTGCCTGGTCCATCAATGCGAGAGCCCCGGCCCGGTCACCTTGCGCCGCCATCAGCTGCGCCTTGAAGGTCATCGCGTCGGCGCGGGCGCCGTCCAGCACCAACGCCTCATCCGCGCGGCGCACCGCCAACGGTTGGTCGCCCATCTGGCCCGCCAACCGCGCCTGGGCCAGACGCACATCGACGTTGCGGGGCGCCGCCTGCTGGGCCGCATCCAAAGTCGCCTTGGCCGCCGCCGAGTCCTTGAGCCCGATTTGGGCCTGGCTGCGCAGTATCAGGTAGCGCGCGGTCTGGTCCGGGGTGGCGCCGGCGACCGGCACGCCCGCGATCACGTCGGCGAACCGGCCCTGCGCCATGTAGCTTTGTGCCAGCAGCGGCAAGATAACCGAGGGGTCGTAGTTCAGGCTCTGCGCAAGCTTCAGCTCCTTTTCGGCCGCGATCGGGTCGTTCTGGGACAGCTGCAACTCACCCAGGCGGAAATGCGCCTCGCCGTTGCCGGGGTCGGATTTGACCGCGTTGCGCAATTCGATCTGTGCCGTGCGCAGGTCGCCCTTGGCGATGGCTGCCCGGGCGCTGTCAATCGGATTACCCCCGGCGAATATGGCGTAGCCCGCACCGCCCGCGCCTAGAAGACCCACGACCGCGATCGGGATTACGAATTTGTTCATGGCGTCTTTCCTCAGCGTATCTGGACGGTTGACCCGTCCGTTTCGTGTCCGGCGGACGGTCCCGGGTTCAATCCATGCGCGTCAAGCAGGGAATACAGCGTCGGGCGGCTCACGCCTAGCAATCGGGCCGCCGTCGCCAGAGTCCCGTTGCTACGGGCTAGCGCGCGGGCCACCACGTCCCGCTCCGCCCGGGCCCGCGCCGCACGCAGGTCGTAGGCGGTCATGTCTTCCACACCGGGCGACAATTCGAGATCGGACGCCGTCACCATTCGTCCCTGTGCCATCACAACCGCCCGCTTCATGCGGTGCTCCAGCTCCCGGATATTTCCGGGCCAGGTATGACCTGCGATCGCGGCCAGCGCGTCGTCCGACAGGCCGCGCACTGTCCGGCCGAATGCGGGTGCGAGCTCGGCCAGGAAGTGCCGGGCCAGCAGCGCCGGGTCGTCACCCCGGTCACGCAACGGCGGCACCCATACGGTCACGGGCGACAGACGATAATAGAGGTCACCCCCGAATGACCCGGCAGCCATCCGCGCCTGTAGGTCTTGGCACGTGCTGACGACTATCCGGGCG
>JANPPS010000315.1:0-12507 GCA_031428635.1 Rhodospirillales bacterium
TCCTGCGCAAAGCCGCCGCACGCACGATCCCGACCCTCTGGACCGCGATCGGAGAGGCAATGGCAGCATACACGCCGGACGAGTGCGCCAACTACTTTACCGCGACAGGGTATGAGCCAGAATGAACCGAATCTGCTCTAGATACAACCGGGCCAATAACGCACGGGGTGTTCGGTATGTCGGCTCGCTTTCTGATTGCAGCGGCGCTGTCCTCGATGGCGCTTTCTGCGGCGGCCGCGCCCTATACGACGATCGCGAACCCGGCCGGCCGTAACGGCAGTGAGCGGTGTGTGACAGCAACCGCGTGCGCCAGCGGCGGCCCATACGGCGGGCTCAGCTCTGTCGTACAACTATTCGCCCGTAGTCAGGGCGCTTCGCTGGAACGTGTTTCCGACGGCTCGGACCAGGTGTGGACCGCCCTACCCGGTGCAGGTGTGTTCGGGATCGGCCGGGCATCGGCACGAGACTCTAGCCTGGGCACGATCGCCGGCACGTCGGGTGGCGTGTTAACCAAGGTGCCGGAGCCGGCAACGGCCACGGTGGTCGGCGTCGGGCTGCTCGCGGTCGGGATATGGCGACGGCGGCGTGCAACACTCCGTTAAACTCCGCGGGGCATAAGCGACGGCAACCTATTGCCGGAGTACTGCTTAATGACCCTCTCACGACGTACGGTGCTGGCTCCGGTTATCGCAATGCTTGCTATGGCCGGCCCGGCCTGGGCGGGGGTTCTGGAGGCAAGCCGCACTGTCGGGATCGACGCGGTGGCCGGCTCGACGTCGTTCACGATCGCCGCGTTCAACCTGCCGGGTCAGGCGTTGACCGGCCTCACCGTTGCGCTGTCCGGCGGCGCGACCGCGTCGGCCGCGGCCACGAATGCGTCGACGGAGCTCAGCAACTTCGTCACCGCCACCTTCTCGACGTCGTATCGGCTGACTGGGCCGGGCGGCTTATCGGAGGCCAATACTATCGTGACATCGGGGGCGAGCGGCGCTGTGGCCCGGGCCGGTGCGGCGCCCGGCACGCTCCTACTTGTTGGTGCGGGCACCACGGTGCCGGTCATGTTTACGGTGCCGTCCGCGCTGCTGTCGGCCTTTCAGGGCACCGGCGATGTAGCGTTCGACCTATCCAGCACGGGACTAAGCGTCAGCACGAGCTGCGTCGTCTTGAAGCCGTTCAACGTACGGGCCGGGTGCGGACTGCCGGCTGACGGATTTGGCCCGGCCACTGGCATCGATACCGTCACGACTAAGCTGTCTTATATCTACAAGACAAATCCAGCCTACATCCCGCCGAGCTCACCGGCCGTGTCGATGCCCGCGCCGATGCCGGCCGCTACCCCGCTTGCGGTGCCGGAGCCTGGAAGCCTGACCCTGCTCGGGGCCGGAATGCTCGGCATGAGTTTGCTGCGCCGCCGCCCCGTCAGCTGACTAGGACGGGGATCAGCGACACGATCAACAACAGCGCCATCACGACGTTGAACGCACGCATTCGGTCCGGATTGGTCAGTACCTGTCGCATCTGCTGACCGAGCGCCACCCAGACGCCGACCAATGGCAAGTTCACGATGCCGAACACGACGGATACGCCGGCCACCCCAGTCAGGGTGTGGGACGGCGCGTAGACCGTGACGGCCGTCAGCGCCATCGCCCAAGCCTTCGGGTTAACCCACTGAAACGCCGCCGCCGCCAGGAATGTCATCGGACGCCCAGACCCTGACGCATCGCCGGGCGGGGGCGCGGTCGCGATCTTCCACGCGAGGTAGAGCAAGTAGACCACGCTCGTGACCTTCAGCACGGTATACAGCGCGGGTACGGCCACAAACACCTGCGCGAGCCCTATGCCCACGATCACGGCCATGAACACAAAACCGAGCGCTACGCCGAGCATGTGCGGCACCGTCCGGCGCACGCCGAAATTGGCGCCCGACGCCATCAGCATAAGGTTGTTCGGACCTGGCGTGATCGAGGTCACGAACGCAAAAGCGATCAGAGGTAGCAGCGCTTCATACGTCATGCGCCCAATCTTACGCGAACTGGACGATGATCTTCTTCCAATCTAACGCGGTTTTTGCGCCACCCCGCAACAAATATGAAAATCAGACCCTGGGCCTCACCGCCACCATCGCCGTTGGTGTCGCTACCCGCACCCAGGCGGCCCAATTGACAGGCGAGCAGGCGATGAATGCGCAGTGCGGGTGTGCTACACGGAGCCAATACGGTCGAAACCTACTGCGGGTCGAAACGGCAGATCTTCCGGCCCGGAGGCGATTTTACATAAGCGTTCCGTGCGTTCGGTTCGGTCACCACGTTTGTTGTCTTCGGAGCGCCGATTAATGGGAGGGCCAAGAATTTTGAGGCCAGCCCACCGGGCCAGCCTCAATTGGTCCTGCCGACGCTAGCGGTCAGACACTGCCCAGTTATGGCCGTGCACCAGGCCGTCATCATGGTCGTGCTCGACAGCGGTCGCCGGGGCCGGCTCTGGCTCCGACACTGCCCAGCCATGGCTATGGACCAGGCCGTCATCATGGTCGTGGTCATGGCCAGGCTTGTGATTGTAGGTTCTAGCATTGGCGGCCGGCTGCTGCTGCCGCTGCGGGACCATCGCCGGAGTGTCGCGATGGTCGTGAAACTGGTCGGTTTCCGTGCTGCCGGCCATGGCTGTCGTGCTGCTCTTGCCGCCCGACGCCGCTACCGCCACCGCGTCGAACCAGCTGGTACCGACCTCTCGCTGATGCCGGGTCGCGCTGTAGCC
This sequence comes from Rhodospirillales bacterium, assembly GCA_031428635.1. GTDB lineage: Bacteria > Pseudomonadota > Alphaproteobacteria > Acetobacterales > Acetobacteraceae > JANPPS01. The sequence goes on from JANPPS010000315.1 coordinate 2,752, forward strand.
GTCGGCCTCGGACGCGAACTCCGCTTGCTGCAGCTCGCTATACGCCGCCATACCCCGCTCCTTATAGCCACGGGCCAGCGTGAACATTGAGTGGTTCAGGCTGTGGAACCCGGCCAGCGTCACGAACTGGAACTTGTAGCCCAGCGCCCCGATCGCCTGCTGGAAGTCGGCAATCTGCTCCGGCTGCAACTTCTTGGCCCAGTTGAAGCTCGGCGAGCAGTTATACGCCAGCATCTTACCCGGGAACTGGGCGTGTATGGCGGCCGCGAAACGCTGCGCCTCGGCCAGGTTCGGCTCGCTCGTCTCCCACCATAGCAGGTCGGCATAGGGCGCGAATGCCAGGCCGCGGGCGATCGCGTAGTCGACGCCGACGCCGGCCTTGATGCGGTGGAAGCCCTCGCTGGTCCGCTCACCCGTCAGGAACGGACGGTCACGATCGTCAACGTCCGCCGTCAGCAGCTGGGCGGAGTGCGCGTCGGTGCGGCACAGCAGCACGGTCGACACCCCCTCGACATCGGCAGCCAGGCGGGCGGCGTTCAACGTGCGGATATGCTGGGACATAGGAATAAGAACCTTGCCACCCAAATGACCGCATTTCTTCTCGCTCGCCAGTTGGTCTTCGAAATGCACGCCCGCGGCACCGGCTGCGATCATGGCACGCATCAACTCGAACGCGTTCAAAGCGCCGCCGAACCCGGCCTCCGCATCGGCCACGATCGGTGCCATCCAGTATTGGCTGGTGTCGCCCTCCATCTGCGCGATCTGGTCGCAGCGGCGCAGCGCGTTGTTGATGCGCGTGACCACCTGCGGCACCGAGTTTACGGCGTACAGGCTCTGATCCGGATACATATCCATGCTGGTATTGGCGTCGGCCGCGACCTGCCAGCCGGACAGGTAGATCGCCTTCAACCCGGCCTTCACCTGCTGCATGGCCTGGTTGCCGGTCAGGGCGCCGAGCGTGTTGACGTACGGCTCGGTCTTCAGAAGATGCCAAAGCCGCTGCGCCCCCATTTCGGCCAGCGTGTGACGGATGCGGAAGCTGCCCGACAGGCGCTTCACGTCCTCGGCCGTGTAGTCGCGGCGGATGCCGGCGAAGCGCTCGCTCTCGGGTGTGGCACCGGCGTTCATGCCATCGGGGGCGCAGGGCGGGGAGGGATAGGTCATTAGCGTGGTCCTTCGGGGTTGGTCTGGCCTTACTAATATTTACATTGCGGCTGCGAACGACAGTCCTAAACTGCCTGTCTGAGAGCAATCCTGTCACAGAATCGTTCATACCTTTTGTAAATCAGTAAAGGTTGTAAATGGCTGCACCCCTCATCGGCCGCACCGTTCGACGCCACCGGATCGAACAGGGGATCACGCAGCAGGCGCTGGCCGTGCGCCTCGGCATCTCCGCCAGCTATCTCAATCTGATCGAGCACGAGCAGCGCGCCGTCACGGCCAGCCTGTTGATCAAGCTGGCCGAAACGCTACGGGTCGACCTGGCCGCACTGTCTGGCGCGCAAGAACGTCAGTTGGAGGCCGGATTGCGGGAAGCGTTTTCCGATCCGCAGCTCGATCAGTCCGTGCCGGACGCCGAACTCGCCGCATTGGCCGCCGCCAGTCCGACCGCCGGGCGCGCGATCCTGGCCCTCTACCGTGCCTGGCGCGTGGCGCGGGAGGATAGCAGCGGCATCGCACTTCCCTCTGGACGCCGCCTGCTGCTGCCGCATGAGGAAGCGCGCGACGCCTTTCATGAGCGCGCGAACCATTTTCCATCGATCGAGACAGCGGCCGAAAGCGTCGACCTGCCATCGGCCCCGGCGGAGCTGAACCACGCGATTGCCGAACGCCTGCGTCGATCGCATGGGCTGAACATCATCGTCGGACCACAGGACGGCCTACTACGCCGGTACGATCCGGCCAGCCGCAGCCTGTATCTATCGGAGCAATTGCCCCGCGAAAGCCGTGGCTTCCAGCTCGCGTTCCAACTGGCGTTGCTCGAAATGCGGGACGCCGTGGATACGCAGGTCGATGCGATCGCGCCCACGTCGCCGGAGGCTGCGAGCCTCATTCGCCTCGGCCTGCTGAACTACGCGGCCGGCGCGCTGCTGATGCCGTATGAGCGCGTACGCGATACCGCCGCCGACCTACGGCACGATATCGGTGCCATCGCCGACCGGTTCGGCGTCAGCTACGAACAGGCCTGCCAGCGCCTGTCATCGCTGCAGCGCATGGGTGCCCGCGGCGTGCCGTTCTTCTTTCTGCGCGTCGACCCGGCCGGCAACGTCAGCAAGCGGTTCACCGCCGCCGGCTTCCCGTTCGCGCGCTATGGCGGGTCCTGCCCGCGCTGGGTGGTGCATGCGGCGTTCGAAACGCCAGGTCAGACGCAGGTGCAGGTGGCGCAGCTGCCGGACGGGGCCACGTTCCTCTGCTTCGCCCGCTGCGTCGTGGGCCGGGCCAAGCAATGGGGGGAACCGGCGCCCCGCCACGTAATCGCCATGGGCTGCGAAGTCAGTCACGCGAGCGAGGTCGTGTATGCCGACGGCCTCGACCTGGATCAGGCCGCGATCGGCATCGGCCTATCATGCCGGCTGTGTGAGAGGGAGAACTGCCGCAGCCGCGCCTTTCCCCCGCTGGAACACCGGCTGGCGCTCGATCCGGACCTGGCGAGCGACAGCCCGTACAAGTTCGTACCCCGGCGCTAAAGCAGTATCCGATCGGACGGCCTTGTTCCGACCGAGCCTATGGCGTGACGTTCTTGTCCATGCAGGCGCCCAGGTCCTTCAACGCCTGGCTCGATCCCTCGAGGCTCCATTCGACCGACGTGGCACCCATCGTCACGCTGAATGTATTGCCGTTGGCCAACAGCGCCAATGTCGCAGGCGACGCCGGCAGCTCGGCGCTGACGGCGTCGGCGGTATCGGTCTTGGCGTCCAGCTTACGCTCGGCACCGCCATCGACGTTCCAGGTGCCCTCGACCGCATCGCCCTTGCGCAGGCGCAGCAGCTTGGAATGGGCGAGGACGGCTAAGGTCTGGCCGACACCGACGAAGCCAATCTCAGTCTCCCCATCGATGGCGACGCAGCCTACGTATTTGCCGGGCTCGCCGATCGGCTCGACGCTAAACCCGGCAGCGTGGGCGGCGGGGGCGAGAAGGACCATAACGGCTACGAAAAGCGGTGCGTAATCCATGGGAAGACCTCTGACAGAGACGGGGCCGCAGGTGCTGGCGCGATCAGAGCTATCACGATTAGGTGATTTCGCAACCGAGTCTAACGTGGGATCGCTGTGAACTTTTAGTTCGGGTCGACCTACTCTGTTTGTTCTTGCCCAGCCGGCCGCCGTCAGTCTCGCAGCTAGGCAACGAGACAGCCCACGCGAAATGCAGCGGTGGCGGGCGAACTCGTTACGGTAAGCTCGTTAATATGGACTAACCAGAAAGTCGAGCGAGGGCATCGTCGAATTATCTGGAAGTGTACACCGAACCCTTAAATCAGCTTCAAGATAAAGACATCATTCGTGAATTTAGATAGACTGACAACATAAATTATTAACCTGAACCCGCTCTTGACGGCGTAACGTAGCCAGGTGATGGGTAAGGCCCAGAGAGGGAAGCCGATGGAACATTACCTGCTACACCTGTCCTACACAGCAGCAGGATGGCAAGGCATCGTCGACCGGACCGCGAGCTTTGACGAGCGGCTCGATCCAGTCCGAAAACTAATCTCCCATCTTGGCGGAGCCCTCGCGTCGTTTCATTTCTACGACGGCCCGCATTTTAAGAATGAGGCCAACAAGCACGTCGTGTTCGATAAGTTCGCGATGTTGGGGGAACACGATCTGATGGGCGTACTGGCGATGCCGGATAAGCACGCGGCACAGACGTTTACCATAACTCTTTCGGCACAGCCCGGCATTGGCAAGGTCGAGCTTACGTCCATGATGCCGTTCGAGGACGCGATCACTCGGTCAGTCGCGGCGGCCAAGGCCGCGATCGCCGCGACCGGCTACGCGGGCCCAGGGCTGGCGCCGCGTTAGTCCGCTCGCGGCATCAGGGCAGTGCCCGTAGGATTCTCAGGGGCTCAGGGCGGCGCAGCGGTGCCATCCGGCCTGCACGTCTGCCCGGACTGCGGTAACGGCAACCGCGGCACGGCTAAATTTTGCGACACCTGCGGCAGCCTGTTGAAGCAGGTGTCGGCACCGGCCGTGCCGCAGCCGTCCGAAGACGAACTGAAATACGTCACGGTCCTGTTTGCCGATATCGTCGACTCGACCGAATTGGTCGCCGGTCAGCCAGCCGAGGAAGCCCAAGCGATCCTCATGCCTGCCGTGACAGCGATGACCGACGCCGTGCGGGCGTTCGGTGGAAGTCTGAACACCATACTCGGCGATGGCGTAATGGTGCTGTTCGGTGTGCCATTCAGTCAGGAGGACCATGCGTCCCGGGCCTGCTGCGCCGCGTTCCGCATGCATGAGGCGGTGGCCTTGTTGCATCCGCCGGTCAAGCTTCGCATCGGCATCGCGTCGGGTCAGACGCTGCTCACCACGTCCACCGCCGCCGCGGGCGCCTATCCCGCATTCGGCGTCACGATCCACCGCGCGTCACGGCTGCAAACGATTGCCAAGCCTGGCACAACGCTTTGTGCCGAGAGCACGCGGGCGTTGACCAATCCATCGATCCAGCTTGTCCCGCTCGGGCCGCAGACATTGCGTGGCTTAGGTCAGCAGCAGAGCGTGTTCGCGGTGACCGGCGTGGACTCGGGCAGCCTGCGCTTCGGCGGCCCGGCCCGCGGGCTGAGCCCCTATGTCGGGCGGGAAAAGGAGCTATCGCAGCTTACCACGTGTGCGCAGGCTGTCGAAGCCGGTGCTCCAGCCACGGTGTTGATCGTGGGCGACGCGGGCGCTGGCAAATCCCGCCTGGCGTGGGAATTCACACACCGGTTGCCGAAGACGTGGCGGGTTATTCAGGCCGAAGCCGTCTCCTACGGCCGCGACGTGCCGTATCAACTGATTGGCACGCTGTTGCGATCGGTCCTGTCAATTGATGCGCGCGAGGAGGCGGATGCCTCGGTCGGCCGGGTTCGTAGCCGGCTGACCGAGCTCGATTACCCAGCGGACTTCGCGCCCGCCCTACTTTCGCTATTGGCGCTGCCACTCGGTGACGACGCTGGGGCCTGGGACGCGCTGGACCCGCAATGTCGTCGCGATAGGCTGCGCGACGGAGTAGGTACCCTTCTTACCGGGCTCGCCCGGCGCGACCCGGCGCTGTTGCTGATCGAAGATCTGCAATGGGCCGACGACCAGAGCCTGCGTTTGCTAGATGTGGCGATGGCGCCCGGCACCCGGCTTTTGGTGCTGGCCACGCATCGGCCGGATTTCGTCTCACCCTGGACGCAGCCGGCGCAGCAGATCGCGCTAAACCCGCTATCGTCTGACAGCATGAGCCAGCTGCTGCAGCAGGCGTTTCCGTGCCTGACGAGCCCCGCGTTGCGGGACGTGTTGATCGAGCGCTCGGCCGGCAACCCGTTTTTCCTCGAGGAGCTGTCGCGTGACGCGCTCGTCACGGCGATGCCGGTAGAGGGCGTGCACACGGACGGGCCAGGCGTGCCATCGACCATCCAGGCAATCATCGCCGCGCGTATCGACCGGCTAGATCCGGCCGGCAAACGGCTACTGGTGACAGCGTCCGCACTCGGAAACCTGTTCTCGCGGCAGATGCTGCAGGCGATGGCACATGGCGTTCGCGACGCTGTATTTCAGGGCCAAGTACAGGCGCTCTGTGACGCCGGCCTGCTGCGCACGACCCGCGAGTTGCACGACGAGGTCCGGTTCAGCCACGCCCTGATCCAGGAGGTCGCCTATTCCGGCCTTCCGAGGACCCAGCGTCGGAACCTGCATCGAAATGTCGTGCGGATGATCACACGCTCCCAGGCACTCGATCGCGTGCCCGAACAGGCTGAGACGCTGGCCTACCACGCGGCCCGGGGTGAGGCGTGGGAGGATTTGATCGTGGCCGCGCGGATCGCCGGACGCCGGGCCGCGAGCCGGTCGGCCTACTCCGAGGCCGCGCGCTTCTTCACCCAGGCGATCGACGCGTGCGGCAAGCTTCCGCCGGAGCCTCGGACGCTGACGGATGAGATCGATCTGCGGTTCGAGTTGCGGTCATCGCTGTTTCCGACCGCGGGGATCAGCGGCAGCCTGGATAACTCGACCAAGGCGGAACGGCTTGCGCAGCAACTAGGCGACCGGCACCGGCTTGGCTGGGCGACGGCCTACGTGGCCCGCGATCTGCAGCTCGTTGGGCGGCCGGGTGCGGCGATGGAGACCGCGGCGCGTGCGCACGATCTGGCCGACGGCGACCATCACCTGATTACCGCGGCCGCGTATTTCTCCGGCCATGCGGCCTACGCCCTGGGCAATTACGCCATGGCTGCCACGACCCTGCAGGGGCTGATCGATGACTTGGAAGTCCGGGATCCGACCGCGTGGACCGGCACTCCCGGCCCCTCCATTATCTTCTATCGCTGCTGGCTCATCTGGTCGTTGGCCCGGCTGGGCCGGCATGCCGCCGCCGCCGCCGCCGCCGCCGAGATGCGACGGCTCGCGGATGAGGCCCGGCTTCCTTTGTCCCGGACGATCGCGCATTTGTGCGAAGGGTTTGCGTGGGCCCATGCGGGGCACCTGCCGGAGGCGGAGGAGACGCTACGGGTCAGTCTGTCGCTCTGCCGCAAGTGGGAGCTTTTTGCCTGGTCGACCAATATCCTATCCTGCCTGGGCCACGTACTCTGCCGCCGCGGCCAGTTTGACGAGGGGTTGGACCTGCTCGGGCAGGCGATCGAGCGTACCCGGGCTAGCGGCATCCTGGTCAGTCACGCCAATGAACTCGCATGGCTGGCGGAGGCGCATCGGTACGCGGGTCGTCCCGGCATTGCCATGCAACACGCCACCAAGGCGGTCGAGGTCGCGCGCCAGCATGAGGAGCGCGGGAACGAAGCGTTGGCGACCCTCGTGCTGGGTGAGGCTTTAGCCGATTATGGCTCGGCCGATTTGAGCCGGACCCATATCGCCGCCTCCCTTCGCCTGGCCATCGAGACCGGTATGGTGCCGCTGGTCGAGCGATGCCGCGCGGCACTGGCCGGCTTCATTGGCGGGGCGATGCCGGGACAGGGCCTTATTCGAGGGTATGTCTTTGCGCGATCCTGACACCATCGCCAACTGGCGCCGCCTCGATGCGCGGGTTACGACGTCTGGCCAGCCGACGATGGTGCAGTTGGGCGATATCGCGAGCCTCGGTGTGCGGCACATCATCAACCTCGGGTTGCATACCCAGGCGCAGGCGCTGCCCGGCGAGGCGGAGGCCGTGGCGCGGCTGGGTATGAACTACATCCACATTCCCGTCGATTTCGCAGCACCGACGGAGGCAGATTTTACCCTGTTCCGGACGGCGTATGAGAGCACGACGCCGGACCCCGTTCACGTCCACTGCATCTTCAACTGGCGCGTCTCGGCGTTCTTCTACCGTTATCGCCGCGATGTTTTGGGGATAGAGGAGGCGGAGGCCCGGGCCGACATGGACCCGATCTGGACACCGCACGGGGTGTGGGCGGACTTTATCGCGCCATAGCGCTCAAAGGCAGGTTTTGCGCGCGCGGCTGCGACGGGAGTTTTGACATGAGCAACATAGCCGCATGGGCGATGCTGGTCGCCGCCGGCCTGCTGGATGTGGGATGGGCGGTCACGCTAAAATATGCCGAGGGCTACACCCGGCTGTGGTGGTCCGTTGCATCGTTGGCGTTTCTGGCCGGTTTCGTGATCCTTCTCGGCCGGGCGCTGGCGGTTCTGCCGATGGGCGTGGCCTACACCGCCTGGACCGGTATCGGCGCCGTCGGCACGGTGGCGGTGGGCGCGGCACTGTTTGGCGAAGGGCTGGGCTGGATCAAGCTGTCGGGCGTGGCCCTGGTTCTGGCCGGCGTCGTGGTCCTTAAATTCGCCCCGGAGTCAGTGCCATGACCATTCCCGCCGGTACCCGCATTGGCCACGTCCATTTGAAAGTAGCCGACCTCGATCGGGCACTCGCGTTCTACGTGGGCGTCCTGGGCTTCACCATTACCCAGCGCTATGGCGCGCAGGCAGTGTTCGTGTCGGCCGGCGGGTACCATCATCACATCGCGCTGAACACTTGGGAGAGCCGGGGTGGCACGCCGCCCGCGCCGGGCACGACGGGGCTGTACCATACCGCCATCCTGTACCCGACGCGCGCCGACCTGGCGGCCGCCTACCGCGCGGTGCTGGCGGCCGGCATACCGCTCGATGGTGCCGCCGACCATGGCGTGAGCGAGGCGTTGTACCTGCGCGACCCCGATCAGAACGGGATAGAGTTGTGCTGGGACAAGCCGGAGGCGCTGTGGCCGCATGACGCTGAGGGCGGGCTGGCCTTAGTAAATAACCGGCTCGACCTGGACGCGCTGCTGGCGTTTTAGAGCGGCGAGCCGGCCGTGTTCAATTCAGCCACTTCGCCACGATCGCCGCATGCTCGCCGGAGCGATCCTGCTCACGCAGGAACTCGTCGATAAACATCTTCAGCGGCAGGTCGCGCGGCAGCATGTAGCCCAGCTCCGACCGCGTGAACGGCTCGTCCGGATGGATCGCACAGAGTTCGGGGTGCAGTTTTTGCTGCAACCGCGTCTCAACCCCATCGGTGATCATGACATCGCCATGGCCGCGCGCGAGTTCGTCGAAGATCGTCGCGTTATCGGGGAACACCTCGATCTTGGCCTGTTTGAACGTGGCCCGGTCGAAACTTTCGTTTGTGCCACCCGGGTTGACGATCACCGTCACGTCCGGCCGGTCGATTTGTGCGATCGTCTGGAACCGCTCCTGGTTCGTGCACAGCGCGATAGGCGTCTTGCCCGCCGTCATCACGGGTGCCGAGAACCAGGCCGTCCGTAGCCGCGGCAAATTGATGGTGACGCCGCCCATCGCCACGTCGAATTTGTTGCCCTGCAGATCGGCCATCAGTTTCGGCCACGCTGTCGGTACGATTTCAAGTTTCACCCCCATCGTACCCGCCAAGGCCTGTGCCATGTCGACGTCGATGCCACTGAACGCCCCGGTCTGGGGGTCGCGGTACGAGAATGGCTTGTAGTCGCCGGTCAGTCCGACCCGCAGCGTGCCGGAGGCGATGATCGCATCGAGCCCTTCCGCCGCGGCGATCCCGGGGACAGATGCCGCCAACAGTACCAGGAGCCGCAGAAACTTCGTCATCGTCCTACCCTATTTGCGACGGTACGGCACGCTATGGACCCAGACTGATGCCGACATCAGACCGTCCCGTAACCGCGCGGCGCCCAGGGCGGACTGGCCATGGTGAATGACCGGCCCGGCCTGGGCGCGTTGGTGGCGTTGGGCGATTAGTCGACCGGGCCTTCCTTTTCCGGCTCGGCCGATAGGGCGCGGGGCAGCGTCTGATCGTCTTCCTTGAACAACTCGCGCCCAGCCAAGCCGGCCAGTGTCGCGCCCACTATCGGCGCCAGCCAGAACAGCCATAGCTGACCGACATACGCGCCGCCCGCGATCAAAGCCGGGCCCGTGCTGCGCGCCGGATTGACGGAGGTGTTGGTAACCGGAATTGAGATCAAGTGAATCAGCGTCAACGCTAGTCCAATCGCGATCGGCGCGAACCCGGCCGGCGCGCGGGAGGACGTGCTGCCCAGGATGACCATCAGAAACAAGAAGGTCAGCACAACCTCGCACAAGAACGCCGACACCAAACCG
>JANPPS010000316.1:0-2097 GCA_031428635.1 Rhodospirillales bacterium
GGCGCCTAGCGGCTCAAGAATCTTTCTCGCTTCGTCGATCTTATTACCGTTCTTCGAAATAAATCTTATGCGCATCCCGTCTTCCACTTCGTTGTTGCGTCCTTTATAGCCGCTCCCAATGCTAGTCGACCTTCACGTCCATCTCAGGGGAACGCTCGTCCGGGAAACCGTGCTCTTTCTTGCGGAGCGTAACGCTGTCTCGATCCCCGAGGCCATCCTCGCCGACGCGCGATATGGCTGGCACGACTTCACGACGTTTCTGACGGCATACGATCTCGTCACCTCTGTGGTGAAGTCCACCGCTGACCTCGAGTTAATCACGGCCTCCTACCTTAAACGGTGCGCGGAATTGGGCGGCGGCTATGTGGAATTTATGCTGTCGCCACCGGACCTCGCTCGTACGGGAGTCCCGTTTCCCGATCAGTTGAAAGCGCTCGGGGCCGCAGCTGAGAGGGCTGCAGAGGAGTGGGGCGTGCATTCGCGCCTCATCGCTACCGCTGTTCGCCATCTCGGGCCGGGGGCCGCCATTGAGGCGGCACGTACGGCTACCTCAATTCAGTCCAACATGCTGGTTGGCTTTGGGCTAACCGGCGACGAGCATCAGCATGAAGTAGGCGAGTTCGCCGAGGCGTTCCACATCGCCCGGAGCGAGGGCCTGCGCGCCACGGCGCACGCAGGCGAACATCGACCAGCAGACACGATAATACAGGCAATCGAGTTACTTGGCCTTGACCGCGTTGGTCATGGCATCAGAGCTGTGGAGTCGCCGGACGTCATGCGACAGCTAGCTGAAGCCCGGATGCCGCTCGAGGTCTGCCTCGGTAGCAACTTAGCCCTCGGTCTCTACCGTTCGGTGGCAGAGCACCCGGTTGAGAGACTGGCAGATGCTGGCTGCACCATTGTGCTCGGCACCGACGATCCGGGTTTCTTCGGCACCGATCTCGCCCGCGAACACGCTCTCGCCCTTGAGGCCGACCCACGTTTAGGGATCAAGACGGTATCGGCGAACGCCATCGCGGCGGCTTTCTGCGACGAGCATACTAAGGGCGTACTCGCCCACATGCTGGAGAGCCGCCTATGCAGCGACCATGACACCTAGCATGAATCGCCTTCTGGCTTCGCGAGCGCTGAAGCTCCGCAAACGGCAGGTTCGATTGAACACATCTGGTCGCTGAAGCGGCTGGTATGAAGCGCTGGGTCGCCGGCAAACTGTCTCGCCCAATGACCGCTCCTGGGCGCGGCTGAACTGGCCCCGAACGCCTGGGATGAGATCGAAACCGAACACACCCACCCTCCAAACCGGCCACCCCAAACCACTACCCCATCGGGTGCGTCCGCTCCCACACCGCGCGCAACTGGCTGTCGTCGACGCGGGTGTAGCGCTGCGTGGTGGAAAGTGAGGCGTGGCCCAGCAGCTCTTGGATGGAGCGTAGGTCCGCACCGCCCGCCAGCAAATGCGTGGCGAAGCTATGTCGCAAACTATGCGGCGTGGCCCCCACCAGCCCGGCGCGCTGCGCGTACATCCGCATCGTCCGCTGCACGACGCCGGGGTTGAGCCGGGCGCTGCGGACGCCGGGAAACAGCGCGGCGCCCCCCGGGTGCACGGCCCGCCACGCGTCGAGCACCGCCACCAGCACCGGCAGCAGCGGCACGATCCGCTCCTTCGATCCCTTACCCATCACACGCAGCGTGGTCGCGCCGGGTGCCACGTCAGGCAGATCGAGCGCCAGCGCCTCCGCAATCCGCAGTCCGGCGCCATACAACAGCGTAAACAGCGCCGTGTCGCGCGCCGCCACCCAGGGCTGCGCCGCGTCATCACCGATGTCGGCCACGACGGCCAGCGCGTGGGCGGGGGACAGCGCGCGCGGCACGGGCGGGCTGCGCCGGGGGGTGCCGAGCAGGGTGGGGGCCGTGTTGGTCACGCCCTGATGCCGGCCGAGGTAGCGGAACAGGCTGCGCACTGCCGCCAGCCGCCGCGCCCGGGTGGCCGCGCCGGCCCCGTCCGCCGCGCCCGCCGCCAACCACGCCCGCAAGTCCGCCACCCGCAGCACGCCAAGTGCCGCCAGGTCCGGCTCACCCCCCAAATGATGCGTCAGA
>JANPPS010000317.1:0-9642 GCA_031428635.1 Rhodospirillales bacterium
CGCCTCATGCGGCTCACGCGGGATGGGCGCCCAGGTACAGGGGCCGATGCGGGCGATCAGTGCGGCCAGCGCGGCGTGCGCGGCGGAAAGATGTTCCAAAGCGGTGAGGAGGGTATCGGTCATCTGTCACTCCGCAATAGCGTGCGACGCCTGACCGGGCTATACTTTCGGCTGGAGGGTGCGATGCGCCGAACCATAGCAAGTCGCCATGTTGAGGACAGCCAGATGGAAGCAAACCGGGTGACGGCCAGCCTCGCCGGGCTCGGGTTCATGCTGGCGCTAGTGATCGTGGGCCTGCTTCTCATGCGCCATATGCGGGACCAGGCCCGAGTGGAGGATTGCCTGATGGCCGGTCGGATCAACTGCGCGCCACTCGTCACAGGAGCGGGCGCTACAGCAGGCCCGCCGCGATATTTACCGTCAACGCCACGATGACGGTGTTGAACAGGAATGCCAGCAGGCCGTGTACGGTCGCCAGCCGTCGCAGCTTACGCGACGTAACCTGCACGTCCGAAACCTGAAACGTCATACCGAGGACGAACGAGAAGTAGACGAAGTCCCAGTAGTCGGGCGACGATCCGCCCGGGAACTCCAGCCCGCCATCGACCGGTGAGACACCTGGTGTGCGCGCGTAGTATTCGTGGGCGTAGCGGAGGGCGAAGACCGTGTGGGTCATGAACCATGATAGCAACAGCGTGGCCGTGACCAGGCCGACATGTAGTTGACGCTCCAGGGCCGCCATGTCTTTCACGTCGTGCAGGACGACAGTAACCGCGGCAAAGCTAGCCACGGCACCCAGTATTGTGATGGAAAACACCGTCCACTCGCCTTCATCCTGACGCTCGGCGTTATGGGCCATCGCGGCGTCGCTCCCGCCCCCGCACTCGCTGCTGTGGGCCTGAAGGAACATCACAGCCAAGCTTATGAGTAGGACCACGCTGCCGACGTCCCAGGCAATTACCCCTCGGGTCGTAAGGCTCAGTCCTCCGGGCAGCAGAGTATATATCAGCACAGACAGCACGCCTGCGCCGATCGTGCGCGGATGCCCGGCCATGATCCGCCCGGCCTTTGTCCGATCGAGTTGGGCGTAACGGTTCATGCCCGGCGCTTTCGACGAATAGCCGGGCCGGGTAGTGCCGCGATGGGCGCCATGGCGAGCATAGGCAGCGGCATCGGGACCATCGTCAGATGCAACTCCGCCACGGTCAAATAATGGTTGGCCTCCGCCGCGCCTGGGCCACCTAGCCGGGCCATCGCTTCGTCCCGCATGCGCGCGAACGCGGCTTGCGGGACGGTGGATGCGGCGCCAGACACATGGTTCAAGTGCAGCACACCCACGCAAAATAGAGCGTGAAACAGCACGGCCGGCTGTGCGGCCAGCGCGCCGCAGACCGCATCCAAGTCTTCCATGGCGGGTAGCAGCCGGGTCGCCTCGTCATACGCGGTGGCATGTACAAGCCGGTTGAACGGGCCGGCCAGCCGCCGGATCACGACGTCCCGGGGCGGGTCCACGCAGGCCGTTTGCGCGCCGGGTCGTGCGGTTGCGAGCGATGTCAGCAACGACGCCTCCAGCTCCGGCGCTAGCGCCACCATAGCGTCCAGAATCGCCAGCCGCGCTTTCCAAGCCGCACCGTACAGGCCGAAATCGCTGAGGCCGTAGTCGCGTAGGGCGCGATCGGTCTGTCCGGCGTGGGTCATCGCGGCGCGGGCATGTGAAATGACGCTCTCGGGCGTGCTGGTCGGCAGCCGCTGCTCCAGAACCATGCGCCAGTACAGCACGAAGCCCAGGTCAAACGGAGCCTGTGCGCGTAACTGGTTCACGAGTGCTGGGTTGCCCGGCTGGCCACCAATTCGAAACGCCTTCTCATCCAGCGCGGGCGGCAGCCGTAGACGAAGTAGGTCGATGCCAAACCGGTCGCGCCAGACGGCAGCAATACGGGCATAGAGCGCCATCAGCGGCTCGATCGGCCCGGCATCACCCGTCAGCTCCAGCAAGCGCCCGGCGGCCCCGTTCCACAGCATGGCGCCCGGCTCAGTCGTATCCAGAAGGTGATGCAAATAGGCCGCATAGCCCGCGGCGTGGGCCGGGGCCGCATCGGCCCGCAGCACGATTGGCCGGTCGGACGCGTAAACGATCAGCGTGGGCAGATCCACGGTGCACAATACGTGGGCGAACCCGGCGCGACGCAGGCAGTGCTCCATTGCCCGCGCACTGAACAGCACGAGGTGCGCGCCGACCGTGAGCATCGGGATCAGCATGTTTTCGGCCAGCGCCGGCGTGATGCTGCCGGCGTCGGGCGTTGTCATCATCAGCACGCCGCCCGGCGTCATCCAGCGGCGTAGGACGGCCAGGAAAGGGTATAGGTCGGGGATATGCTCGATGACCTCAGTCGCGAGGACGAGGTCGTAGGGCTCGCCCAAGTCGGTATCAGCCGTCAGATACCCGCGCCGCAGGTCCGCCCCCAGCAGGCTACGCCCCCGGTCGGCATGGAAGGACGGGTCGATCCCCACGGCGCGCCAGCCCAGCACCCGGCGCGCGGCGTCGACGGGAAGGCCAAAGCCGCAACCCGCGTCGAGTAGGCTTCCGACCGGATGCGCGACCGGATCCAGTTGGTACAGAAACCGGGTCATGTGAAACAGGCCCGCGTTCTGTTCGACGTATAGCTGCAACGAAATATCGTCGACCTCCTCCCGCGCATAGTCGGGCGGTGTCGCGTCGAGGAAGGCGAGGGCCGTGCAGTGATCGCAGCGCAGCAGCGTGGCGTCCGGCCCGGTGGTGCGAAGCAGTACGGCGTGCGGCCCGGGGGTACCGCAGACAGGGCAGGGCGGCCCCGGTACCCGGTCATTTGTGGCCCAAACGATAGTCACGTACGCAAATTCCACCGGGCATCGCGGTCGGATCGCAGGCGGGTGATGATCGCCTCCCGCGCCTCCGTTTGACGTTGCAGGCATGCGATCGTCTGCTGCAAGCACTCCCACCACAGCTCGGCCGCTGCGTCTGGACTGGCGATGGCACGGGCGTCCCGTCGCTCCCGATAGCCCGTGATAAGATAGTGGTCGTAGGCGGACGCCATCGAGCCCTTTGCGACGGCAGCAGCGACGTCAGTGTGTGTTTCCAAATAGTAGCTGTCGTCGAACTCCGCCGGGTCGAGTAGGCGGACGCGATGCGCGTCGATCGCGGCGTGGGTGGTGAGGACGGTGTGCAGGTGGATCGGCTCGGCCAGGCGGGCGTACGACAGCGCCGTTGCATAGGGTGCGAGGCCCTGGGCTGTCGTTCGCGAGGGCGGCAGCGCCAACGCCGGAGAACCGGCCTCGCACGCCCGGTAGCCGCGTTCGAGCCCATCGAGCCAGCCATCGTAGGTGTTCGTACACAGGATCCCGCCGGTCATTTCCGTTTCGCGATACGGGCCGCCGTCGCTGTACACGCCGACCAGTCCGGTCATGGCGGCGTCGAGCATCTTGATATCGCTTTTGCCGTCGACGAAGTCCTGGGTACCGGGCTCGGCGTCCGTTTCAAGCGGGCATACCAGCATGGCGGGCGCCAAGGCACGAATGTAGTCGAGGTAGGCGGCGCGGGGCAGTAGGCCGACATGTTCCGGTGCAGCTTCCGCCAGGGTGGCGCTGGGTTTAGCGCCGAGGCAGACGAGCCTGATCCGGTATGCGATGCAGAAATCACGTACCGCGGCCTCGATCGGATCGCGAGCGGTGGTGAGCGCGGGAGTGTCGGAACTGGCCCAGATCAGCGCCCGGGGACGGCCCGCCGGCCGGGGGATAGCCGGCGCGGGGGCCAGGTTAGGGGTGATGATAGCCCGGTCGGCCAGACGGATACCGGCGCCCGCCTGAAGCAATTGGACCAAACGCGGGGTAGAGCAGGATATGACGGCGGCACGCGCGAGCATGGTCCGGACCAACTCACCGGTTCTGGCGGCAAAAGCGTCGCGGTAGGCCGGAGCGGCAAGAAGGTTATCGTCCAGGTCGTATAAAAACGGCCGGTCCAGTGCGCGCATCACGGTGATCAGCGCCGGGTCGTGGGCGCGGTGGACGACGATGGCGTGGAACGGCAGGCTGATGCCGTGGCCCAGGGCGCGGGTGCTGAACACGACCTGGCCATGTCGCACGACCGCGTAGCCGCCGATGGCACCGCGGCGGTGCAACTCCCCCAACGGTCCGTGAACGCGTACATCGAGTAGCAATTCATGCTCGTTAGACAGCACCAGCACGTGGCCGTTGGGGCCGAGGGGCGGTGCTCCGCCGGCCGGGGTGTCCCAACCCGCGACGGCAGCGGATCGGCGTGTCCCGGCGCTGGTCACGGCGTCTTGCAGCAGCTGATCCGGCTGGGTCGGGGCCTGATAGGACGATGCGGCCTGCCGCAGGGTGGGCAGTGCCGCCGCCATCGCATCGAGCGCCGCAGGTAGCGCATCGAGCGTCGCCAGCTGGCCGGCTCCAAACGCGCTCAGGCGCTGCGACAGCACGCCGGGCACGACGGTCAGCACCGGGCAGCCGGCTGCGAGCGCGGTGGCGATGGCCGGGGGGATGCGCAGGCGCTCGTCGGCCGTGGGCTCCCGCAGATCGAGGACCAGACCGGCGGGCGGCGCCTGGCCATGCAGCACAGTGACGCCGGGTAGGGCGCGCAACACGCGCAACGCGGCCAGGCCCGCCACGCCCGCCGCGCCCCGCAGGCCGATCGTTAGACCCATGCCGGCGGCAATGGCCCAGTTCGCCACCGTCGTCAGCGCCGCGGTGATTGCGCGGGAGGGTAGAGTTTCGATTGTGATCGAAAGGCCGGTGCCGACTATGGCTTCTGGCGCCTCGGGTACCGCTGGAAAAGTCAGCACGGGGGCGGCGCATCCGGCCTGCTCCAGCACGGGCGTCCATAGGCCGGTTTCGGCGTCCGATCCGGTCAGCACCAGATCCGCGCGGACGCAGGACTGGGCGACGGACTGGCGCCAGGCCTCCCGTTGCGTAGGCGTGCCCGTAGGTGGCGGCAGTTGGGCGAGGTCGGCGACGTTGCAGGCGTGGGCGGGGTAGGGCGCATCGCGACTGGTGGGGTCGAGCCACAGTACAACGGTGTCGCTGGCTGCGGGGCGGGCGGCCAGCCGGGCCGCATAGGCTGGGGCGAGGGCCAGGGCGAGCTGCTGGGCCCGGGCAGGGGTGCCGCCGATCAGGGTCGCGTCCATCATTGGTCCAGAAGGTCCAGCAGGGCGGTGATCTGGATATCCTGCGTGCGCACCAAAGTAACGAGTTGCGCCATGGAAGCAGTCAGCACCCGCCCGGACTGAGCATCCGATGGCGTGGCGTGAGGGTATTGCAGGAGGTGCGCGGCGAGCAGGGCGGCGCTGTCATCAGGCCGGGCGGTAAGTAGGTGAATGAGCCCCTGGGTCGCGAGTGCAGTCTGTCCCTGATCGGCCAGCGCCCATAACGGGGCGGCGTCGTCCGGGATGGAGGGCTGGGCAAGAGGCAATAACGGCGGCGGCGAAGCCACGGTAACCGTCGCGGCGGGGCGGCGGGCCATCAGACCTGGGCCGTGGGGGATCGTACCACTGGTTGTCACTCGCTTTGTGCCTTGGGGCCGCCATCACTGCCGTGCGAGGGCAGCAGCGTCAATCGGGACGCCAGGTTGCGCCGTAGTTTGGGTTCGTTTCGCGCGAACCTAAGACGGTGGAGAACGCGGATGAGAAATGCCAGGTTAGTCTTTCGATCTATTGTTCCTGCTCGCCGCTGGTCCGAGGGCCGCGCTGCACCGGGTAAGCGGCAATGACGGCACGGTACGGACCCGCCGACGTGGGCCTAGCAAAGACGGCCGAATAACGCAGGGTATTACATCTGGACGACGTGGGATTGCGGGACCGACACCTTCGTTTGAGCCGCGCTCACTGCGCGCACTGGCCGGGTCTTATGGTTCGTAAGCGCGCTATGTTGCGGCGATAGCAACGCTGCCGATTATAAGTTTGCGAAGGTCATCGGACGAATAATCAGTAAAGTCCTTATTTTATCGGGCGGTGCCAATGGTGCTGGATCGCGGGGGCAAACTTCTTGCGGCTGTCGGGCGTGCGGTACACGCACCTAATCGACGCGCCATTTCCGCCGGTTAACACCAACAACCCTAACTCGTTCGCACCAGCCCAAGTATCGGCGGCGCGCCCTGACTATCGGGGAACGCCGCTGCCAACGCCGCCGGGGGTAGGCCGAAATGCGTGGCCAACACGCCCTTTGCCACCGAACGCAGGTCCGTCGTCGGCTGCAGGTCGCGTCGCTCGAACAGCTGACTGCTGCCGAGGCCCGGCCAGTTCGCCAGCACGCGCCCGCCGGCTACGGCGCCGCCGGCCAGGAATGCGGCCGCACCCGTGCCGTGATCCGTGCCACCGGTGCCATTTGCCTGCACGGTGCGGCCAAATTCCGTCATCACAAGCACGACCGTCTGCGCCCAGGCCGCGCCCAGGCCCTCCTTCATCGCTAGGATCCCCTGGTCCAACTGCCGTAACGGCCCGAACAGGCGCTGCGCCTGACCGGCATGGGTGTCCCAGCCGCCCAGCTCCATCGCCGCCACCCGCGGGCCGTCGGCCGCCGCCAGCAGCCGCCCCGCGGTACCGGCGAGCGTGGGAAAGCTGTTCTTCTCGCGGGCGTCGGGCGAGAAGCCGGCCAGTTGAGCGCTTGTGAACCCCCGCTCCGTCAGGCCCTGGCGCAGCGCCGGCCCGGTCACCGCGTCCGCCTGATGTAGCGCCACCAGCTTTGCGTACAGATCGGCCTGGGGTTGTCCGAACGATTGAGGGGCATAGGCACCCACGGCCGCCGGGCCGCGCATCAGCAGCGGTAGCGACATGCCGACCGATAGCGGAACGCCGTTGCCCGGGCGCGGCTGCATCGCCTGCACGGCGCGGTTGAGCCAGCCGGATGACAGGCGGTGCTCGGCGCCGGACTCCATGAGGTCTTGCGCCTCGAAATGACTGCGCGTCCGCACCGGGCCGGCGACGGCGTGGATCGGCAGCAACTGGCCGTCCCGGTACAGGCCATGCAGCCCGGACAACGCCGGATGCAGGCCGAAGAACCCGCCCAGATCGCCCATGCCGCCTTCCCGCCCCGGCGCCGGGGGTATCAGCGCGCCCCGTAGACTAACGAGCGACGGGTCACCGTACGGAACCAGCGCCGAAAGTCCGTCCAACGCGCCGCGCAGGATGATTACCACCAGCCGCCGGTCCGTGGGCGCCGCCGCCAGCGCCAGCGACGTCCGCCCGAGCGTGATGGCAGAGGCGATACCGAGTAGCGCCCCCCGCCGTGTCATGGATGCGTGCATCGTCACCGCCTCTGAAATTCGGGGGAAGCGATCAGTAACGTCAGCGCCTCACGCCGGGACCCGGCCTGACGCAGCTCCGTCAGGGTGCGATCAGGGAGCAGCGGGCCAAGCGCGGTGTCGGCCAGCGTCAACGGGTCCGGCAGGTCCTGGCGGCCGGCGAACGTGTACGCCCAGTCGACCCGGCGCATCATCGCCTCCGGCCCAATCCATTCGGCGGCGACGTCGGGCCAGCCGGAGGGTTGGACGGCGTTGAACAGCCCCTGGCCCAGCGCGTTCATGAGGCCGATGAACGGCCCCTCGGTCGACGTGGCGATCGCCGCCTGCGGCAGCCCGGCGCGAAAGGCGGCGAGCGTCAGGTCGAACGGGCTACGCACCTTCTGCAACGGCTTCCACGCGGCCGGCTGGGCGATGATCGCGCGATAGGCGCTGGCCAGGTTGCCACGCGTGTCCCGCAACGCACCCTCGATCGCGCGGACGGCGTCGGGCGGCGGCTGATCGGCGATGAAATGCCGGGCCAGCTTCACCGCCAGCGCCCGGTGCGTCATGGGATGGTCGCCGAGCCAGGTTAGCGCCTCGATACCGGCCTGTTCGCCCTCGCCGAACGTGCGGCCCAGCAGGCGTTTCTCACCGGGTTCGTGGAGGAAGGGGCGGAATTTAAAGCCTAGCGGTGCCTCCCGCGTTTCGATCGACCAGCCGGTCAGTATCCGGGCGAACTCGGTGACGTCTGCCTGCGTAAATCCGGCGGCTTGGGTGACGGTGTGTAGTTCCAGGCACTCGCGAGCGAGGTTTTCGTTAAGCCCGCGGCGGTTACGCAGCCCGGCGGGACTGTTCGGGCCGGCCGACTGACCGTTGTCCAGATAGACCAGCATGGCCGGGTGGTGCATCACGGCCAGAACCATATCGGAGAAGCGGCCCGTGACGTGCGGCCGGATCGCGTCCCGCATGAACGATCCAGCCAGCGGTGCCACCATGCCGCGCCGGGTGCTGATGGTGAAATGGTTGGCCCAGAACCACACCAGGCGCTCGCGGAACGTAGCGTCGGTTACGAGTGCGTTTTGCAGCAGCGCCGCCGTTTCCGACCGGAATAGCGCACCCGAACGGCGGGGCTGTCCGGGCGGCGGCGGGTCGGTCCGGTCGAGTTCGAAGAGGGCGATCGCGGCGGCGGCACTGCCCGGATCGGGTTGTAGCGCCGTGGGCGCCAGGTCGCGCCCGGCCAGCTGCAGCTGCAGCCATGATGCCGGGTCGGCCGGCAAAGCCTGGTTCGCGGCGCGGCCGAAACCGAAGCGGATCAGGGCCTGATGGGGGCGTGTATCCATGATCGCGACGTAGCACCCCGGGCGGTCCGGCTGGGGTTACATAGTGTCACCGCGGTAGCGTCTCGCGGTGCCAGTGCCTCTCCCGAAATAGCGGCGCATTTGTTCGGGCTTGCCGGTCGGCCTCGGGCATCGCGAGCCAGAGTTTGAATTGCAGCAGCACCTCGGCCGTGACCAGCATCAGGTCCAGCTCCGCCGTAGCGTGGACGGGTATGAAGCGCAGGCTGTGCATTTCCACGCTGTCCGTAAGCGTGCCGGTGGTGTGGCTGGCGTGCACGACCAAAAAGCGCGCGTTGAACCGGATCGGCTGACGGGGCGGTGTCACGGCCCGGCATAAATGGTCGATCGCGTCGAGGCGCGGCGGTGTGCCGAGGCTGAGGCCGGTCTCCTCCGTCAACTCGCGCGCCGCGGCATGCACGATGGCGCGCGCCAGGCGGGGCCGGGTCCGGGCACCCAACATCGCCAGTACACGGGGCATGGGTTCGGTGGCGGCCGGGGCAGTGGCGTCGGGCGGGTCGACCCGGCCGCCGGGGAACACCAGCCGGTTGGGGACGAACCGGGCACCGGCACCGCGTACGCCCATCAACACGGCCGGGCCGTCCGTGCCATCCTGCCAAACGAGCAGGCTGGCCGCGTGGCGGGCAAACGGGGCGCGGGGCTGGGGCACCAGCGCGTTGTGCCCGGCGGCCTCCGCGCTGTCACGTGCATCTAAAGTGATACCTGCCGCGTTAGCCGGTTACCAATGCGCTGATCAACGGCCATGGTTAGGGAAATTTGACACCATGCAGTTCCGCAAAACTCTTCTCGCCCTCCCGCTTGCGCTGGTTATGGGCGCGCCAGTCGTGGCCCCCGCCTTCGCGCAGGCCCCGGTAATGGTCGGCGGCGCACCGATGTATCCCAACAAGGACATTATCGACAACGCCGTGAACTCGTCCGAGCACACGACGCTGGTCGCAGCCGTCAAGGCCGCCGGCCTGGTCGAGACGCTGAAGGGCCCGGGCCCGTTCACCGTGTTCGCCCCCACCAACGCCGCATTCG
>JANPPS010000318.1:0-13838 GCA_031428635.1 Rhodospirillales bacterium
GCCTACCAGACCCCTCCCCGAATCGTCCCAGACTACCGCCATGGTTCAGTCCGCCGCCCCTTCCCTGTTCGATGACATGCCGGAACCCGAGCGTCCGGCCGAGACGGCTGCGCCCCAGCCTGTTCCTGCGCCTGTCGTCGCGCCTGTCCCCGAGCCGGCGAAAGCGCCCCCCGTGGCCGACACCACGCCCCCCGTTCCCGGCGGCTACTCCGCCTCGTCCATCGAGGTGCTGGAGGGGCTGGAGCCAGTCCGCAAACGCCCCGGCATGTACATCGGCGGCACGGATGAAAATGCGCTCCACCACCTAGCGGCCGAGGTGCTCGACAACGCGATGGACGAGGCCGTAGCCGGTCATGCAAGCTGGATCGAGATGACGCTAGAGCCCGGCAACTGGCTGAGCGTACGCGATAATGGCCGGGGGATACCGGTCGATCCGCATCCAAAGTTTCAAAACCTCAGTGCGTTAGAGGTTATTCTTACCACACTACATTCGGGCGGAAAGTTCGGTGGTAAGGCCTACGCAACGTCGGGCGGGCTGCACGGCGTCGGCAGCTCGGTGGTGAACGCGCTATCGGATGGGCTGGAGGTCGAGGTCGCGCGAGACCGGGTGCTGTGGCGTCAGGCCTATTCGCGGGGCGTCTCCACCAGTAAGCTGATCAACGCGGGTGCCGTGCAGAACAGGCGTGGAACCGCGATACGCTTCCATCCCGATCCGGACATCTTCGGACCGCTGCAATTCAGCCCCGCCCGGCTTTATCGCCTATGCCGGTCGAAAGCGTATCTGTTTCGTGGCGTGCGTATTCGCTGGGCCTGTACGCAAACGCCACTGCCCCCAGGCGTACCGGCCGAAGCAGAGTTGCACTTTCCGGGCGGATTGCAGGACAGCTTGCTCGAAGACATCGGCGATGCGGCGCTGGCGGTGCCCGAGATTTGGACCGGTGAGGCACCCTTTCCCGGCGTGCTCGGCGGCCGGGCGGAGTGGGCGGTCGCCTGGTTCGAGGCCGCGGACGGTGCCATCCATTCGTACTGCAATACGGTCCCGACGCCCAACGGCGGCACGCATGAGGCCGGGTTCCGCTCAGCGTTGCTGAAGGGCGTGCGCGCCTGGGGTGAGCAACGGGGCAACAAGCGCGCCGCAACCGTCACGGCCGAGGACGTCGTCGGCCAAATGGCGGCAAAACTGTCCGTGTTTGTGCGTGAACCGCAGTTCCAGGGCCAAACCAAGGAGAAGCTGACTAGTCCCGAAGCAACCCGCATGGTGGAAACCGCGCTGCGGGACCGCTTCGACCATTGGCTCGGCGCGCACCCGGCCCAAGCGGACGCACTGCTGGCGTTCCTGATCGAGCGCGCCGACGAACGCCTGCGCCGGCGGGAGAGCAAGGATGTAGGCCGCAAGACCGCCACCCGGCGCCTACGCCTGCCGGGCAAGTTGGCCGATTGCTCCCGCGAGAGCCGGGACGATACCGAGATTTTCCTGGTCGAAGGCGATAGCGCTGGCGGTAGCGCAAAACAGGCCCGCAACCGGGAAACGCAGGCTATTCTTCCGTTACGGGGTAAAATCCTGAACGTAGCCAGCGCCAGCGATGACAAGCTGTCGGCCAATCAGGAGCTAAAGGACCTGGTGGAGGCGCTGGGTTGCGGCGCCGGGGATCGGTATGATTCCGGGCGGCTGCGCTACGGCCGGGTCATCATCATGACGGACGCGGATGTGGACGGCGCGCACATCGCGTCGCTGCTGATGACATTCTTCTATCGCAAGCTGCCGCGATTGATCGACGCCGGGCATTTGTTCCTGGCGCAGCCGCCGCTGTACCGGCTGACGCAGGGCGCCCGCTCGATCTACGCCATGAATGACGCCGACAAAGATAGACTGATGGGCAGCTTCAAGCAGGGCAAAGTCGAAGTTAGCCGGTTCAAGGGCCTGGGAGAGATGCCAGCCGCGGCGCTGAAGGAAACGACGATGGACCCGCGCCGGCGCACGTTGCTGAAGGTCATCGTACCGCCCGATCGCGACCCGACCAATGCCATGGTAGAGCGTCTGATGGGCCGCAAACCGGAATTACGGTTCCAATTCATACAGGAGCGCGCCCGCGACGTGGCCGATGTGGATGTCTGATAGCGGGCGATTGGGAACCGAGGGGTCCGACCCGCGCCTGACCGCCATCGATCAATGGCCGCCGGGCGCGATCCTGGCGGCGTTGTGGGAGGGTCAGTTGGCCGCCGTCGCCGCCATCGGTCCCGCGCTGCCCGCCCTGGAACGGGCCGCCGCCGCCGCCCTGCCCCGGCTGCAATCGGGTGGGTACCTGGCCTACGCGGGTGCCGGCACGTCCGGCCGTATTGCGGCGCAGGACGGGGCGGAGCTAACGCCGACCTTCGGTTGGGATCGCCTGGTACTGCTAATCGCCGGCGGCCCAGCCGCGCTGATGCAGGCGGCCGAGGGGGCGGAGGACCAAACCGATACCGCACAAGCCGACGCCGCCGCACTCGGACCCGGCGACGTCCTGATCGCCGTCGCCGCCAGCGGACGCACGCCCTACACGATCGCCTGTGTCGAGACCGCGCGGGCGAACGGGGCGCTTACGATCGCCATCGCCAACAGCCCCGGCACACCGCTGCTGCTTGCCGCCGACCACCCTGTATTGATCGAAACCGGGGCGGAACCGATCGCCGGCTCCACCCGCATGAAGGCGGGAACGGCGCAGAAAGTCGCGCTGAACTTGCTGAGCACGCTGCTGATGATCGGGCTCGGCCGGGTTTATCAGGGCCGGATGGTCGATATGGCGGTCACGAACGCCAAGCTGCGCGTCCGGGCCGTGGCGATGGTGCGGGAGTTGGCTTGTGTCGACGCGGACGCTGCCACGGCGGCGCTACAGGCGGCGGACGGGCACGTAAAGCTCGCGATCCTGTTGGCCCAGGGCCGCGACCGGGCGACGGCGCTGGCTGCGTTGGCGGAGGCACAGGGGCACCTGGGCCGTATTTTATGACGCGACACCCACACCCTCTGACCGGCTCCGCCCAATGCCAGCCCTGAACCCGAACGTTACCAGCATCGATCTGCCACCCATCATGGCCGCCCATGCTTGGGCCCGGCGTTACGATGGACGCTACGGGCCGGCGATCGATCTATGCCAGGCCGTGCCAGGCTATGCGCCGCACCCCTATTTACTGGCCCATGCCGCCGCCGCTTCGGCCGATCCGGCCATGGCCAAATATGGCCCCATCGCTGGTGACCCGACGCTACGTGACGCCTACGCCGCCACCCTACCCGGTGTCAGCGCGGACCAGGTCGCCATCACCGCCGGCTGCAATCAGGCGTTCTTCACAATCCTCATGACCGTGGCCCGCATGGGCGATAGCGTACTGCTGCCCACGCCGTGGTTCTGGAACCACCAGCAAAGCTGCGACATGCTGGGCATCACGGCCCGCCCCCTGCCGTGCCGGGCCAATAACGCGTTCATTCCCAGCGTGGCCGATGCCGCGCGGCTGATCGACGCCACGACCCGGGCGATCGTGCTGATCAGCCCCAACAACCCGACCGGCGCCGTGACCCCGCCCGAGACGATCGCCGCCTTCGCCGCCCTCTGCCGCGATCGGGACATCTGGCTGATCCTGGACGAGACGTACCGGGACTTCCTGCCGGCCGGGCAGAACCGCGCCCACGCGCTGTTTGAGCAGCACGGTTGGGACAGCAACGTCATCGGCCTCTATAGCTTTTCGAAGGCGTTCTGCGTGCCGGGCTATCGCCTGGGGGCCGTCACCGCTAGCGCCGCCCTGGTCGGACATCTGACGAAGGCGCTAGACAGCCTGCATATTTGCCCCAATCGCGCTGCCCAGGCGGCGATCACGTGGGGTATCGGCGCGCTATCCGACTGGCGGCGTGCCAAACGCGAGATCATCAACGACCGGGCGGCGACGCTACGGGCTGCGTTCGCCGACATACCGGAATGGGCGATTGGCTCGTCCGGTGCGTATTTCGCCTATGTGCGTCATCCCTATCGCGGCACGTCATCGGCCATGGTGGCGGAGTATTTGAGCGCGGAGTTTGGCGCCGTGTGCCTGCCTGGCGCCGCATTCGGGCCGGGGCAAGACGATTACGTCCGTATCGCCTTCGCCAACGCCGATGCTGATGCGATTCGCGACCTGGCGCGCCGGCTGAGCGGAAGCCGCTTGATCGAGCCGGCCGCCTGACCCGCCTTTGACCGGCACTGGCACCAGCAACGCATGGGTCATCGGCGCCATCGCGGCGTTGAGCGTCCTGGGCGTCATCGCCCAGCCATTCCGGTGGCCCGAATGGATCTGGGCCGTGGCCGGCGCGGTGGCCCTGGTTGCGTTACAATCGATCACGCCCGCCACAGCCTGGTCCGGCTTACAACAGGGTCTGAACGTCCTCCTATTCCTAACCGGGATGATGCTGCTATCCGAAGTGGGCCGGCAGGAGGGGCTGTTCGATTGGCTAGCCTCACGCGCCGTCACGCAGGCCCGGGGCAGCGCCACGCGCCTGTTCACGATCGTCTATGCCGTGGGCATACTGGTCACGGTGCTACTGTCCAACGATGCGACCGCGGTCGTACTAACTCCGGCCGTCGCAGCTGCGGCCCGTGCTGCGCGTGTCCGGTCGTCGTTGCCGTATTTGTTCATCTGCGCGTTTGTCGCTAATGCGGCCAGCTTCGTGCTGCCGATCTCGAACCCGGCGAACCTCGTTGTCTATGGCGCCCACCTCCCCCCGCTTGCGGTGTGGGTGCACCAGTTTTCCCTTCCGTCGGCCGTCGCGATCGGGATGACCTACGCGGTGCTGCGCTGGACGCAGCGGGCGGAGCTAGCTGCAAGCATCGAACCATCGATCGACTGCGCGCCCCTATCCGCGGCCGGGCGGCTCGCTGCGGTAGGGCTGATTGGGGCCGCAATCGTCCTGCTCACCGCATCGGCCCTGGGCTGGTCACTGGGCGGGCCGACGCTTGCTGCTGCGGTCGCGGCAGCGACATGCGTGCTTTTACGGGCCCAGCGAGGCCCCGGCGCATTGCTACGTGGGGTCGCCTGGGGCGTACTACCCCTGGTCGCGGGGCTGTTCGTCATCGTCGCGGCACTCGAGCAGACGGGGGTCGCCGGCACCATTGCCGAAGCGCTAGGGAGTTGGTCCAAGCGCTCCGTTACGTGGACGGCGGCGGCGGCCGGGATCGCGGTCGCCATCGGCAGCAACCTCGTCAACAACCTACCTGCCGGGCTACTGGCCGGACGGGTGCTGGAGCAGGCCGATTTACCGGAGGCGATCCGCGCGGCGGCCCTGATCGGCGTGGATTTAGGCCCAAACCTGTCGGTCACGGGCTCACTCGCCACCATCCTCTGGCTTGGCGCACTCCGGCGGGAGGGCATCGACATCACGCCCGGGCGCTTTTTGCGGCTTGGCACGATCGTGATGATCCCGGCGTTGCTGTTGGCGATCGGAGCAGCCCTGCTGGTCTGAATGAAGCGGGTGGTCGCACTGGGCTTAGCCTGGCTACCTCCGTTCGTTCTGTTTGCGGGCGCGATGTAAGCGTGGGGGTCGCCCATCAACATTGCATTGCACAAAGGGGCCAAAACCCATGGTTCGCCCACGCCTGCTGGTCTCGATGCCGTGGTGGGCGCCGCTGGGCGATGTGGTTAGGGCGGGCGCCGCGGTGGCCGGCTGCTCTTCATCCACGAGGATGCGCGCCGGGCTATCTGCGGCACTCGCCGTCACGGCGGATATCCTGATGGCGCTAGCTGTCGCTCCCTTTGGCATGTTCGACATCAACTGGCGGTAGCTGGCTGTGCTTTAACGACCGGGGGCTCGTGCTGATCGCGATGTTCTAGGGCGTTGCGGCCGGGGTACCTGTCGGCAGAAACCTGCGCGCTCTAAACCTTCAACCCTGCTCCCGCCGGCGCGCGCGCGCCGAGCAAAGCCGGAACCGCCGCCGCGATCAGGCCGCCGCCCAGCACTGCCAGGGCCAGCGTTAGCTCCGGCCAGCCCAGCATCGGATGCACCGCAATGCCGCCCGCCCGCCCGAGCGGCCCGGCCGCCACCTGCGCACCCAACCACCCCAGGGCCACCCCGCCCGCAACGCCCGCAACCAGCACAGCGCCCAGCTCCATCCAAAGCGCGCCCAGGATAAAGCCGGACGGTGCCCCGATTGCGCGTAGCACCGCGTGATCCCGGGCCCGAGCCGCCACCATTGCGCCAAATGCCAGGAATACGGCCGCGACCACCAGCACCGAGGTCAGCACCGCCATCGCCGACACGACCGCCCGCACGTCGCCCAGGGTCCGGAACAGGCTCGCCAGCACCTCACCGGGAAACACGGCCGTACTGGCGGCGCTTCGGTAACGGGACCGCAGCTGATACGCGCCGGCCAGCGTTTTGGGCTTCACGACCACGGCCGGCACGCCCGCCGGAACCTCCCACGGGGGGCCGACGCGCTCGATACCCTCCGGATGGCCATTACCCAGGCCGTGGATCTCCCACACGCTTTCGACCGCAACCAGTATCGCCCGGTCCCATGCCGTACCCGTCGGCGGCAGGCGGCCCACGACCTTGGTGGGACTATCGTCGTGATGGTGCGCCTCTCCTGACTCGATCAGGCCGTGCTGCGGTACGATCGTGTCACCGAGTTGTAGCGGCACGGCACTGCCAACCACCGCCTCCCCTTCTGCGTCGAAGATTTTGCCCTCGGTCACGGTCCGGGTCCCGCCCATTGTCACCAGCATGGGCGCGACCCCCAGTATCGGCATGCCGCGATAGGAGTCGCCGAACGCGACAGGCGATGCCCAGGCGACATCCGGGTCGGTCATAACCTTCGTCAGCACGGCCGCATCCAGCAGCGGCACCGTGTCGGGCTGCAGGTACACGGACGTCAAAACCAGCTGCGCCGCACTACCGGGCGCGCCCACCACCAGGTCGAACGGGTCCGCCGCCCGCGCCGCCGCCACGCGCACGGCCCGCTCAGTCATGCCGATGCCGGTCCCGAGCGCCGTCGCCAGCGCCACCAGCAACGCCATGGCCAATGCGGGCCGCCACTGCCGGCGTAATGCAGCCAGCGCCACGGGCCAGGGGTTCACGCTGCCTGCTCCAATTGGCCGGCCGAGACGTGCATCCGCATACCCATACGCTCCGTCAGAGCGGGATCATGCGTGGTGATGATGAGCGTGGCCCCGCGCTCGGTCGCCGCCTGTATTAGCAAGTCCGCGACCAGCCGCCCTGTGGCCGGGTCCAGGCTGGCGGTCGGTTCGTCGGCCAGCAGGATCGACGGCGCACGCAGCAGGGCGCGGGCCAGGGCCACACGTTGCCGCTCACCCCGGCTCATGACTGCCACATCCCGGCGTCCGGCCGTGATACCCAGCGTGTCCAGTAGCGCCGCCGCCCGCGTACGCTGCGCCGGCGTCGCGCGGGGCTGATCGAACAGCGCCGGCAGCAGCACGTTATCCAGCGCCGATAAACCAAGCAGCAGGTGCATGTCCTGAAACACCAGCCCCAGCCGCTCCCGCCGCCAGCGCTCCCGCGCCCGGTCCGGCATCGTCCACAGCGATGCATCGCCCCATCGGACCGAGCCGGACGCCGGACGTTCCAGCCCGGCGAGGGCGTGCAGCAGACTGGTCTTGCCGGTTCCCGACGGCCCGGCGATCGCGACCGTCGACCCGGCCGCCACGTCTAAACGCGGTATTGTCACGACAACACCCACCCCCGGAAAGGCAATAGACAGATCCTGGACCGTCAGCGGTACCCGGTCAGACAAAGCGGACATACGCGTCCCGCAGCCGTGCCTGGCTAACAAACCCCGATACCGGGTCCGTCCATGACCCGAGTTCCAGACGGCCCGTCACCTCGATCACCTCGTTGGGCGCCGTCGGCTGCGCGTCATGGGCCAGGTAGGCCACCACGATATCCGGCGGCCACTCGGCGTCCGATGAGCAGAATGGGCACATGCTCAGCGGCTCCCGGGTCAAAACGAAGAAATCGGCCATCGCCTTGATCGGCGGTGCCATGAAGCCGACCATTGTCGTGTCGGCGCCGTTCAACGCCAATGCCTGGGGCGAGAACTTAAGACCCGTGACGCCCCATGATGCGTATAGGTCGGCGAACTTCAGCTTCTCCGACGCGCGCGCCGGCAGGGCTGGTAGTATGGCCAGCCCGGCCAGTAGCGTACGGCGCCCCAGTATCGGGCTATTGCGGACGGCCAAGCCCAAGTGCCTCGGCCATAGCCCGGAAAACGGTCGTGTTGTCGATGAAGCCATGAAACACCTCTGACCCAGGACCGGCCGCACGCAGCAGCGCGTCGTCCGCCGTATGCACGTCCTGTTCGGTGTCATGTGGAAGGTTACCGATGCGCAAAACAGCGCCGGGCACGTTGAATTTCTCATTGGCGATAAACGCGCCATTCGGACCGTTACGCACGGCTGGCACACGCGGGCCGTCCATGCTGGGGGCGAACGTCTCGTAATAGTCCGGTGTATCGCCGTAGCCGGTCATCAGGCGGCGTGACACGTTGACGTTCGGGGGATAGCCACGCTCATCGGCCGGGTCATAGTTCGGCTCGCCCGCCGTGGCGTAGGTGCCGACCCGGTCCCGGCCGTCTGCGACCTTCTTGTCATCATCGACGGTGCCATAGATGCCCATGGCATGGGTATGGTCCGGCACGACGATCAGAAGCGTGTCGTTACGATCGCCCATCCAGTCCACGACGACCTTAACGGTCCGGTCCAGCAGGATGGTATCGTAATGCGACCGCTCCGCATCCAGCACATGGCTGTATTTATCGATCAGACCGCTTTCGATCATCAGGTAAAACCCGTTCGGGTTCCGCTCCAGTATGCGCAATGCCGCCGAGACCTGGTCCGTGAGGTCTGGCTGGTTCGGGAAGCGTGGGACGTTGCCCTTTTTGAGGTAAAACCGGTCTAGTGCCCCATCCATGTTGCCGAGCGCAAACAGGCCCAGCAGTTTCGTCGTCTTCGGGTCCGCAGCCGCAGCCAGGCCCGCCGCGTCCTCGGCAAACGTATAGCCGGCCGCCGTATAGGCCGCGATCATGTCGGTCTGGTCTTTGCGGCGCGAGCCGGGCGTGGCTTGCGGCAGAAAGCTGGCCGAGCCACCACCCATCGTTACGTCGGGCGCAAAGGCCAGCATCTGGTCGGTGATCGGGATGTAGTCCGACCGGCGCCGGGTATGGGCGAACACTGCCGCGGGCGTCGCGTCCTGAATTTCAGTGTTGGTGACGATGCCGACTGCCATGTTCAGCCGGCGCTTCACAATCTCACCCAGCGTCTCGACCTTCGGATGGGCCAGCGTGCCGGCAGCGCGGCTGACGTATACGCCCAACGCGTTCACGCCGGATTTGTGCCCGGTGTTATAGGCGCTGGCGCTGTTGGCGCTGTCGGTGATGATGCTATCGGTACCGGACGTGCCGACGGTCGCCATCATCGGCAGGTTGTCCATCTCGAGCGTCCGGCCGTACCGCCCCTCATGAATGCCGCCGAACAGGATGCGGGCGGCGGTGACGTTTGCCATCGTCATGCCGTCGCCGATCATGAGGATCACGTTCTTCGCCCGGCGCGCGACAGGGGCCGCGTACACGGTCCACTTAACCGTCGAACTCGCCGCGCCGTCCGTGGCGATGACCGTGTAGTCGCCCGGTGCGTCGATCGTCACGTCCGGCAGCACGAGCGATGACTGGTCCTTATCGTCCTCCCGCGCGACGAGCGTGGCCGCGCGGCCCAGCGCCTCGGCATGATCGCGGCCGTTGACGGTCACTTTGACTTTGGCCGGGTCGACAACGCCGGCAAACTCGACTTTCAGGTCGAACTTGCTGCCGGCCAGTATCTCGGCCCGGTTGATGGGGAAGATCACCTGCGCGGACGCTGCATGTGATAGCAGTCCCACGGCTAATCCGACGATTACGGCGCGCATCGTGTTCTCCATTACCCAATTCCGACCGTCATACGACACGCATCCGCGATCGGGCACCCTGTCACTAAAATGTATTATCGTCTGAAAACGTCTCGCCGATATAAGGCAAACATGATCACGCGTCGTACTGTCCTGCTTACCTCCGCCCTTGCCCCTTGGCTCGCGCCTCGTTCTGCCCGAGCGGCGACGCTGGGGTTTGGCGGCCTATACGGCCCGACGACGACCGACGGCGTGCAACTGACGCCCGGCGCCCACGCGCTGGTCGGTCAACGCGTGACGATACCCGGTTTTATGGCACCGCCGCTGAAGCCGGACGCCGACTTTTTCGTGCTGACCCGCACGCCCATGTCGACCTGTCCGTTCTGTAGCAGCGGCGGCGATTGGCCGGTGGATATCGTTTTCGTACGCTTGGCCCGCGCCAGCGATGCGGTCGAGCCGAGTTACGCCATTACCGCCACCGGCACCCTCGAGTGGGGTGCGAGGGTCGATGAGGAAACGGGGTTCGTGTCCCTCGTCCGCCTCACCAACGCCGTTTGGAGCCGGGTCTAACGCAGCGCGCCGGCCGTCTTCAGCTTCGCCACTTCTTGTTCCACCCGGCCAATTCCGCCGTTGGCATAAAGGATCTGCACCCGCTCAGCCGATAGATGGGACAGCACCACGTTGCGATACTCGGTATTGTACCGCGTGGCGTCAGCCGGGTCGTAGCCGAACTTAGGGGCCACGGTGCGGAGGAATATCTCGCTCTGTACAACGGCAGGGCCGGTGAACGTGTAGTCGGCGTCGGACAGATTCTGCAGCACGTATTCATACAGCAGGTTGGACTGCATCGGGCTGCTGGCCTGAATGTTGACCGAGCCCAACTGCCGCACCGCCGCCAGCCGTAGCCGGCCGGTCGCGTCCTTCATCAGATAGCCGCGCTCGATCGGGTCCTGGCCGACCATGATGGCTGCGGCGCGGAGCCAATTCACGACGCTGAACTCATTACCCGCGTTGGGTGCGCCATGGGCCGACGCCTGCGTGATCACGAAGGGCGCCGGCATACCGCGGGCCATACTCTCGGCGATACCGATCATGTGGTGGGCGCTGGTCTTTGTATTGCCGGGGGCACCCCACGCGTCGGTCTTGCCGTTACCGCCGAAGTTCAGCTCGATATATTCAGAGCCGTCGGCATTCCACTGAAACACGATCGTCTTGGCCCAGTCATGCCAGACGGGCGTGCCAATCACGAGATCCTGGTCGATAACCAGATCGGCGTCGGCCGTCTGGCCCGCCCCGCTGCGTAGGACGGGCATGCCGTTCGCGTCCAGCGTGCCGTATACTTTGCGATAGGTGTCCGCGAGGTTCATGGCACTCGTGAGGTTCACGGCCACGTGCATCGCCAGGCCGCCGGGCTCCGAATGGTGGCCGCCGAACACACTGCCCGGTGAGGCGATGTATGGCATCGGCAGTTTGGGGCACAGTGTGCCGTCATCGCGCACGCCGGGGAACACGCCGGCCATCAGGCCACCCGGTATACGCCCGGCCTCTGTTTCATCGATCAGGCCTTCAGCGACCAGTTTGTCGACTATCGCCTGCTTCTTGGCGGCGTCCAGGCCGACGCGGCTACTGACGCACGTGTCGGCGTTGAACACGGCGTCCTCCGTGGCGGCGCGGATGCCCGGGTTCTTAATCTGCGCCACCTCATCCTTGATGAAGGCAAGCGCCGACGTGGCAAGGACCGAGCTGCTGGCGAGCTTCGTGGCGGCGTCGTTCCAGGGGCCAATCGCAGTCTGATCGGCATAGGCGGCCGTGCCGAGCATGACGAGAGTCGCGGTCAGCAGGGAGCGTCGGATCATGGCGAAGCCTCTCGGGTTAGTGATCGGGCCGGAGTAGCGCATGAGAGGGCCGAGGTAAGCGAAGGTTTCATGACAGCGGGTGGCTGAGCGTCCGACAGGACGGTTGGTCAATCGGCCTTACCGCCACTCTGGTATCTGCGCTTATCCGGCCGCAGCCTGGCGCTTGGTTAACTGGATTATCAGGTGCCGCAGCATAGCCATGTGCCGCCACGCATAGGCGATGTCGGTACCGGACCGCACGATATTGAGCCCACGCGCCAAGGGTTTGGCCGTGGTTCGCCCACGGGAAGGCTTCGGTCGCGTTGTTCACGGCGGGCAGCGCTTACGACAAGGACAGCGTTCATGGCCAGATCCTTGCCTAACATTCTGAAGCGTTCGTTATCGTTTTTTCAGGCGCCATCGCCGTGCCTAACGACACTGCCCAAACGGCGCCAGCGCCGCGAGACCGCCATCTGCAGATCGAGGACGCTCGCTACGGCCGCCCGCTGGTCCGTACAACACACCGATGCGCCGGAGGATTTGAGTAGTTTCCGGGGGTGGCCCGACGGCCGCGAAAGATTAACTACCGTCACGGCGGCTCAACCAAGCCGCTTCACCGATGGAGACGCGCCCGTGACCGACCAGCCTGTCCACCCGAGCATCACGCAACAATCCGTCTGGTTCATCACCGGCTGCTCGACCGGTTTTGGCCGCGAAATGGCCAAGCAGTTACTGGCGCGCGGATCGCCTGTCGTTGTGACAGCCCGCGATCCCGCAGATCTCAGTGAATTCGCCACCAACAAGCAGGCCCTGGTACTGAGTTTAGACGTGACCGATGCGGCGCAGGTGACGGCGGCGGTCGCCGCTGCAGAAGCGCGGTTCGGCCATATCGACGTACTCGTGAACAATGCGGGGATCGGATACTTCGCCGCCGTCGAGGAAGGAGAGGACGCCGAGATTCGGCGGATGTTCGATATCAACGTGTTCGGCATGGGCGCCATGATCCGTGCGGTTCTGCCCGGTATGCGTAAGCGGCGGCAGGGCTTCATCGCCAACGTGGCGTCGATCGGCGGATTACGGTCATTCCCGGCCGTCGGCTGGTACAACGCCACTAAATTCGCCGTCGAAGGCCTGTCCGCAGCCCTGTGGCAAGAAGTCGAGCCGCTCGGCATCCGGGTTATGGTTATCGAGCCCAGCGGCTTCCGCACCGATTGGGCGGGACGATCGGCCAACGAGAGCAAAGTCCAGATCGCCGACTATGCCGCCACCGCGGGCAAGCGGCGTGAGGGCATCCGGGCCATCTCGGGCCACCAGGCCGGTGATCCCGTGCGCGCGGTCGAGGCTATCATCAAGGCTGTCGAGGGTCCAAGCCCGCCGCACCACCTGCTGCTGGGTAACGAAGCCTTCGATGGTGCGATTGCAACGCTTGCTGAGCTGCGTGACAACTTTGTGGCGTGGGAAGCCGTGAGCCGCGGTGCGGACTTTCCGGCCACCACAGCCGGGCGCGCCGCCTAATACCAAGACGGGCGGTACGTGACATGTGCCGAGGCGTACCGCCCGACAACTAGAATACCCCTTACCCGTCTCGCGCCACCGTCGCCAGCACGTCAGCCCGTTCGTTCATTACGTCTCCCGCATGCCCGCGTACCCACCGCCACTCGATTTCGTGCCCGCGGGCCGCATCCAGAATACGGCGCCACAAATCCATGTTCGCCACCGGATCACCGGACGCATTGCGCCAATTGCGGCGGACCCACCCGGTATGCCAGCGCGTGATGCCGTTCTTCAGGTACTCACTATCCGTATTCAGCACGATGCGGCACGGGCGCTTCAACGCCTCCAGCGCTTCCGCCGCCGCCGTCAGCTCCATGCGGTTGTTGGTCGTCGCCGCCTCCCGCCCCGTCAGCTCCCGCTCATGCGCGCCCATGCGTAGGATCGCTGCCCAGCCGCCCGGTCCAGGGTTGGGTTTGCAGCCGCCATCGGTCCAGATTTCGATTAGTTCAGAGTCCGTAAGCATGTGAGTCCTGGGCCGTGAGGTGGAACCGCAGGCGACGTAGATAATCGATTGGGTCCTTACGCACCACCAGCGCACCGGGCGGGGTATGTAGCCAGTC
>JANPPS010000319.1:0-3632 GCA_031428635.1 Rhodospirillales bacterium
TCCATGAACGTCGCGATCGACACGATGACCGCCAGCAACCACGGCGAGTTGGGGCCCGCCGCGGACCGCGGCAGGTCCGGGTTCGCGGTAGCCATTTAGCGCACCGTGACGCGCGGTGAGACTGAGAGGCCCGGGAACAGCCGACACTTCTGCACGGCATCGGCATCGGTGAACACGATCTTGACCGGGACGCGCTGCACGACCTTCACATAATTGCCGGTGGCGTTTTCGGACGGCAGGCTGCTGAACACCTGGCCCGAGCCGGCTTGGAAGCTATCGATCTTGGCAGCCAACTCGCTGTCAGGGCAGGCATCCACGTGCACCCGCACCGGCTGCCCGGGCCGCATCAGGCTTAGCTGGGTCTCTTTAAAATTGGCCGTGACCCACAGACCGTTCTGCACGACGGCCACCAGTGCCTGACCCGGACTGACGAAATTACCGAGATGGACGGACCGCCGGGTAACCCTGCCATCTACCGGTGCCACGACGTTGGTGTACGACAGCTGCAGTTCCGCGTTGGTGATGCCAACATCGGCCTGCGCAACGGTGGCAGCGGCAGCAGCAACCGCGGCCTCCTGCGCCTTGATTTGGGCGCCGGCTGCCTGCACGGCCTGGCGGCTCGCGTCTAGGCGGGCAGCCGCGCCGCGGCTGGTCGCGCCGGCGGTATCCAGCTGCTGCCGACTGATCGCCTTGGGATCCACGGAACGATACCGGGCCAGATCCGACTGGGCCTGCCCCAAATCCGCTTCCGACACACGGGCATTGGCCGCCGCTTGCTCGAGGTTTGCCTGCTGCAGAATTACCTGCGCGCGCGCCTGCTCTAGTTGCGCGGCGGCCTGTATCCGCTGGGCACGGGCCTGGTCGAGCTTGACCTGAAAGTCACGCGGGTCGAGCTGAACGAGCACTTGCCCAGCCTTCACCGCCTGATTGTCGTCGACTGGAATGCCGATAACGCGAGCGGAGATCTGGGAGGCAATCTGCGAGATGTTGCCATCGATGAATGCGTCGTCGGTATTTTCGTAATGGCGCGCCGACAACCAGTATAGAACACCAGCGGTGAGCAGGGCAGCCAGAACCACAAGACCGATCAGCCAGTACAGCAGCTTCTTGCCGCGAGACATCGGCTTGGCCTTGTCGTGGGCCTCCTGGTTCTCCTTGTTCTGCTGCTCCGCCTTGGACTCTGCCGGGCGCCATTGCTGACGCGGGACACTGGCTGGCGGATGGGCCCAGTCGATCGGGGCTGGCGTCAGCGCGGCACCATCGACCTGCGACGCGTAGCCGATCGGTGCGGGTCCGTCCTGCTTGTTCGGCTGGCCGCGGTCACCTTCCATCGAACTCATCCCACGTTGCTAACACTTAACCCGAGCGGGCCGATGCGGTTGCTGCGTCGCACACAAGGTGTACTGAACGGTTCAGTCTTGCAAGTCCCTTCTTTCGTGTCATCATCACGGCATGGACTCAAACGACAGCGCACTCCCGCGCGACAAACGCACGGTCATCCTGGACAGCGCCGGCGCGGCATTCGCCCAATACGGGTACGAGGGCGCCAGCATGTCGGCGATCACGCGGGATGCGGGCGTGTCAAAGGCGACGGTCTACCACCACTTTGTCAGCAAAGCCGCGCTGTTCGGTGCCTACGTCCAGCGGGAATGCCATCGGACGTTGTCGCCCTTGTTTCAAAACGTCACGCACCACACCGATCCGGCCGCCGCGATGCGTAACATCGGACTGCGTATGATGGATTTCCTGCTGTCGCCCACGTGTCTGGCGATCGACCGCGTTGTCGCGACCGAGGCGATGGCCTTCCCCGAGCTCGCCCACGCATTCTACGACGCCGGGCCACGCCAGGGTATCAACATGATGGCGCACTGGTTGCGGGAGCAGGATGCAGCCGGGCGCCTGGCGGTCCCCGATGCGGAGTTCGCGGCTGAGCAGTTTTTCGCCCTGTGCCAAACCCGTATTGCGATGCGCGGCCGCCTGCGCCTGGGCACTCCGGCGGCGCCCGACGCGGTCGAACGGGTCGTGGACGCGGCGGTAACGATGTTCCTCAACACCTACGGGCCCCAATGAGCGGGCGCGAGCGCGGCTACCATCACGGTAATCTGCGGGAGGCGCTGATACAGGCTGCACTCGACACGATCGCTAGCCGCGGCCTCGCGGGCCTAGCGGTGGCCGAGCTCGCCCGTGCGGTCGGGGTCAGTCCCGCCGCGCCGTACCGCCATTTCCGCGACCGCAACGCGTTGATTGCCGAAGTGTCGCGCCAAGGGTTCGAGCGGCTGACCGAGGCCTTGAAAGAGGCTGTCGCCAGCGGCCCGGGCCATCCCGTGGCCGCGCTCGAACGATGCGGGCGCGCTTACTTGGCCTTCGCCGCGCGGGAGCCAGCCGCCTACGCCGCCATGGTCCAGGGCGGGACGGAGGACGATCCCGACGTGCAGACGGCAACCGATGCGGCGTTTGCCGTCCTACGCCGCGCGGCCGACGCCGCCTGTGCGCTCGCCCCCGCGCCGCGGCCACCCGCGTTGATGGTGGCGCTGCACATCTGGTCCCTGACCCATGGTGTGGCCGGCCTGTTCCTTGGCGCCAATCGCCGCATGTTGCCCATGACGCCCGAGGACCTGCTTGAGGCAGGGCTGTTGCTGTACTTACAATCAGTCGGGATCGCCAAACCCGCACAATAGAGGTTGGCCCTTGAAGCCTGGGTTGGGATCGCCAATGTGATTGGCGTTAACATAACCCACGGAGACCGACGTGAACCAGACTATGAGTTTCAACGCCCGGCCGCTGTGGTGGCTCGGTGCCGTTTTGGGTGGATTTTGGCTGGCCTGGCCCGTTGGCCTTGTTGTGCTGGGCTACCTGGCGGTGACCGGTAAGCTCGCGGCATTTCGCCAGCAGGTACCCGGCCAGTGGTTCAATGTCCGCAGCCAGGCCCGCGCGTTCGGGGCAAGCTTTGGTGGCGCAGGCTTTGGCGGAAGCGGTAACCAGGCGTTTGACACCTACCGCGCCGACACGCTGCGCCGGTTGGAGGAAGAGCAGGCCGAGTTCGTGCACTATCTGGAACGGCTACGCCAGGCTCGCGACAAGGCAGAGTTCGACCAGTTCATGACCGAGCGTGGCCGCAACCGCACGCCGGTCCAGACGCAGGAACAAGCGGCGTAGTGTCCGACACCCCGAGCTTCGGCTCGGGGGATCGTTCTGTTTGGCGGCTTTACGTGGTTTGCCGCTCACTCAATAATCTGTCTGCTAATTTTCGCCCAACGACGCGGCCAGGAAGCTCAACGAAGCGATATAACATGACGGACGCTACAGCGACACACAGCACGTATATGAAGAAGGGTATAGTACTGGGCACCGCTGGTTTTTCGATCGTAAATTTTACCCAGTCCTTTACCAGATAGTGGATCATGTATGTGGAGTATGAGACCTTTCCGATGCTGATCAGAACCGGGTTACTGAGTAAGCGAGTAAGAAACGCGCTGTCGCAGAGTAGGCTGACAATCAGAAGTGCTAATCCCCAGGGCGCATAGATATAGTCAGGCGCACCTATTGCGGCACCGATGACAAGAATGATAACGGCAGCGATGGATACAGCGTTGGCGGCCGACGGTTCGAGGCGGTGCAGGGCCCAGAATTTT
>JANPPS010000320.1:0-2352 GCA_031428635.1 Rhodospirillales bacterium
TGTTGATGGGGGCGAAGCGCTGCAGGGCCTCGCCAGCGCCACCACGGCCATCGGCAATACGGTAGGTGCCGGCAGCGTGCCAGGCCATACGGATCATCTGCGGCCCGTAATTATTATAGTCGGACGGCCACCAGGAGACGGTGGAGGTCAGGAACGACTTGATGTCCTGCTTCAAGGTCGGCAGATCGATAGTGTTGAACGCCTG
The DNA here is from genome assembly GCA_031428635.1 of Rhodospirillales bacterium. Classification (GTDB taxonomy): domain Bacteria; phylum Pseudomonadota; class Alphaproteobacteria; order Acetobacterales; family Acetobacteraceae; genus JANPPS01. Next base: position 206 of record JANPPS010000320.1, read on the forward strand.
GGCGTAGTCGAAATCCTCCCCAAGCGGATTGGCCTGGGGGCCATTCTGATGGAGCAACTCGACCTTCAACCGCTCGGGATACCAATCGGATAACTGCGGCGGCGTGCCGAGGGCTCCGCCGATACGGTCACCACCGAAGGGGCACTTACCCTCCATATCGAACGTTTTGGTATCCGTTTTGTCGAAGAACATATCGTTCATAAAAAAACTTCCTCTCGGATCGTCGACCATAAACAGAAGCCGCCAGCACGGCGCCCGATGCCTCCGATGGGAGGCCTGCGCCGGGCACTTCCGATCACCGGTCGTAAGGTGACGGGGCGCCGCAAAAGATTGTCTGGGCTGTGAAGCGGATATGCAACGATAGCAACCCGCACCAGCGGATGGAACAGTGAATTGGCGAAAGCAAGACGTGGATTTCAGTCTTTTCTGTGAGCCTCAGATCTGAGCCGATAAAATCCATATGGGTCAGGCAGACATGAGGTTCACCTCAAGATTTCTTGATCGTTGACGAGAAATCGCATGATGGACTTTTTCTCGGTACCAGGTGCCGGACGGGTCCATCCGGAACAGCCAGTGCCGCTCAGACTACGGATCGCCTACTTACCACAGATCGTGACTCCGTCTTTTCGCAGCGTGTATCTGAGCATGACGAGGCGGCGGCGGCGTCCTAAGCTTTGCCCATGGACCCTGATTTCCTCATCATCGGCGGCGGCACGGCCGGCTGCATTCTCGCCGCCCGCCTGTCGGAAGACCCGGCCATCCGCGTCCTACTACTCGAAGCCGGGCCGCCCGATCGCGACCCCTGGATACACATCCCCGCCGGCTATGCCCGGCTGTTCAAGTCTCGTCGCTATGACTGGGGCTACGCGACGGAGGCTGAGCCTGCTCTTCACGACCGCAGCATCGCCTGGCCGCGCGGCCGGGTGCTGGGCGGGTCGGGGTCGGTAAACGGTATGGGCTACCTTCGTGGCTCCCCCCACGATTACGACCGCTGGGCACAGGCCGGCGCCCGGGGCTGGTCGTACGCGGATGTGATGCCCGCGTTCCGGCGTATCGAGAACTGGATCGGCGACCCCGGCGACACGCGCGGCCAGGGCGGCCCGATTGACGTGACCGCCCCCGCGCTCAGCCCCGGCGGGCGGGCGTTTGTGGAGGCGTGCGTGGCCCAGGGTTTCCCCCGCCAGCGGGATGTGAATGACGGTTCGATCGAGGGCGCCGGGCCGATCCAGCTGAACGTGAGCCGTGGCCTGCGACGCAGTACCGCCCGTGGCTATTTGGCTCCGGCGCGAAATCGCCCGAACCTGCGTGTGGAAACGGGTGTTACCGTGCACCGCCTGATGATCGATGGCGCGCGCGTGATGGGCTGCGTCGCCCATCGCCCGGGTTCGGCGCCATTTATCATCAACGCCGCACGAACGGTGCTGACCGCGGGTGCCATCGCCACGCCGCAACTGATGATGCTGTCCGGCATCGGCGACGGCGCGGCCCTGCAGGCGCTCGGCATCACCCCGGTCCTGGATCGCCCAGCCGTCGGCCAGAACCTGCAGGATCACCTGATCGCCCGTGCCGTCTTCCGCACCCGTCCCGCCGGCACCCTGAACGAGGTAATGGCCAACCCGCTACGCACCGTCGCCATGGCCGCCCAATACGCGCTTCGTCGCCGCGGCCCGCTCGCGATCGGTGCCGGTGAGGCCTGCCTGTTCGCCCGCCTGACGCCTGGTGCGGAGGAGGCGGAGGCGCAGCTTATGTTCATCAACTTCAGCCTCGTGCCCGGCGCCGGCTACACCCTGGCGCGTCACCCCGGCATGATGATCAATTTCGGCCAATGTCGGCCCGACAGCCGCGGCACCCTGACGCTGCGCAGTCCCGACCCGGCCGACCGTCCCGTGATCCGCCCCAACTACCTGGATGCGCCCGGCGACCAGCATTTGTTTATTCAAAGCGCTCGCTTAGCTCACCGTCTGGGCACCGCCGCCCCGTTCGCCGCCCTGATCGAACAGGACCTGAACCCGCCGCCCGCGGTCGATGTGGCGCTTATGGAGCAGCTTCTGGCGGATGCATCATCCGTTTATCACCCCTGCGGTACGGCCCTAATGGGTACGGACGACACGGCAGTGGTCGACCCGGGTCTGCGCGTGCGCGGTATC
>JANPPS010000321.1:0-3884 GCA_031428635.1 Rhodospirillales bacterium
CGACGTGCAGGCGGTGCGGCGTCGTGAACACTTCCTCTGTCGGCATATTCGGGTTGCACAAGATGCCGTTCTGCGCCCGCTCCGACCCGCCAAGCCACAGATGCCCGTCGGCCAAACCGATACGCAAATCGGTGCCCGGCCCGCGATAGCGCAGCGCCGCGTATTGCCGGGCATTCAGCGTGGCCGTCCGCGCCCCCAGCGCCGCGTTATGCTGCCGCCACGCCGCGACCGGGTCGGGCGCATCGACGCGGGTGGCGGCAAAGATCGCATCCCATAACCGCTCGACCGCCTCGTCCTGCGCCAGGTCCGGGAACATTGTCCGGGCCCAGGCGGGGGTGGCGTAACTCACAATGCTCCAATTAGTGGCGAAGGTTGTGATCAGCTCCATCGCCGGGCGATAGGCGGCGCTGCGCGAACGGTTAGCCCGGCTGACGCGGTCCGGATTCTGCCCCGCTAGCAAAGATGGGTTGTCGCCCGCAATCGCCAACCGTGCCGCACCGCCGCGGAACGCTGCCGCCATGCCGTCAAATAACCAGCCGGGCGCCACATCGAACGCGGCGTCGGGCGCGAACTGGTACCGGGCCAGCGTCGCCACGTCGTCGCTCAGGAACGTGGTCACCACCGACGCCCCGGCGCGATACGCGTGCTCCGTAATGCGGCGTACCAGCGGCAGGCTGTCCAGCGGCGCGGTCAGTAGTACCTCCTGACCAGGCTCCAGCCCTAGGCCCACGTGGACGGCGATTTCCGCCAAGCGATCGAGGCGGGTGGCAAAATCGGGACGGGTGATGGCGTTCATAGCTGGGTCTCCGCGGCAGATCATGATATGTTCCGCCCCTTTCCGCGCGGGGTCCAGGGCCGTCGCATAACAATAGTGTGGGGCGTGCGTGATGCGGCTGGTCCGTTGGTTTGAAGAGCTGATCCAACCTACCGCCACGCCCGGCGGTTCACCGCCCTCGGCCGAGGACGGGCTGCTACGATTCTACTGGCACTACGTCCGCCAAGCCCGCCTGCTGGTGCTGGCCGCATTCGGCACCGGATTGCTGGTGGCGCTGTGCGACGCGGCCATCCCCGTCATGATCGGACGCGTGGTCACGTTGGCCGGCGGCCCGCGGGAGGCGTTCGCCGCGGCCATACCGATGCTGCTCGCCATGGCCGCATTCCTGTTACTCGCCCGCCCGGCCGCATTGCTGATGCAGAACCTGACGCGAAACCAGGGCCTGACGCCGGGCCTGACCAACCTTATTCGCTGGCAATCGCACTACCACGTCGTCCGCCAAAGTTGGTCGTTCTTCCAAAACGATTTCGCGGGCCGGGTCGCGTCACGGGTGATGGATACGGGGCCGAGCCTGCGGGAAACGATCGTCTCCACGACCGACGCCGCCTGGTATATTCTGGTCTACGGCACCAGCGCCGTCCTGCTGCTGGGCCACGCCGACGTGTGGCTGGCGGCACCGCTGGTGACATGGTTCGTCGCCTACGCCGTCTTTCTCAGCCTAATCATCCCCCGCATGCGGGAGCGGTCGAAGCGCATGAGCGGCGTGAAGTCGGCGTTGGTGGGCAAGGTTGTCGACAGCTACACCAACATCCTGACGGTAAAACTATTCGCCCGCGCGGCGGATGAGGACGCGTTCGTGCGCGACGCAATGGATGAGCACGTCCGGGTATATCATTGGCAGACCCGGCTCAATACGCTGTTCAGCCTGTGCCTCAGTTTGCTGAATGCCAGCATGGTCGTGGGCGTGGCGGGGCTGTCGATCTGGCTGTGGTCGACGGGGCACATCGCCGTCGGCACCGTCGCGATGGCAATACCGCTCGCCTGGCAAATCAACAGCACGGCTGGGTGGGTGGCGTACAACATCACGCAAATCTTCGAGTATGTCGGCAACGTACAGGACGGAATGAAGACCATTGCCGTACCGCAGGGCATGCCGGACGCGCCGGGCGCCACGCCGTTCCACGTGAAACAGGGCGCGATCACGTTCGACCGCGTGCGCTTCGGCTACGGTACCACCCGCGGCGTGCTGCACGACGTGTCGCTGACGATCGCACCCGGCGAGCGTGTCGGCTTGGTCGGGCGATCGGGCACCGGTAAGAGCACGCTGGTCAATCTGCTGCTGAGGTTCTACGCGCCCGAGGACGGCCGCATCCTGATCGACGGCCAGGACATTGCCACCGTGACGCAAGAGTCGCTTCGGGGCCAGATCGCCATGGTGACGCAGGACACGTCACTGCTGCACCGCTCCATTCGTGAGAATATCCGCTATGGCCGGCCTGACGCCACCGAGCAACAGGTGATGGCCGCCGCCCAGCAGGCCGAGGCACTCGATTTTATCCTGGGCCTTGAGGATTGGGAGGGCCGGCGCGGCTTCGACGCCGAGGTCGGGGAGCGCGGGGTCAAGCTGTCTGGCGGCCAGCGCCAGCGCATCGCCATCGCCCGCGTTATTTTGAAGGACGCGCCGATACTGATCCTGGACGAAGCGACCAGCGCCCTGGACTCCGAGGTTGAGGCCGCCATACAGAGTCAGCTTGCGACACTCATGTCCGGTCGCACCGTGATCGCGATCGCGCACCGCCTGAGCACCATTGCCCAGATGGATCGGCTGATTATTCTCGATCAGGGCCGGGTGGCCGAAACCGGAACACACGCCGGGCTACTGGCGGCTGGCGGCCTATACGCCCGGATGTGGGAGCGGCAGTCGGGCGGGTTCGTTGATCAGGCGGCGGATTTCCACACCGCGTAAGGCTCCGCGCGCGCAGCAAACCGAGTGGGCCCGAGCCCGCTGATTACCTAACCGCAAGGAGAGCTCCGGGGCGTGGTCGCAAAGAGGGTCACGTCCGAGACCGGGATCAAAAGACACGTCGCCGTACCAACGACGTAAGGTCCCAAATAGTTCGACAAGTCCGGCAAAAGCCCGGGCATAGGCCTGACGAACCGAAGAAGCACTCGTGGCCTGGTGTCGCACTAAAACACCGCCTTAACGCCCGCTGCCACCCCTGGGGCGGCGGCCAGTAGTGGCCCGCCGGCCGGATCGAACGCACTAGTCACTCCGCCGGCCCCGGCCAATATTGCCATCGCCGCGGCGCAATCCCACAGGTTGATGTGCAATTCGGCATAGGCGTCGATCCGCCCCGTCGCCACATCCGCTAGCCCCAGCGCGCCCGATCCGCCGGACCGTAGCATTGCCCCCGCCCCCATCAGCCGGCCACATAGCGCCAGGTAATCGGCCGCCGAAATACGCGAGGACCACCCGGCCTCAATGATCGCGCGATCGAGCTCGGTCGTCGCGGCGACACGGATTGGCGCGTCATTCAGGGTGGCATCGGCGCCGTCCCGCGCGGCGTATGTCTCGCCCAGCGCCGGGGCCACCAAAACACCCAGTATGGCTCGATCGCCGTCCATGAGGCCGATCGAAACACACCACCGCGCGGCACCACGGGCATAGTTGCTGGTGCCGTCGATTGGATCCACCACCCACCGCAATGCGCCGTTGCGCGTGGTGCCCCGTTCCTCACCCTGGAACCCGTCCTCCGGGTGTGCCGCGGCCAGACGGTCGGCAATCAACTGCTCGACGGCTCCATCGGCTTCGGTCAGCCAGTCCTGCCGTCCCTTCAGTGTCGCCTGCGCCGCACCCGGTGGCGGACGCATCGCGACGGCCAGCGTCGCCGCCTCCCGCGCAACCATCAGGGCCGTGTCTAACCGGATATCGAGAGAGCGCATGCTGGATCCTTGACAGGGGGCGGCGGACGGGTTCGATGGCTCACATGGGACGCACGATGCTGCTGCTAGGATTGCTGACCGGGTGCGCCGCGTATGAGCCGGCGGGCCTCGATCGGACCCGGGCTACATACCAGACCGACCTCGTCGAATGCCAGGAGAACGAGCC
>JANPPS010000322.1:0-9486 GCA_031428635.1 Rhodospirillales bacterium
TCGGTCAGCGCGCGCTCGAACGTGACGAACCCGCCATCAGCGCCGCCATGGGTCGCGAGCTTGAACAACTGGCTCTCGGCAAGTTCGATCTGCTGACGGCCGTCCAACTCGGCTTCGGCGCCGAATGCGTTGTTGACCACCACCTCACCGATGTCGATCAACTGGCGGCGCAACCAGGCGTCGTGGATCGCGCGGCCATACTCGCCGGCATTTATAATACCGACCATGGACGTCAGTAGCTGTGCAAAATAGGCGGTGCCGCCGACTTCATCCAGCAGGCCGGAGTGCTCGAATTCCGCTCGCATCGTCACCGCGTCCGCCAGCTGCCCGGCCTCGACCCGGCGGATGATGGCCTGATAAATCCGGCCGTGCACCGGGTCGGTGAAGTGATCGGGGATCAGGAACTCGGCGACGCGTTCATAGGCCTTGTTGTTGGCAAGTAGCGCGCCCAGCAGCGCCATCTCCGCCCGATCGTTGGAGGGCGGCAGGCGCTGGGAGAGGCCGAGTAGGGGGCTGTCGATGCTGTTCATTGCGTCGATCTTAGAGAGTCTAGCCGGCGCGCGCGCTGTGGAGCGCTGTGGATAAGGGGGACAGAAACCCGCCCCCCCTCCTGTTACTCCCGGCGTTCGCGGTCGCCGCCGGCTTCGGCCAGAGCGGCGCCGAACTCCAGCACCTCCTCGGGCTCCAGGTCCTCCTCGGCGGCGAGGCCAACCAGCTCACCGCGGGCCTGCTTCTCGCCCTCTTCCGGGCTTCGGGCCACGTTCACGGTGACCGACAGGTCGACTTCCGGATGCAGCTGCAGCCGCACGGGCGTGAGGCCTAGCATCTTGATCGGATCCGTCAGGATCACCTGACTGCGATTGACCGTGAGGCCAGCAGCCGTAATCGCGTCCGCAATGTCGCGGCCGCTGACGGAACCATACAGGCTGCCGCTCTCACCCGCCTGACGGATGATGACAACCGAGAGGCCGCCCATACGCTCGGCGGTACGTTCGGCCTCTTCGCGGCGCTTCAGGTTCTGCGCTTCTAGTTGGACGCGCTGCGTTTCGAACTGCGCGACGTTGGCCTTGTTAGCCCGCAGCGCTTTTTTCTGCGGCAGCAGGAAGTTGCGGGCGTAGCCGGGCTTCACCCGTACGACGTCGCCCATCTGCCCCAGCTTTTCGACGCGCTGTAACAGGATCAGATCGATGGTTGCCATGTCTGTGCTCCCTTATGCGACGACGTAGGGCAGGAGCGCCAGAAAGCGGGCGCGCTTGATGGCGTTGGCCAACTCGCGCTGCTTCTTGCCGCTGACGGCCGTGATGCGCGACGGGACGATCTTGCCACGCTCGCTCAGGAAGCGGGACAGCAGCCGCACATCCTTATAGTCGATGACGGGCGCGTTCGGGCCGCTGAATGGGCAGCTTTTGCGACGACGATAGAACGGGCGGCGACCGCCGGGTCCACCCTCGGCACCGGCTGCACCGGCACGGTCGGCGCCACGCTCACCGCGGGGCTCACTGCGTTCTGTACGATCGGACATATGCTATTCCTCCCCATCTACGGCGCGGAAACCCTCGCCTTCGGGCCGGGCCCGGTATTCCTCACGGTCGTCGAAGCCGCGCTTGCGACCGCTCTCAAACCGGCCGGCAGGCTTCGGGCCGCGGAAACCGCGCTCGCGCTCTTCGGACTTGCGGGACAGGATCGCGCTCGGTTCTTCCGTGATCTCATCCACGCGGATGGTCATGAAGCGCAGCACGTCTTCATTAAGGCGCAGCAGCCGCTCCATCTCGGTGATGAACGCGGGCTTCGCGTCGATGCCGAGCAGCATGTAGTGGCCCTTGCGGTTCTTGTTCACGCGGTAGGCCAGGGTACGCAGGCCCCAGTACTCGCGCTTCTTAACCGCGCCGCCATCGGTTTCTAGGTCGATGGTAATGGTGTCGGCGATTGTGTCGACCTGCGCTTGCGTCACGTCGTTCCGTGCGATTAGCACGGTTTCATACAGCGGCATTGTGGCCCCTTTGGCTAATTGTCGACCCGGAAATGGGCATAGCCCAGCCGGATGCCGCCGGCCGAGCAGGGAGCGCGCTGTTTACGCCGATCGGCGCCGAATGCAATAAGAAACCCTCACACATAGAAGGCCAGTGCCACGCCCGAGGGTCATACCGTCCACCGCCTGGCTGCCGCGTTCCGCCAGAATTTCGTGGGTCAAATGCTACGCGCCAGCTCTCCGCAGGGCCGGTTTGAAGAAGGGGCCGCGCTGATCGACGGCCTGACGCTGCGGGATGCGCAGGCGTGGGGTAAGCAAATGGTGCTGCGCTTCGACGATGGCGTGTTCCTGCGCGTGCATCTGGGCCTGTATGGCATGTGGCGGTTTGCCGGGCCGGGCCTGGAGCGGATCGGGCGCCGGACACGGGTTCGAACGGATGACCAGGCGGTGGATGTGGACGAGCTGCCGCCGCCGCGGGGAATGGTCCGGCTGCGGCTCGCCGGCCTCCGTCATGTGGCGGATCTAAGCGGTCCGACAGCGTGTGAAGTGCTTGACCAGGCGGGCGTGGACGCGGTGGTGGCCAAAATGGGCGCGGACCCGCTGCGGCCCGACGCAGACTCAACCCGGCCGTGGGACGCGATCCATCGGTCGCGCAGTTCGCTCGCGGTGCTACTGATGCGCCAGGATTTGATCGCCGGCATCGGCAATATTTACCGGGCGGAGCTGCTTTTTCGCGCGTTCCTGCACCCGCATCACCCTGGCACCAGCCTGACCCGGCCGGTATGGGACGAGCTGTGGACCGACACCGTCGATCTGCTCGAAGATGGTTTGCGGACCGGCCGCATCATCACGACGCTACCGGAAGACCGATCCGGCCGCCACTCTCCTAACCGGGCGAATGCCAACTATGTCGCGCATCGCGCCGGAAGGCCGTGCCGGTTATGCGACACGCCGATTACGGCGGAGGCAGTGGCAGGGCGGACGCTCTATTGGTGTGAGGTGTGCCAGGTGCGGTGACGGGCGGACCCCTGGGCTCCGGTGCACCAGTTTTTCGGGCCCGCGGTCCGAACCGTAGACAGTATTCTTTACGGTGGGTCGTGTTGGGGTGAGGTGCGAAGTCACGGCTCATCCGATTATGTCCAGAGTGCTTTAATCCAGACTAGCTGACGCTATTCAGTCGGCGGCTTTCGACCATCGTCCCGATTTAGGCCAGCAGCAACATAGCCGAGGCTGGCTCCGGTAGCCGTCGCTCTGCCGCCCGGTCCGGAAAGTCGGTTGACGCAAAACGGTGCCGTACATGGTGGTATTCTGCGCGATTTCCGCATCCGAGAACGACGCGACTTTCGCATTGCCGCTTTCAATGACGCACATGAAAGATACTGCATTCGGTGCAATGTAACTAGTGAACGGCTCATTGGCCGCGTCAGCTACGGGCGCGTGAGAGTTCCCCTTGTCCGAAGAGTTGCCCGCCCGCCCCAACAACGGTGTTGTTAACGTTGAGGGGCACCAACACTGTACAGGGGCGCAAGAGCCGTCCAACCACGTTAAAAACTCGATAATAGAGCAGGGATGGGCTGGACAGCTTAGCAGGCTACCTCATAGTAAATATGTCGCGTGTGTTCGAACCGCCCTGAAGAGCGAGATCGCCGACGACAGATTAGTTTCGTGCATACCCAGGGGAGAATAAAATGAGTCGTATAAGATCAACATTTTCTGTCGGCATAGTCGCGACGTTGCTCGCAGGGCTTTTATCGCACTCAGCTCTTGCACAGGTCGGATCGCGCAACGCTGATGGGCTGATAATGGGCGATGCGCTGTTCGATCGGCCGGCTCAGTCGGCCGCGCAGAAGCTTGCGCCGGTCGATGACCCACCGATAGCGACGCCGGCTGCAAAGCTGCCGCTCAGCCAGTTGCACGTGCCCGACGGCTTCAAGATCGAGGTGTACGCCAGTGGCATGGCCAACGCCCGGTCAATGGCTCTCGGCGACAAGGGTACCGTGTTTGTCGGCAATCGCGTCCTCGACAAGGTTTACGCAGTCGTGCCGTCGCCGACCGGAAACATCGTGAAGACGATCGCAACCGGCATGAATATGCCGAACGGCGTTGCCTTCAAAGATGGCAATCTTTACGTGGCCGAGGTCAATAAGATTTGGCGTTTCGATAATATCGAAGCCAACTTGGACAACCCGCCCAAGCCAGTTCTGATTTACTCAGACCTACCGTCAGAAGCGGCACACGGCTGGAAGTTCATTGGCATCGGGCCGGACAACAAGCTCTACATCCCAGTTGGCGCGCCGGGTAACATCCTGCTTCCGCCGCCGCCCTATGCGCAGATCCGGCGTATCAGCCTCGACGGTAAAACGGTCGAGATGGTTGCAACCGGCGTCCGTAACTCAGTCGGCTTCGACTGGAATCCAGTGACCAAGGACCTCTATTTCAGCAATAACGGCCGCGACTGGGTATCGGAAGATCTGCCCAACGATACGATGCACATCGTGAAAGCATCGGCTACAGCGGCGCCAAACTTTGGTTATCCGTACTGCCATCAGGGTGACTTCACGGATCCGGAGTACGGTTGGGGCCGTTCGTGCGACGAATTCGCGAAGCCCGCTGCACTGATGGGCCCGCACGTCGCGGTGCTCGGCATGCGCTTCTACTCGGGCGACATGTTCCCAGCCAGCTACAAGGGTAACATCTTCATGGCCCGGCACGGCTCGTGGGATCGTACCGTGAAGACGGGCGGCGATGTGGTTGCTATGAAGCTCAAGCCCGATGGATCGTTCGACTCGTTCACGCCGTTCATGACCGGGTTTCTACAGAACAACAACTACGTCGGCCGTCCGGTGGATGTGTTGCAGTTGAAGGACGGGTCGATGCTCGTATCGGACGACTACAACGGCGCGATCTGGCGGGTCAGCCACGTCAACTAAAGCACTCCACGCGTCAAGTTGCGCTGTCTTGTTGATTGAGTGAGTACCGTCCCGGCCGGGTTTTCTAATCCGGTCGGGATTAGCTTGTTATTCGAGGGCCAAGCAGGCGGGGGCTATCACGTACTTCCCCGCTCTGTGAACGCCGTAACGGAGCGTTTCGCTTATGCTAAGGCTAAGTCGTTCACTGTTGTTGCTTACGATCGCATTGTTTGCGGTCGAGTCCCACGCCGAGACGTCGCCTGAGCAACGGTTGCTCGTTTGCAATGCGTGCCACGGCGCAACTGGTTTATCGAAGATTGCGGGTGTTCCGTCGATGGGCGGTATGCCCCGTAACTATCTATTAGTACAGCTGATTCTATTCCGTGAGAAACGGCGGGTCGTGGCGCCGATGAACACGCTATTAGCCGGCCTGTCGGATGACGATCTGCAATCGATGGCGGACCTCATCGCAGCCGTTCCGGCTCCCGTATTAGACGCGGCGCCGGTCGGTGAAGCGCAGGCAGATTATGACCCGGACCGGACGCACGCTCTGGCAGTTAAATATCACTGCGTCTCGTGTCATGGAGCCGATCTGGCCGGGCATGGTCAAGTTCCCCGTATCGCAGGCCAGCGTGAAGAGTATGTGCTCAAATCGTTGAGAACATACCAGGATGGCACACGCGTGGCATATCAACCCACGATGATCGAGTCTGTCCAAGGAATCCCAGACGTGGAACTGCAAGCGCTTGCTAAATTCGTGTCACAATTTCGCTGACTGCCGCTGCTAGCGTTAACCATACTGTGACGGCGCCCAGCGCCGATTGGTCCGTACGCACCGAGTGACAGACTGGCGATGGTCAAACTCTCGGTGTGACGGGCGACGCGAAGGGCGGTTGAAAGAGCCGCAGTAAGCGTCGGCCGGAGTCTCGCCGAGATCGACCTTGGTCACCCGTCGACCCTTGCCGCCCATCGCCAAGATCGTCAAATCGATAACAAGTAAATGTAATTGTGCACTGCACTCTGTAGCGGAGTTAAAGATACTTTGGTGGCCGCCACGCCGACTGAACACAGGGTGGGCCGTAATATTGATCCTGATACGGCAGATAATGACGATGGCTTAAAGGGCCGATCAGTCGATGTTTTCGACGTATTCGATTATGAGATTGATGGGAAAATTCTGTGTTAGCGCGACCGGAAGCTATCCGGCCACTATTTGACTTGCAGACCTTATTCAAGCCGCGCATGGTCATAGCGGTGCGGATGATAAACAAGCCACGCCGGAGGAGATTAGTTATGTCCTGGAAAGCCCCCCGTATCGTAGAAGTTCAGGTTGCTATGGAAATCAACTGCTACGTCTGCGCCAAGGTCTAATTTGGCATGATCCGGTGGGGTTCGCACGGTGTGCGAAACCCCCCGGGTTTTTTTACGATGCGGGCGATTATCTTGGGTGCCGCCGCTGGTGGGGGATTTCCTCAGTGGAACTGTGGATGCGCGCTTTGCGCCCGCTCCCGGGCAGGTGACCCGGCGGCAACGCCACGAACGCAGTGCTGCGTGGCCGTTTCAAGCGATGGGTCCGATTGGGTCCTGTTGAACGCCCCTCCCGAATTACTGCAGCAAATCTCTCGAACGCCGTCATTGCAGCCGCGGGTAGTCGGACGAGATTCGCCAATAGCGGCCGTGATCCTAACCGGCGGCGAGATCGATGCGATAACCGGCTTGCTGAACCTACGGGAGGGTCATGAGTTCGCTATCTACGCCGGCCCTGCCGTACTGGATGTGCTGGCGGCAAATCCGATCTTCGGCGCGCTACCGACGTCACGTGTGCCGCGGCGTAGCATGCCTCTCGGCGTGGGCGTGGAACTCGACGATGCTAGGGGCAAAGTAATCGGGCTGACCGTGGAAGCGTTCGCAGTGCCGGGTAAAGTGCCGCTGTTTTCCGAATTAGGAGCCGATCCGGGCCGCAGCGATGACGGCGTAACCATCGGGTTGCACCTCACGGACGGCACCGAGTCGTTGTATTTTATTCCCGGATGCGCGGAGATGACGCCAGCCTTACGGGACCGGCTGCGTGGGGCGGATTTGGTGCTGTTCGACGGGACGCTATGGCGGGATGACGAGATGAGCCAGGCGGGGCTCGGCACAAAGACCGGCCGCCGGATGGGCCACATGAGCATTAGCGGGCAGGGTGGCACAATCGATAGCTTCGCCGATCTGGGCGTGCGGCGCCGCGTGCTCATTCACCTCAACAACACGAACCCGGCTTTGCTGACGTGCTCGCCCGAGCGCGCGGAACTCCTCGAGGCTGGGTGGGAAGTGGCGGTCGACGGCATGGAGTTATTCGCATGAACATGGTCACTAACGAGACTTTGCTGCCGCCCGAGGAATTGGAGCGCCGGCTGAGAGCAATCGGCGCCGAGCGCTACCACAATCTGCATCCGTTTCACCGGTTGCTGCATGACGGCAAGCTCGATCGTGGTCAGGTGCAGGCGTGGGCGCTAAACCGCTACTATTACCAAGCTAATATTCCAAAGAAGGACGCGACCTTGCTGGCGCGGCTGCCAACCGCCGATTTGCGCCGCGAATGGCGCCGGCGGCTGGTCGATCATGACGGCGACGGCAGTCGCCCGGGTGGGGTGGAGCGGTGGCTGAAACTTACCGGCGGCCTCGGGCTCGATGATGCCTACGTGACGTCGCTCGAAGGCTTGCTGCCCACCACCCGGTTTGCCGTAGACGCTTACGTGGCCTTTGTGCGGGAGCGCACGGTGCTCGAAGCCATTGCATCGTCGCTAACCGAGATGTTCTCGACCACCATCATTACCGAGCGTGTGTCCGGCATGCTGCGCAACTATGACTTCATCACCGAAGACATAATGGCCTATTTCAAGCCCCGGCTGACGCAGGCGCCAATGGACGTCGATTTTGCTCTTTCGTACGTCAAGGTTCATGCGCAGACACGCGGCGAGCAGGAACTCGTCTTGGGCGCGCTGCGCTTTAAGTGCGACTTACTATGGGCGCAGCTCGATGCATTACATTTTTCCTATGTTTCGCCCGGGCTACCGCCGCCCGGTGCATTCCGACCGTGACACTCGATGGTTCCAGCATTCCCAAGTTGGCACGCGGACATCGCCTACGCGAAGACAAGGTGCGGGGGCGGTGGGTCATTCTGGCGCCAGAGCGACTCTTTGAGCCGGACGAGATAGCCGTGGAAGTATTAAAACTGATCGACGGGGCGCGTACGCTCGATGCAATAGTAACGACTTTGGCGGCCAGGTACGATGCACCGCGTGAGGCGATCTCCGCCGATGTGATCGCCATGCTTGCGGAGTTGCAGGAACGACAGGTGATCGCGGCATGATCCAACCCCCCATCGGCCTTTTGGCGGAACTCACGCATCGGTGTCCGTTGCGATGCCCCTACTGCTCGAACCCACTGGCTCTGGCCATGGAGCGCGATGAAATGGCCACGTCGGAATGGGCGCGGGTATTTAACGAGGCGGCCGATATGGGCGTGCTACACGTCCATCTGTCCGGCGGCGAACCGGCTGCCAGGCGCGATCTGGTGGAACTCGTGGCGGCCGCGACGGCGGCGGGGCTCTACACAAACCTGATTACCTCCGGCGTGATGTTAGACGCCGCCAGGTTAGCTACCCTGGTCGCAGCGGGGTTGGATCATGTTCAGTTGTCGGTGCAAGACAGCGAGCGCGTATCCGGCGATCGCATCGGAGGCTTTCCAGGCGGCCACGACCGTAAGATGGCGTTCGCGGCACTGGTACGCGCCGTCGGAGTGCCGCTGACATTGAATGCTGTCGTCCACCGGCAAAACCTGGATCGGCTGGACGATCTGATCGCGCTGGCATTGCGCCTCGGTGCCGCGAGGCTCGAAGTGGCGCATGTGCAGTACTACGGCTGGGCACTGGCCAATCGCGACCATCTGCTTCCTACCCGCGTGCAGCTTGACGTGGCCACAGACATAATCGAGCAGGCGCGTATCGATTTGTCAGGCCGTCTTACGATCGACTACGTGCTGCCTGACTACTACGCGAGCGAACCGAAACCGTGCATGGGCGGCTGGGGTACGCAGGTACTCGTCGTGAATCCAACCGGCCGTGTGCTGCCGTGTCATGCGGCAGAAAGCCTGCCAAATATGGCCTTTGATACGGTGCGTGACCGCAGCCTGGCCGACATCTGGGAGAACTCAGAGGCGTTCGGTCGGTACCGTGGTACCGCGTGGATGACTGGCCCGTGCGTGGGCTGTGCCAACGCAGAAAAAGACTGGGGCGGTTGCCGCTGTCAGGCCTACGCACTGACCGGCCACGCCGACGCCACCGACCCGGCCTGCTCGCTATCGCACGACCACGATTTGTTAAACGTGGCGGTGCGTCAAGCCGAGATACCGGCTGGTGAATTCCTTTACCGCTCAACGCGGGTCGCGACCGTGCCCCCCGGACCGGGCAATGCCTACTGACAACTTTACTTGAGGCGTACTTACTTCATTACTTAACAGCCTCTGCTGTAAGTCTGCGGCCCATGATCCGGTCCAATAACGATTAATGGCTATGCGCGGTGTCGAGTCGGGTCGCTGTGTATCAGCGGGCCGGTTGGCCCTATG
>JANPPS010000323.1:0-3058 GCA_031428635.1 Rhodospirillales bacterium
CCCGCACAGCACGGCACAATGCGCCGATACCGCGACCCGGTCGCGCAGCACCGCCACAACCAGCGCCAGGTCATCCGGGCGCGTCAGGTCAAATCGCCCGGCGCTGTGAACCGAGCGGGCGCTTTGAACCGTCCGGGCGCCGTGAACCGCGCAGGCCGGGCGGGGTGCCGGGCCACGGAACGCCGTCTGCCGGTGGCTCACGAAGCCCAGGGGGGCATAAAATGCCGGTATATCCGTCATCAGCAGCACCGGCCGCCCTTGGCCATCGCACCACTCCAGCACGTGGCGCAGCAACGCCCGCGCGACGCCCCGCCGCCGCCACGCGGGCCGGGTCACGACGGATTGGATTCCGATCGCGTTCACAGTAACGCCACCCACCATCAGCGTCAGCGCGAATACGGCCGCGTTGGCCACCAACTCACCCCGGTTATCGAGGAAGCAGAACGATTGGTGCGTGGGATCCGACAGGCCCTGCGCCGCGATCGGCCCCACGTCCACACCGAACACATCCAGGACCAGGCGATCCACCGCCGCCCGATCCCGCGCCCTTCCGCGAACGAGCGTCAGTTCATCCATGCAAGACGTGTCATCAGCCCATAATTTCGCGTAGTCGAGTAACCGACGCCGGCAGCGCCCAGTCGACCGCCCCTTCCACCCGCGCGCGCTCCTGCCCGGTGCGGTCCAGCAGCACCGTGGTCGGTATCCCGTTGGACTTGAACGCCCGCGCCGCCGCCCCGCGCGGGTCCAGTAGCACGGCCAAATTGCGTATCCCGCGCTCTGAATAAAACCGCTCCACCGCCTTCGCCCCGCTCCGGTCGGATGACAGGGCCAGCACGGCGATCGGCTCGGTGCTCAGCAGGTACGCCAGCGCGTCGAGAGCCGGCATTTCCGCCACGCACGGCACGCACCACGTGGCCCAGAAATTCAGCACGATCCCCTTCCCGGCATAGTCCGCCAGCGTGCGCGGGGTGCCGTCGGCCGTGGTCCACTCGGCAGCGGGCGCGGCGATGGGCGGCCCGCGCGTGACCAGCAGGGCGGGACCAGCCTCCGCGGCGGCCAGTTTGCGCCCGCCCCCGCTGGCTACTAGGGTCGCGCCGATCGCCAGCAGAGCGCGACGTCCTGTAATACCGACCATGGTGCCTCCCTTGACCTCCCCCCCTACTACACCGCCCCCCAACGCCCACGCCAATGCCGCCTGGGGCGGACGTTTTGACGCAGGCCCTAGCGCCATAATGCAGGAGATCAACGCAAGCATCGGCTTCGACCAGCGGATGTGGCGGCAGGACATTCGTGGCAGCCAGGCCCACGCCGCCATGCTCGCCCGCGTGGGCGTGTTGGACGCCGCCGACGCCACCGCAATCCACCAGGGACTGGACGTCATCGCGGCCGAAATCGACGCCGGGCGCTTTCCGTTCACCGACGCCCTCGAAGATATCCACATGAATATCGAGGCGCGGCTGACCGAGCGCATCGGGGAGGCCGGTAAGCGCCTCCATACCGGCCGTAGCCGCAACGACCAGGTCGCGACCGATTTTCGCCTGTGGGTGCGCGACGCGATCGACGGGCTGGACGCGCAGATCGCCGACACGATGCACGCTTTGGCCACCCGCGCGGCCCACTACGCGGCCGACCCGATGCCAGGTTTTACCCACCTGCAGACCGCGCAGCCCGTCACATTCGGCCACCACCTGCTGGCCTACGTCGAGATGCTGGCCCGCGACCGCGGTCGCCTGACCGACTGCCGCCGCCGGCTGAACGAGTGTCCGCTGGGGTCCGCCGCACTTGCCGGGACCAGCTTTCCGATCGACCGCACCATGACGGCCGCCGCCCTCGGATTCGACCGCCCGACGGCCAACTCGCTCGATGCCGTCAGCGACCGTGATTTCGCCCTCGAGTACCTCGGCGCCTGCGCCATCTGCGCCATGCACCTGTCGCGTTTGGCGGAGGAGATGATCATCTGGTGCAGCGCCCCATTCGGCTTCGTGCGCCTATCCGATGCATTTACGACTGGCAGCTCCATCATGCCGCAAAAGCGCAACCCGGATGCGGCCGAACTGACGCGCGCCAAGACGGGCCGGGTCACGGGTGCGCTGGTGGCGCTGCTGATGGTGATGAAGGGCCTGCCGCTCGCCTACGCCAAGGACATGCAAGAAGATAAGGAGCCGGTGTTCGACGCGACCGACGCCCTTGCCTTGGCACTCGCCGCAACGGCCGGCATGGTGCGGGACATGACGCCCGATCTGGCCCGCATGCGGCATTTCGCCGGGTCCGGGTTTGCGACGGCCACGGATTTGGCCGACTGGCTGGTGCGTGTGCTACGCGTGCCGTTCCGCACCGCCCACCACGTCACCGGCCGGCTCGTGGCGCTGGCGGAGCAGCGGGGCACCGACCTCGCATCGCTCACATTGGCCGATATGCAGACGGAGGAGCCGGGCATCACCGCCGACATCTTCGCCGTGCTGACCGTCGATGCGTCCGTCGCATCCCGCACCAGCCTGGGCGGCACGGCACCCGAAAACGTCGCAGCGCAGGCACAGGTCTGGCTGGCGGCGCTGGCCTAATGCTGGCGCAGCAACTGGTCAACGGCGTACTGCTGGGGGCAACGTACGCGCTGTTTGCGCTGGGGTTCACGCTCATGTTCGGCGTGCTGCGGGTAATCAACCTCACGTACGGGTTCTACTTTTCGGCCGGTGCATTCGTGGCGTTGTGGCTCGCGAACCGGGGCTGGTCCGTATGGGCAGCGCTACCGGGCGCGGCGCTGGCATCGGGCGCCCTGGCGGTTGTGCTGGACTACATTTTGCTGACCCGGCTGCGTCGTATACAGGCGCCCGAGCTATCGTCGCTGATGGTCACGCTGGGCGGCGTGCTGGCGCTGTACTCTGCATTATCCGCGTGGATGGGCCCCGATATTCGTCGCCTGCCGCCCGATTGGGTCAGTGCGGAGGCGTTCGTGATCGGACCCGTGCGGGTGACGGCGGCGCAGCTGCTGATCGTCGGCGCGACCGCCGTGCTGGTCGCGGGCCTGCTGGCCATTATGCGGGGCACCCGGCTGGGGCTC
>JANPPS010000324.1:0-4578 GCA_031428635.1 Rhodospirillales bacterium
CATATTCACCAGTGTTTGGCACCAACACGCCGCCATCCGTGGGGACCAGGGTGCGAACCGCCGCCTCCAGCGCGAGGTGGCCACTACCGGGCAACAGCAAAGCCACGTGTTCCCCAGCCCGCCCCCCGGCCACGGCTAGCATGCGGTGGCGAACGCGGGTGACCGTGTCCCGGTATGTCAGGTCCCACGGCGCATAATCCTGGGCAGCGGCGGCGCGCACGCTCGGGTGGGTCATCACGGGGCCGGGTATGAGGAGTAGCATGGGGGAACCTGCGCAATGGAATTCGCGACTATCGGTCGCGCGGATCGGGATCCATGGCAAGGCCGGTCTGTCGCAGCCCGCACAGCCTTGCTATGCAGGACTGGAACGGAGACGCTTATGACCTCACCCCTGCCCTTCCCGGACTGGGTTCCGCTCTGGGTGCACCTGTTGGTTCTTATGCTATTCGCCGGACTAGCATTGCTGTTTCTGGTGATGCCGTTCTCGGTATTCGGCGTGAAGACGCGGCTGGAGCTGATTGAAGCCCGGCTCGACGATATTCAGGCGGAGCTTCGGTACATGGGCCAGGGTCCGGCCCAGACGCCGCCCGATGGCCCGGTGCACGATGCGCGGTTCGAAACACTGCGGGCGCAGGTCGCGGGCGGGCTGCCCTATGGGGTCACAGCCAGTCAGCCGGTACGGGCCGAGCCGCGCCTGTCGCGCGCCGGGACCAAACCAGCGGTCCCGCTGCCCCCGGATCGGTTGAGCAGCAGCCAGACCGGTGCGCCATGATGCGGGTAACGCTGCTGCAAATGAACCCGGGTGCCGACAAGCAGGCCAACATCGACCAGGCCACCCAACTGCTGAACGACGCCGCGTCCGATGCACCAGACCTCGTGTCGTTGCCTGAGATGTGGACCTGTCTCGGCGGGGACCTGGCGACCAAGCGGCAGGCGGCCGAGCGGTTGCCCGAACCCGGTGGTACGGGCGGCCTGGCATACGAGTTCCTACGTCAGGTCGCGCGCAGTCGGGGCGTAACCGTCCATGGCGGCTCATTATGTGAGGACGGGGGCGAGCGGCTGTACAACACCACCGTCGTGTTCGGCCCCGATGGAACGGAGCGCGCGCGTTATCGTAAAATCCACCTGTTCGACATCACCACGCCCGATGGCCAGGGCTACCGCGAAAGCGCCAGTTATGGTGCCGGGGACCGCGTCGTGACCCTCGACGTGGGCGGTATGCGCCTCGGCTTGGCCATTTGCTACGACCTGCGCTTTGCCGAGCTGTTCCTGGCGCTACGGCGCGCGGGGGCGGAGGTGCTAATGCTACCCAGCGCGTTTACCGTGCCGACCGGGCGCGACCATTGGGAGCCATTGCTGCGCGCACGCGCGATCGAAACGCAGTGCTGGGTGCTGGCCGCCGCTACATGGGGGCAGCACCGGGATGGCGGCGGCGGCATACGGCATACCTACGGCCACTCGATGATCATCGACCCGTGGGGTGCCGTGATCGCGATGGCCCCCGACGGCGTGGGCGTGGTCAGTGCGCGGATCGACCCGGCGCGAACGGTTCGGGTGCGGCGGGACATGCCGGTCATGGAACACCGGAAATTGGAGAGTGGGCAGCGTGCGTGACCCGCCCCGCGCCGAGCTGCTGATGCCGGGCGCATCCGCTATCGCGCCGTTAGGACCCTATTTCGGTCATGCGGTGGAGCGGATCGCGATCGTCGCCGCCCCTACGGCCCTGGCCACGGCGTGCCGCACACGACTGGTTCACGCTTATGGTGACGCCGGCGTGGACGGGGCGGATGCCGTGGTCTGCCTGGGCGGCGATGGGTTCATGCTGGAAACACTTCATCGGCTGCTGGCGGCCGGGTCGGGGACACCCGTTTATGGTATGAATTGCGGTTCGGTCGGCTTCCTGATGAACGCGATGGACGAGACCGATCTGCCCGGTCGCCTCGGGCGCGCGCAGGCCGCCGTGCTGCACCCGTTGCGGATGGTGGCGGTGACACAGACCGGCGCCGTGGAGGAGGCGGTGGCGCTGAACGAGGTGTCGTTGCTGCGTCAATTGCGTCAGGCCGCGAAGATCCGCATCACCGTTGATGGGCGCGTGCGGCTACCGGAGCTGATTTGTGACGGCGTGCTGGTGTCCACGCCGGCCGGGTCGACGGCCTATAATCTGTCCGCGCACGGACCGATCGTACCGCTATCGGCCAACCTGCTGCCGCTGACGCCGATCAGCGCGTTCCGCCCCCGGCGCTGGCGTGGCGCGCTACTGCCGAGCACGGCGGATGTGTTGTTTGAGATATTGGAGCCGGATAAGCGCCCCGTGGCGGCGGTGGCAGACTTTACCGAGGTGCGGCGCGTGGCGTCGGTAGCAGTCAGCGAAGACCGGAGCGTGAGTGTGACCGTGCTTTTTGATCCGGAGCAAGGTTTGTCGGAGCGGATCATCGCGGAGCAATTCACGGTTTAGTCCAGTACGTTCAGAAGCTACCCCGGAACCCGCTCACGATCGATCCCCGAACGGCACCGGCACCAACCGGCACCGCACCGGTACCGGGCGGCATTTTGAATGGGATCGGCAGTTCGAGCGCGCCGGCAATTGAGCCTGACCGTGGATGGACCCTGGGGGTCGGCGCCGGGTCGTACCGGGCCGGCTTGCTCTCAGACGGAATACTATCGGCAACGATCGGCGTTTGCGGCGCCGAACACGCTGTCAGGCTTAGAAGCAAGAGTACCCGAACCATTTGCACCTCGTCCGGACAGATTACCCCTCTTATGCTACGTCATCGCTTGGCTGTGAACGACGCATGGTAGCCGTTCGCTAACACTGGCGTTGCATTGCAGTCTGGTCAACGAGCGCCGCGCCTACGCCGCACTTAAAACTCGACCCGATTCCGCCATCGCCGGCGCGGGCGCGGTGGCCGAGCGCGTGACTGGGTCGCGCACGGTGTAGCCCCGGCCCCAAACCGTGCCGATTACGCTGGGTGCGCCCGCGTCCGACAGCTTGCGCCGCAATTTACAGATGAACACGTCAATGATTTTGGCTTCTGGCTCGTCCATGCCGCCATAAAGGTGGCTGAGAAACGCCTCCTTCGTCAGCACCATGCCGCGACGCAGGACGAGTAGTTCGAGGATTGCGTATTCCTTACCGGTAAGGTGGACGGGGGTACCGTTGACGGACACTTCGCGCACATCGAGCTTCAGCTGGACCGGGCCGATCCATAGTGTTGGCTGGGCGTAGCCTTTGCTGCGGCGAATGATCGCCTGCATGCGGGCAAGCAGCTCGGCCGTGTCGAAGGGCTTGGCGATCACATCGTCTGCCCCGCAGCCGAACGCCTTCACCTTTGCCTGCGGCCGGGTCAGGGTGGACATGGCCAGCACGGGCGTGTCGATGCGACCGGCGCGCATGCGACGCAGCACCTCGAAGCCCTCGATATCCGGAAGCATCAGGTCCAGTAGCACGAGGTCGTAGTCGTAGCGGCGGGTGAGCTCGACGGCTTCCTCCCCGACGTCGACATGGTCGACCACCGCTCCATTATTTTTCAAAAAGAGACTTAGGCCGCGCGCCAGAGTCAGGTCGCCGTCGATCAACAGTACACGCATGGGTTGTTGCCTCCGTTTAGATATCGATTTTAATACAACCTTGACGTGTGCCTGTCTATAAGAAAGTCGTATTTTACGCCTCTGAAACGCATATTTCTTTTAATCTGGCGTTATACGATAAAATTAGATAGCTCTTACCGAAAGTCGTATATCTAATGCAATCTGTGGTTGTTTCTAAGCTTACCACCCTCCGCGATCGGACGCAGCAGGCTGGCGCAAGCAGCGCGCGTGGAATGATCACGGCCGCCGATAATCTATCGGTTCGGATTGCCGGATTGGCTGGGTTCGCCGCCATCGGCACGCGCATCCACCTCCTCGGTACGCACCCACGGATCGATGCCGAAATTGTGGGGTTTCGTGACGGGCAGGCCTGCGCGATGTCGTTCGGTGCGCTCGACGGGGTGGGGCCGATGACCCGGGCAATTGCGGCGATCGATGGCCGGCCCGCCACACTGCAGCCGTGCCGGGGCTGGCTCGGTCGAGTCGTGGATCCGCTCGGACGGCCAGCGGATGGGCTTGGCCCGCTGCCCGCCGGCTCGCCACAGCCGGTGCGGGCCGCGCCGCCGCACGCTGCCTCCCGCGGGCGGCTCGGCGCAAGGCTCGGTCTGGGCGTGCGGGCACTCGACCTGTTTGCCACCTGCCGCACCGGGCAGCGCCTGGGCGTGTTCGCGGGATCGGGCGTCGGTAAGTCGACGCTGCTCGCCATGATGGCCCGCAACGCGCAGTGCGACGTCATCGTACTCGCGCTCGTCGGGGAGCGCGGGCGCGAGGTCCGGGAGTTTATCGAGGACGATCTGGGCCCCGAAGGACGCGCTCGAAGTGTCGTCGTGCTCGCCACGTCCGACCAGTCACCCCTGCTACGGCGCGAAGCAGCCTACGCCGCCATGACGATCGCCGAGCATTTCCGCGATCAGGGCCTGTCGGTGTTGCTACTGATGGACAGCGTGACCCGGTTCTGCCTCGCCTGCCGTGAGATCGCCTTATCGGCCG
>JANPPS010000325.1:0-15338 GCA_031428635.1 Rhodospirillales bacterium
GGAACGCGGCCTGCGATGGGGTCAGCCCCGGTGGCAGACCCTCCCGCACGCACCAAACGGGTAGCCCCGGCCCGGCGTCCGGAGGGGCGAGGCCATTGAGTAGTCGTCCATACGCATCCATGGGATTGACCGTGACGCACCGAACCGCGTCGGGTCAAACGGCGCCCTTCAGAACACCCGCCATGCCGGAAAGATTGGTCTGACATTGGCGGCAGGCGTGGTGGGAGTAGGGCACAGAGATACGCAACTCACTTCGGGGAGGGCAGTATTGCGGCGGCCTACATCAGGGCTAAGGTCGCCTACCGGCAATGGTACGCCCGCTCCGGATCGGGGGCTGCGGCAGCCTCCGTGGCAAGGCAGTTCGATACCTACCCCGCCCCCTGCGCATTCCGCACCCCGTCCAGCACGGCCTGATGCGTTTGCAATATCCGCCGTAGCGTCGGTTTTCCCTTGTCGCTCGCCGCGGCGATACCCTCGTGCATTTCCTCGATCCCCGTCGCCATCTGGTCGGCCAAGCCGGTCAGCCGCTCCTGTAGTTGCTCGTCGTCGTCCTTGAGCTCGGCCGTCCAAATCGCAAGAACGCGAGAGAGTTCGGTTGCAGCGCGATTGGGCAGCACGCCTGCTTGCAGGAGCTTGATGAGCGGGGCCAGGTCGGCAGTCGGGGATCGAGACATTTGTGGTGTTGTAGGTAAGCCGACCGTGAGTGGCTAGACGATGAAGGGCTACCCTTGGTTTAAGTCGCTCGTTTCAACTTCGGTCATATGACCATGATCGTCATTGGATTGTTCTGAACTGAACGGTCCAGCATCGGCTAAAACCCGACCGGGAGGACGGCGTAAAACGACTAAAATAATACCGGGCCGGCGGCTGTCGGCGATAGGCCAACATCCGCGCTGAACACTTCTCCGCCCACCGCATGCTTGCAATCGTGGCTACCATCGCCAACCATCATGGCATGTCGGGCTTCCCATCCCGGGTCAAGGCGGTACTCGGCCCTACGAACACCGGCAAGACGCACCTCGCGATCGAGCGGATGCTTGCGCATTCCTCGGGGATGATCGGCTTTCCGCTGCGCTTGCTCGCGCGCGAAAACTACGATCGCATGGTGGCGAAAAAGGGCGTGAAGAACGTAGCCCTCATCACCGGTGAGGAGAAGATCGTACCGGCCAACGCCCGCTGGTACTCTTGCACCGTGGAGGCCATGCCCCTCGACCGCGCGGCGGAGTTCGTGGCGGTGGACGAAATCCAGCTCTGCGCCGACCCCGATCGCGGCCATGTGTTCACCGAACGCCTGCTGCATGCCCGCGGCCTGGTGGAGACGATGTTCCTGGGTGCCGAGACGATCCGCCCCCTGCTGCAGCGCCTGGTGCCGCAGGCCCAGATCGAAACACGGCCCCGGCTGTCGCAGCTGACATATGCGGGCCCGGCGAAGCTCGTGCGGCTGCCGCCCCGTACCGCCGTCGTGGCCTTCAGCGCCAGCGAGGTCTACGCGATTGCCGAGTTGATCCGGCGTCGTCGCGGCGGGTGCGCCGTGGTGATGGGCCGCCTGTCGCCCCGGACACGCAACGCGCAGGTGCAGCTGTACCAGAACAAGGAAGTGGACTTTCTGGTCGCGACCGACGCGATCGGCATGGGCCTCAATATGGACGTGGACCACGTTGCCTTCGCCCGCCTGAACAAGTTCGACGGCCGCCGCCCGCGACGCCTGACGGCGGCCGAAGTAGCACAGATCGCCGGGCGCGCCGGGCGCGGTATGCGCGATGGCACATTCGGCACCACCGCCACCTGCCCGCCCTTAGATGACGAACTGGTTCGTGCCGTCGAAGGCCATGATTTCGACGCGCTGCCGGAACTGTACTGGCGCAATGCGGAGCTGAATTTCGCCAGCGTCGACGCGTTACTGGCCAGCCTGAACGAAGCACCCAATCGGCCTGGCCTGGTGCGCGGGGCGGAGGCAGTGGATCTGCAAACTCTCGCCGCCCTGGCGCGGGAGCCGGATATTCGCACCCTCGCCCATAATCGCAGCCGCGTTCGATTGCTGTGGGAAACCTGTGGCATTCCGGATTTTCGCAAGCTGACGGACGATACCCATACCCGGCTGTGCGCCCGGGTATTCGGCCATGTGGCAAAGGATAGAGGCGTACCGGCCGAGTGGATCGAGGCGGGTATCGCTGCCCTGGCCCGCGCGGATGGCGATATCGACACGCTGATGGCGCGGTTATCGGGCGTGCGCACCTGGTCCTACATCACCGCCCGGTCCGACTGGGTGCGGGACGCGCCAGTGTGGCAGGCCCGCGCGCGGGAAGTCGAGGACCTGCTGTCGGACGCGCTGCATGAACGCCTGACCGCGCGCTTCGTCGATCGCCGCGCCGCCCACCTGATGCGCCGGTTAGATGAAGTTGATGGCGAGGAGCTGCTAAGCGCCGTCACCGCCCGGGGTGAGGTGGTGGTGGAGGGCCATGCCGTCGGCCACGTCGCGGGCTTCGTTTTCCATCCCGACCCGGCGGCGGCGGGCATGGAAAAGCGCCTGGTCCTGCGCGCCGCCCGCCGGGCGCTGGGTGAGTGGGCGCCGCGGCAGGTGCTGGCGCTGGAGGCGGCGCCGGACGCGGTACTCGCCTGGACCGCCGATCATCGTATCACCTGGGACGGTACCCCGGTCGCCCGTGTGCGTCCCGGCCCCACGCTGGTGCGGCCGCATATCGAGGTGATGGATAGCGAGTTCCTGGACGGGCCGCAGCGGGAGCGGGTGCGCCTGCGCCTAATCCGCCACGTGACGGACGCAATCGCGGCCGATCTGGCGCCACTGTTTCAGGCGATCGCGGCCGGCGATACACAGCCGGCGCTGCGTGGCCTGCTGCATCGCGTGATGGAGGCGGGCGGCGTCGAGCCGGATGCGACGGAATTGGATGGCCCCGCCCGCGGCGCGCTGAAAGCGCTGGGCGTACGCGCGGGCCGGTTCGCGCTGTTTGTACCGGCGTTGCTAAAGCCACGGGCCGTGGCGAGGCGGGCCGCATTGTGGGCGCTAGCCGCACGCGTGCCCACTCCGCCGCTGCCATCATCGAGCGTTGTCGCTGTCGCACCCTTCGGGCCGCCGGGCTTTGCGGAGGCGATGGGCTTCGTACCCGCCGGCCCCGTGCTGATCCGCCTGGACGTGGCGGAACGGATCGCGGCCGAACTCGCGTGGCTGTCCCGCGATCGTGCGGCGATGCTGCCCGATGGCCTGGCCTCCCGTCTGGCGGTGCGGGCGGAGCAACTGCCGGCGGTGCTGCGGGCACTCGGTGTACGTATCGTGCCCGGCGTTACTCTGCCCGATGCCGAATATGGTCCGCCCGCGCCACCGATGATGCAGACCACCCGCCCCCGCCGCCGACCCGCCGCGACATCGGCGCCCGTGCCAGAGGGACCGTTTGCCGCACTCGGGCAATTACGGCGGTGAGCCCCGAGAGCGAGGATCGCGACTGGCAGCGGCTCGATAAGTGGCTCTGGTGCGCCCGGTTCCTGAAGTTCCGCGCCGAGTGCGCCCGCCTAGTCGCGCAGGGCAGCATACGTCTGAACCGCCAGCCGACCGACAAGCCCCATGCGCGCCTCCGTCCGGGTGACGTCATCACCCTGCCGCTGCGCGACACGGTCCAGGTTGTGCGCGTGCTGTCGCTCGCCAAGCGTCGCGGCCCGGCACCGGAGGCCCAGGCGCTGTATGAGTTGATCGAGTGACGGCGATAGGGCATCTGATTAAGCCGGGGATGAAAACTGAACGTTCCGCCCCATTTCCCGTGCATGTTTGATCGAATAAGGGGCGACGGATGACCTACGTGGTCACGGAAAACTGTATCAAGTGCAAGTTCATGGATTGTGTCGAAGTATGTCCGGTGGACTGCTTCTACGTCGGTGAAAATATGCTGATGATCCATCCTGATGAGTGCATCGACTGTGGCGTGTGCGAGCCCGAGTGCCCGGCGGAGGCCATTGTCCCTGACAGCGATAGCCGTGCGGCCCCGTGGGCTGAGCGAAACCGTATTTTCTCCGCCGCTTGGCCAAACATCACGCGCAAGGGCACGCCCCCGGCCGACGCCGAGGAGTGGAACCACAAGCCGGACAAGGAAGTACTGTTCTCGGCCGAGCCGGGCTAAGTCGGACTGGTGTATGGGGCCGGGCTGACTTAAGCCTGATTCTGTGTTATGCGGTGCATGTCCGTGATGCGGACCCGCCCGTGACCCGGCTGCTATGCGCCTGATCCGGACTTGTCACGCCGCCAATTGGCCCGCCCTGCGCTGGTCAGGAGTTTTGCCGAGTGCCGTCTAAGCCCACATCATCCAAAGCTGCCGGGGCCGACGCTCCTGCCGACATCGACGCGTCCGAGACCACGATCGATGCCACGACCAAGCTCGCCAAAAGCCGCGCTGTGAAGCCGGCACTTGCCGCGGTCAACCCGATCGATCCGAAATTGTCCCGAACCGCTATGTCACCCGCGCCCGCGCCAAGCATTGCACCCGCAACCGGGGAAGAGGCAGGACCCGTCGTAGCAGCCGTTACCGGCGAGACGGCCGTCCCGGCACCAGCGGCCGCGCCGAAGCCCACAGCGGAGCCGCAATTCCGTTCCCCACCCAAAATGCCCGGCCACATGCCCGGCATGCACGGCCGACCGCAGATCGCGCCACGCGCCATGGCGGCCAAGGAAAACTTCGTTGAGGGCGATTACGTCGTCTATCCTACCCACGGCGTAGGTAAGGTCGAGCGGATCGCGACAGAGGAAATCGCGGGCCACAAGCTCGAGCTGATCCATATCACATTCGAAGAGAACCGGATGACGCTCCGTGTTCCGGTCGCCAAGGCCCGTACGGCCGGCCTCCGTAAACTCGCCACCCGGGCGCTGTTCGACAAGGCGCTGGCGTTGATGAAGGGCCGGGCACGCATCAAGCGGACGATGTGGTCGCGCCGGGCCCAGGAATACGAACAGAAGATCAACTCGGGCGACCCGTTGCAGATCGCCGAGGTCGTGCGCGACCTATATCGCAATGCCGGTCAGCCCGATCAGTCGTTCAGCGAGCGCCAGATCTACGAGAACGCGATGGACCGCCTGGCGGCCGAATACGCGGCGCTGGAAAAGACGGACAAAGCGACGGCCATGCAGCGCCTGCTGGACGATCTGAAGACCGTGGTGAAGGGTGCCGCGATCGAAGTCGACGCCGAGGGCGAAGAGGTTGAGCCGGTCGAACCGGCCTAATCGTACGTCACGCCATAGTGTAAGCCGACGGCTGAACTTTTCTACCGGCGTGGTCGTCCATATTGGGACTACCACGCCGGTAGAGTAAAGTTACGGGCCGGGTTCGGAAGCCTCTTGAGACACTGCACAACCTGTTCGCGCTCACGCTGCAGCACGTCGGCCCAGATGTATCCGACCGAGAGCCAGTTCTAGCGGCTAGAGCAGGCATTCCAGATGCGTGGTTACCCGGTAAAGGCCTAAAACTGCGACAACCCCGCAGTCCTCGACGCCGCGATGATCTTGGCCGCACGGGCGATCCAGAAGAATGAGATTACCCGCTGCGGCAGTCCGATCGACTGCCACGCCCGGGCCGGGTCTTTTCATCGACGATCAGGGGCGGGCCGTTAGATCACGGCGTGATGGGCCGCGTACCGGGCCAGCACGCGCTGGGCCTGCTTCTTATGCGGGATGTCGAGCATCATACCGTCCATCCCGACCGCCCCCGCATCCGGTGCTGCCGCGAACGCCGCCAGCACAAGGCGCGCATGGGCCACGTCCGCTTCCGATGGAGTGAAGGCCTGGTTGATCGCCGCAACCTGCGCCGGGTGGATCGCGAGGCGCCCGGTGAACCCCTCTTGCGCCGCCGCGCCGCTGCTGATCAGCAATCCGTCGATATCGCGATAGTCGGGGAAGATCGTCTCGATCGGCTCCACCCCCGCCGCCCGCGCCGCCAGCAGGCATAGCGAGCGCACCATGCGAAAGGTGAACGCGTACCCGCCCGTCGCGTCCCGGTTTGTGCTGGCACCGAGGGCCGTCGCAAGGTCCTCCGCCCCCCACGTCAGGCCGGCCAAGCGTGGTAACGGCATATCGGCGAACGCACCCAGACCAAACGGCGCCCGCGCCGTCTCCGTCGCGACTGGCAGGATGCGTGTGGCACCGGGCACCATGCCCTCACGATGCTCCAGCACATCCAGCATGTGTCCGAGCCGTAGCACGTCTTTCGGGCCGTCGATTTTGGGAAGCATGACGCCAACCAGGCCGGGGCGGACGATGGTCGCCAGGTCCAGGACCCCGCCCTCATCCAGCGCGTTGATGCGCACCCAGCATTGCGGGCCCGCGCCCGTTGCCAAGTACGCCGCGACCATGCCGCGCGCCGCCGCCTTTCGCGCGGGCACCACCGAATCCTCCAAATCTAGGATCAGCGCGTCGGCCCCCGACCCGGACCCGCGCTCAAGCTTCCGCTCGCTATCGCCGGGCACAAAAAGGAACGAGCGCGGTGTCACGGCCGTTGGGGCTTCAGGGCAGTCCGATGGCAATGGCCGACGATCGTGTTGGGACGAGTGTACGCGGAGTAGATGGGCGCCGGAAACCGTATTTCGCCAGACACCAAACGGCCCGGGTCGAAGACGTTGCTGACCATGCACTGGTACTCCGTTTCCGCCCGGAAATACTCTACGCCACGGTTGCGTTGGGCCGGGTCGAATGTCCGCGCGCTGACCCGTATAGGTTCCGGCTCTACACCGGTCCGGTGAATGGCGTCCTGCCGCGCATGGCCAACCGTCAGCCCGCCGAAATTCAGCCCGGCCATATGCGCGTCCCTATGCCGCTGCGAGTGCGCCGGCCGGCAGGGTCGCGATCAGCTGCTCGAAATAGGGGATGGTCCGTTTCAGCCCGTCCTCCAGCGACACCGACGGCGTCCAGCCCAGCTGCTCGCGCGCAAGCGTGATGTCCGGGCGGCGCTGGCGGGGATCGTCCTCCGGAAGCGGCCGGTGCACGATCCGCGACTGCGAGCCGGTCAGGCGTATGACGTGCTCAGCCAGTTCCAGGATCGTGAACTCCCCGGGGTTGCCCAAGTTGATCGGGCCGATCATCTCCCGCGGGCTGTCCATCAGGCGGATGAAGCCGTCGATCAGGTCATCGACGTAACAGAACGACCGTGTCTGCTGCCCCTCACCGAACACAGTGATATCCTGGCCGGTCAATGCCTGCACGATGAAGCTCGACACGACACGGCCGTCGCGTGGATGGGTGCGGGGACCGTAGGTGTTAAAGATGCGGGCGACCTTGATCTGCAATTTGTGCTGGCGCCAGTAATCGAAGAACAGCGTCTCCGCGCACCGCTTGCCCTCGTCATAGCAGGACCGGGAGCCGATCGGGTTCACGTGGCCCCAATACTCCTCCGTCTGCGGGTGCACGGCCGGGTCGCCATAGACCTCGCTGGTCGACGCCTGGAATATCTTGGCACCGGTGCGTTTGGCCAAGCCGAGCATGTTGATGGCGCCGATCACACTCGTCTTGGTCGTTTGCACCGGGTCACGCTGGTAGTGGATCGGAGACGCGGGACAGGCAAGGTTGTAGATCTCGTCCACCTCGACAAACAACGGAAAGGTAACGTCGTGCCGCATCAGCTCGAAATTAGGCTTCCCGATTAGGTGGGCGATGTTACGCGGCGTGCCGGTGAAAAAGTTATCGACGCATAGCACATGGCACCCGGCCGCCAGTAAGCGCTCGCACAAATGGGAGCCAAGGAAGCCGGCACCCCCGGTGACCAGTGCGCGGCGCTCCAGGTGCATTTTACAGTTCCTTTTCGTCCGCTTCCGCCTCGACCTCGATATCGCCGCTAATCGTGTCGGCATCATCCTCTAGCTCGGATGCGTCTTCCAACACGTCTTCCTCGGCTTCTTCCTCGGCGGGCTCGGCTTCGGCGTCCGCTTCGTCCAGATTTGGCGCGATGGTCTTCTTCGGCCGCTTTTCCTCAACCACGTTACCGCCTGCACGGCGCACGCGTGGCTGATCCAGCGGCTGCTCGGTCCCGCATTTCACACATACGGCCGGCACTTTTGTCAGGTCATAGAAGCGCGTGCCGCATGCGACGCATACGCGCTTCGTGCCCAGTTCAGCTTTGGCCATTGAACCCTCTCAAACCAGCGCGAGACGCACTAAGGCGCGCGGCCATGCCACTGCCGACCGTGGCTGTCAAACACCGTGTCTCTATGTTACGGCGACCGCCTCTGTAATAGGACACCGCCATGGCCATCCCGCCTCGCCCGTTGACCGCCCGTCGCACCGGGCCGTTGCGGGGTTCAGTGACCGTGCCCGGCGACAAAAGCATCAGCCACCGTGCCCTGATGCTGGCCGGCCTCGCAATCGGGGAGACGCGTATTTCCGGTCTGCTGGAGGGCGAAGACGTGTTGCGGACCGCGGACGCCATGCGGGCGTTGGGCGCGCACGTAACCCGTGACGGACCCGGGCAGTGGCGCGTATCCGGCGTCGGCATCGGCGGCCTGACTGAACCGGCGGACGTGCTCGACATGGGCAACTCCGGCACGGCCGCCCGGCTGCTATGCGGTCTGTTGGCGAGCCACGACCTGTTTTCCGTCATGACCGGCGACGCCAGCCTGCGCGGTCGGCCGATGCGGCGCGTGACTGAACCGCTGGCGGCGTGCGGGGCCCAGTTCCAGTCGCGCGCCGGCGGACGGCTACCGCTGGCCATCACCGGCGCGCGGGAGGCTCGGCCGCTGGATTATACGCTACCTGTGGCCTCCGCCCAGGTGAAGTCGGCCGTGCTGCTCGCGGGCCTCAATGCGCCCGGCATCACGCGCGTGGTCGAGCCGGAGCCAACGCGCGACCATACCGAGCGCATGCTGGCCCATTTCGGCGCAACGCTTACCTCCGAACCATCGGGCACCGGCCGTGTCATTCACTTAACGGGCCAGCCGGAGCTGTTGGCGGCCGATATCGCCGTGCCGTCCGATCCGTCCTCCGCCGCGTTTTTGCTGGTTGCCGCGCTGTTGGTTCCCGGGTCGGAGGTCACCGTGCAGGGGGTGGGGCTCAACCCGCTGCGGACCGGGTTGTTCGCGACGCTGCTGGAAATGGGCGCCGATCTGGTTGTCACAAACGACCGTGTGGCCGGGGGCGAGCGGGTCGGCGACGTAACGGCACGCTACTCTGATCTGACCGGCGTCGATGTGCCGCCCGGGCGTGCCCCGAGCATGATCGACGAGTACCCGATTCTGGCCGTCGCGGCTTCGTTCGCCCGCGGGACTACGCGGCTACGCGGTTTGCAGGAGTTGCGCGTGAAAGAAAGCGACCGGCTGGCAGCCACGCTGGCGTTGCTGCGTGGTACGGGCGTGGCTGCCGAGATCAAGGGCGATGACCTGCTGATCGATGGCGGGGCCGTGCCCGGCGGTGGCACGGTCGTGACGCACATGGACCATCGGTTGGCCATGAGCGGACTGGTGCTGGGCTTGGCCAGCGAGCGTCCGATGACGGTGGACGATCATGCGTTCATCGACACGAGCTTTCCGGGCTTCGTGGCGCTTATGCGGCAGATGGGCGCCGACCTGGCGTGACGTTGGTAATAGCCATCGACGGTCCGGCGGCAGCCGGTAAGGGGACGCTCGCGCGGCGGCTGGCGGCGCATCTGGGGCTGGCACACCTCGACACCGGGCTGCTGTACCGCGCGGTCGGGCGCCGCGTGTTGCTGGCCGGCGCGGACCCGTCCGATCCGGTGGTGGCGGCGCAGGCGTCGGAGGGGCTGCATCTCGACGACCTCGCCCGGCCCGATCTGCGTGGGCCGGCCGCCGACCGCGCCGCCAGCGCCGTGGCTGCGATCCCCGCGGTACGGGCGGCGCTATTGGCCTATCAACGCCGGATCGCGGCCGGGGGGGCGGTGCTGGATGGCCGCGATATCGGTACGGTCGTCGTGCCCGATGCGCCGGTAAAACTATTTGTGATCGCGAGCCTGGACGCACGCGCCCGCCGGCGATGGCAAGAGGTGGGCGGCGTGCTGGGCACCGTCATGGCCGCGATGGCCGCGCGCGATGCACAGGACGAGCAACGAGCGGCGGCCCCGCTACGCCCGGCGACGGACGCGGTTACGATCGATACGTCAGCACTTACGACTGATCAGGTTTTTGCGCGAGCGATGGAGATTGTAGCAGCCCGGACCGGTTTCGCTTGACTCTGATGCAAGGAAACGTATTGGTGCGCCGCAACCCGGTCCCGTACCGGGCATTGGCTTTGGAACTAACCCGGCCCTAACCCGGCACGCCGTCCCACCTGCACGACGCAGGGACCAGGGCGCATACCATCGGTGCCCCTTAGGGAGCACCCTGCACAGGAATACTGCAACCACATGGCATCCGACGTTCTCGACCACGCGCCAGACCACTCCAACACCCCGCATGGCGGCAGAGGGATGGAAGATTTCGCCTCAATGCTCGATGAGAGCATGAATCCAGAGTTCGGCTTCGAAGGCTCTGTCGTCACCGGCCGGGTTATCCGGCTTACGGACGAATACGCAATCGTCGATGTCGGCCTCAAAAGCGAAGGCCGGGTCGCACTGAAAGAATTCGCCGAGCCCGGGCAGAAGCCCGAGGTAAAGCCCGGCGACCATATTGAGTTGTATGTTGAGCGCTACGAGGACCGCGACGGCGCTATCGTCCTCAGCCGTGAGAAGGCCCGCCGTGAGGAAGCCTGGACCGTGTTGGAGAAGTCGTTCGAGGCGCAGGCGCGCGTGAACGGCACAATCTACGGCCGGGTCAAGGGTGGTTTCACCGTCGATCTAGGCGGCGCGATCGCGTTCCTACCTGGCAGCCAGGTCGACATCCGGCCCGTACGCGACGTGGGCCCGTTGATGGGTACGCCGCAGCCGTTCCAGATCCTGAAGATGGACCGCGCCCGTGGCAACATCGTCGTCAGCCGTCGTGCCGTGCTGGAAGAGACCCGCGCCGAGCAGCGGAGCGAGTTGATCCAGGGCCTGAAGGAAGGCATGATCCTCGACGGCGTCGTGAAAAACATCACCGATTACGGTGCGTTCGTGGATCTGGGCGGCGTCGACGGCCTGTTGCACGTCACCGATATCGCCTGGCGTCGTATCAACCACCCGAGCGAGGCCCTGCAAATCGGCCAGCCGGTGCAGGTGCAGGTCATCCGCTTCAACTCCGAAACCCAGCGCATCAGCCTGGGCATGAAGCAGCTTGAGGCCGATCCGTGGGAGGGTGTGGCGGCGAAGTATCCGCCGGGCGCCAAGTACTCGGGTCGCGTGACGAACATCACCGATTACGGCGCGTTCGTGGAGCTGGAGCCGGGCGTCGAAGGCCTGGTCCATGTGAGCGAGATGAGCTGGACCAAAAAGAACGTGCACCCCGGCAAGATCGTGGCGACCAGTCAAGAGGTCGACGTTCTGGTGCTGGACGTGGACAGCAGCAAGCGGCGTATCAGCCTGGGCATCAAGCAGGTGCAGCGTAACCCGTGGGAAGAGTTCCTGGAGCAGCATCCGGTGGGTGCGACCGTCGAGGGCGAGGTGCGCAACATCACCGAGTTCGGCCTGTTCATCGGCATCAGCGCCGATGTCGACGGCATGGTTCACATGTCCGACATCAGCTGGGACGAGGCGGGCGAGCTGGCGATCACGAAGTACGAAAAGGGCGCCATGGTCACGGCCAAGGTCCTGGACGTGGACGTGGAGAAGGAGCGCATCAGCCTCGGCATCAAGCAGCTGAATGCCGACCCGGCCGCAGACACGCTCAGCCGCGTGAACAAGAACGACGTCGTGACGTGCATCGTGACAGCGGTCCAGGCCAACGGGATCGAGGTGAAGGTGGACGACGTGCTGACCGGCTTCATCCGCCGGGCCGAGCTGGCGCGGGACAAGTCGGATCAGCGTCCGGACCGGTTCAGCATCGGTGAGAAGGTGGACGCCAAAGTCACCGGGATCGATCGCGCTGCACGTAAGCTGACGCTCACGATCAAAGGTAAGGAGATGGAGGAAGACAAGCAGGCCATCCAGGACTTCGGCACGACCGATAGCGGCGCTTCGCTGGGTGACATCCTTGGCGCGGCAATCCGTCGCCGTAACCAGGGTAACACGGACGCCTAAAGGACTAGTGGCCGCCCCTGGTTGGAGGGGCGGCCAGCCTTGGCTGTGACGCGGTACGTGTTCGCATCGGCTTGTTGGTGAATGTGCCTGTTCTTTTCTAGCAGGCGCAGTGTCATTTGCCCCCGCTGACACTCTGGCGTCTTTCCTCGTAGTGCTTCGGCATTCGCCCGTAATATTGTCGACGGCTTGTATGGCTGAGCCACTAATCCGACGACGGCGATCGCCAATGCAACGCCAGCCACAACTATCTGGTAATGGTGACGACAGTGTCGGTGGTGCAGGCCCCTGCCATGAACGGGATTAAATACACCCATCACTCCGAAGATCACCTCCGGCCGCTGACGCGAAGTAATGGTAGCTACCCGTGCTAAAGCCCGTTCAGGGCCTGCGCCACCCGTACGGCCAAGGCTAAACCGGCTTCGTCGTGCGGCCGCTGTCGTTCTTGGGCGACCTATTTACTCGGCACGTCTACCCAACGATGATCCTCGATCGTCAGATTGGTGCCGTTTAGAATAGGGGCAGACGCACTCCTGCGCCCCCTGTATCCAGCAGCCGGCACAACCGGACGGCGCGCGCCCTACCGCCGCCGCCACGTGTAGACGCTCGAGACCGCATAGTTCCACACCGATCCCAGCGCCGCACCCGCCAGCCCCGCCACCCACCACGACCGCTCGTGCGCCACCGCGTAGTTGGCCACGCCCACATTAGCCGCCGCACCGAGGCCGCAGATGACGTAGAAGCTCAGCAAACCGCGCACGAACCGCCAGCCGCGCAGGCGTTTGTCACGGTAGGTCAGCCAGTTATTGCCGATAAAGTTCAACCCGATCGCGACCGTCGTGGCGATGATCTGCGCGGTCTCGAATCCCCACCCCAATGCCAGCCGCAGCACCGCCAAGTGCAACAGCAATCCGAGCGAGCCCACGGCCACGAACAGCACGAACCGCACCGGCAGCACGCGGCCCACGGTCTTTTCCAGCAGAAGCAGCCCGAACTCCCACGCGACCATGGCGTCCAGCTTACTCTCGCCATGCTGCCGGGTGCGGAAGGTGTACGGCACCTCGATCACCCGTAACGGACGGGGTGAGGACGCCAGCAAGTCGAGCAGGATCTTGAACCCCTGCCCCGACAAATGCCGCACTGCGTCCAGGAACGCAGGCCGGCGGATGAGGAAGAAGCCGCTCATGGGGTCCGCTACCTCCGCCTGGCACAGCGCCCGGCCTAGTGCGGTTGCAATCCCGCTGATGCGCACCCGGCCCGCCGCCCAATCGCCCGTGCCGCCGCCTGCTGTGTAGCGGCTGCCGACCACCACGTCCGCGTTGCCAGCGCGGATAGCGGCGACCATGGCGGGAATGATGCGTTCGTCATGCTGCAGGTCGGCGTCCATCACCAGGATCAGGGGTGCGGCCGACGCCAACGCTCCCTCGACACACGCGGTACTGAGGCCGCGGCGGCCAATGCGCTGGATGCAGCGTACACGCGGGTCGCCGGCAGCCCACACCGCGGCCGCCGTCGCGTCGGTGCTGTCATCATCGACGAAAACCGCCTCCCACCTTATGCCGACTAGTGATTCGTCCAATAAGGCCAGCAACGGTTGGATGTTGTCCCGTTCGTTCAGCGTAGGCACGACGATTACGAGGTCAGGCGTCACCGTAGGTCCACCAGGCGCCGGAGGCCGCCCGTCAGCAGGCACACTGAAATCCACTCCCACCACGGCCCCCGATCCATAGCCACTGGGCGAGCAGCATCGCCATGCCCGACAGCAGATACGGCAGCACGGCGGCGGGGGCCAGGCCGTCCAGCACTTCTATCGATCGTTATACGCTGGCCGGTTATCAGCGGAACCGCACACATGGGAGCCACGCCACGTGCACCGAGGTACCCGGCGGTATCGCGGGCCCTGACCACACCCGGACGCCGACCACCTAGCCAACGCCGCGCCAGGGTGGGTAATGTGCCGCCATGTTTCCGCAGACCCGCCTTCGCCGTCTTCGTCAGTCACCGAGCCTGCGCGATCTGGTGCGCGAAACCTCTGTCGGGCCTGCCGACCTGATCCTGCCCATCTTCGTCGAGGAAGGCGCGGACGAGCCGGTGCCGATACCCACCATGCCCGGCGTGTCCCGTATCCCCGAGCGGAGCCTGGCCCAGCACATCGAGGCCGTGGCCCGCGATGGCGTCCGCAGCGTTATGCTGTTCGGCATCAGCCATAACAAAGACGCGGACGGCACGGACACGATGCGCGCTGACGGCCTGCTGGCGCGCATGACCCGAATAACGAAGGACGCGGCGCCCGAGTTGGTCGTCATGACCGATAACTGCTTTTGCGAGTACACCGATCACGGCCATTGCGGCGTGCTGGATGGCACCGGGGTCGACAATGACCGGACGCTGACGAACCTGGCGCAGCAGGCGGTGGTTGCGGCCGACGCGGGCGCCGACGTGGTGGCACCGTCATCGATGATGGACGGGCAGATCGCGACGATCCGGGCTGCACTGGACGGGGCCGGACACGCCGGGGTGCCGATATTCGCGTACTCGACCAAATTCGCTAGCGCGTTCTACGGCCCGTTCCGCGAGGCGGCCGGGTGCGACCTGATTGGCGATCGCAAGCAGTACCAGATGGACTACGCCAACGGGCGGGAGGCGCTTCGCGAGAGTGCGCTGGATGAAGCAGAAGGGGCCGACCTGCTGATGGTCAAGCCCGGGTTGGCATATCTGGACGTGCTGACGCGCATTCGCGACCAGACGCTGCTGCCACTCGGTGTGTATCAGGTGAGCGGTGAGTACGCGATGATCAAGTTCGCGGCGGCGGCGGGTGCGATCGATGAGGCACGGGTGGTGCATGAGACGCTGACGGCGTTCAAGCGGGCGGGGGCGGATCTAATTCTGACGTACTTTGCGCGGGATTTTATGCGGCCGTAACGCAGGCCATTCCCCACGCGTAACTCAGCCGCGACGGTTTCAGGCACTGGGTACCGGGCGCTGGGCGCTGGGCCGGCCGGTTATTTCGGCGCGCCCCCTATCCCGCACGACCTGATCATCCGCCCGACCCAGCGGACCGTCATCCACCATCGCCACGATGTTGACCGGGTCGGGCCTGTCCCCCCTTGGCGGCGCCCCGCCCCCGGGGGGGGGGCGGCGCCCAGGGGGGGGGGGGGGGGGCGGCCGGGGCCGGGGGGGGGGGGGGGGGGGGGGGGGGGGGGGGGGGGGGGGTCGGCGGGGGCGGGCGGGGGGAGGGGGCCCCCCCCCCCCGGCGGG
>JANPPS010000326.1:0-12680 GCA_031428635.1 Rhodospirillales bacterium
CAATCGCCGAAGGCGATAGTCTAAACCGGACTCCACAGACCCAAAGTCGGTAAAAAACGAGCGGGCCTAGGTGCTCTATCAATGACCCGTCCCACGGAATGCGCTGAGGAAAACACAAGTCGGCCCGCAAGGCGGCATCCTTGGAAGGATGGGCTGTCATGGAGCGCGCAGAGCTAAAAAGATTGTTGTGCGTGACTGACGACGCGGCACCGAAGTCGCTGTGCATTAAAACTACAGCTGCGTCAGAGGCTGAAATTACGGCCGCCCGCAGGACCGTGAGTAACCATGCACGCGCCCTCGCCCCCGAAAATTAGCACGGCGTTCAGGATCCGATAATATTCGGGTGTTCGCCTTTCAACCGATCCGGATACCCGTTCGACCGTCCCGACGGCGTGGACCCAGGCCACGATCACCGCACCCGGTTGGACCGCGCCCGGCCCTAATCTGGCCGCGAAGCATGCCCTCCACGTCATTACGGTTTTTGGCCCGCGTCTGCTGAAGGTTGTGTATGGGCCTAACGGCGCCGATATCCTACCATCAAGGCCCACTTCGATCGGAGAGCTGAACTATGATGCGAACCATCTGCACCACAGTGGCAGACACCGGCGGCCGACTTGCCGGCATCGAGGTCGTTAATGTCCGAACCCGGACTGGGCGCGGCAACGCGAACCAGTCATCGTTGGCTGCGTAGCGCGTGTCGGACAGCAATCATGCTCTGACCTACCAAACCAATCACGATGCGTCCCTCGCCGATCCGGCGCGCTGGTGGATGGCACAGGCGGCCGGCATCGACTGGATTACCCCACCCGCCGCCGCGTTCGACCCGGCCATGGGCGCGTTCGGCCAGTGGTTTCCGGGCGGCACTCTTAACATCAGCGCCAACTGCCTCGATCGCCACGTCGACGCCGGGCGGGGCGCGCAGCCGGCACTGATCTGGGACAGCCCCGTCACCAGCCAGGTGCAGGTTTTCACCTATGCACAACTACTGGACCGCACCGCCCGCGTGGCCGGGGCGCTCGCGGCACTGGGCGTCACGGCCGGCGACCGCGTCGTGATCTACATGCCGATGGTGCCAGAGGCCGTGATCGCCATGCTCGCTTGCGCACGGCTGGGCGCCATTCACTCCGTCGTTTTCGGCGGGTTCGCTGCCGCCGAGCTGGCAAAACGGATCGACGACGCGACCCCCACCGCCATCGTGAGTGCCAGCTGCGGTATCGAACCCGGCCGCATCGTCGCCTACAAACCGCTGCTCGACCTCGCGATCGCGATGAGCGCCCACAAGCCCGCTGCCTGCCTGATCCTGCAACGACCGCAGCTTGCGGCGACCATGGGCGAGCGCGACCACGACTATGCGCAGGCCGAAGCGACCGCGACCCCGCACGACCCGGTGCCCGTGCGCGCGACCGACCCGCTCTATATCCTTTACACCTCCGGCACGACGGGCAAACCGAAGGGCGTCGTGCGCGACACGGGCGGTTACGCGGTGGCGCTGATGGCGTCCATGCGCATGATCTACGGCGTCGGCGTAGGAGACGTCTACTGGTGCGCGTCCGACGTGGGCTGGGTCGTGGGGCACAGCTACATTGTCTACGCCCCGCTGTTAGCCGGTTGCACGACCGTTTTGTATGAGGGCAAGCCCGTCGGCACGCCCGACCCCGGTGCGTTCTGGCGCGTATGCGCCCAGCACCGGGTGAAGGTGCTGTTCACGGCGCCCACGGCGTTGCGCGCAATACGGCAGCAGGATCCGGACGGTAACCACATCCGCGCCCACGATCTGTCGCAGCTCGAGGCGCTGTTCTTGGCCGGCGAGCGGTGTGACCCGCCGACCGCGATTTGGATCGCCGGGCAACTCGGTATCCCGGTGGTGGATCATTGGTGGCAGACGGAAACGGGATGGCCGATCACGGCCGGTTTCCGCGGCTACGGGCTATTTCCGTTCAAACCCGGCGCCGGCGGCCGCGCTTGCCCGGGCTACGACGTACAGGCGTTGGACGATAATGGCGTTCTGTTGCCGCCAAGCATCGCCGGTAATCTCGCGTTGCGCCTGCCGCTGCCACCAGGCTGCGCGCCCACGCTGTGGGCCGGTGCCGAGGCGTATCGCGCCGCTTACACATCCGACTTCCCCGGCTGGTACCGCACGGGCGACGCCGGCCAGGTCGACATCGACGGCGACGTCTGGGTCATGGGACGCACGGACGACATCATCAACGTGGCCGGCCATCGCCTAAGCACCGGCGCCATGGAGGAAGTATTGGCCAGCCACCCGGACGTAGCCGAGTGCGCAGTCGTTGGCGCGGCCGACGCGCTGAAGGGTCAGCTGCCGTTAGGCCTGGTGGTGCTGAAAGCCGGCGTCACGCGGGAGCCGGCGGTGATTACGGCGGAACTCGTGGCGTTGGTCCGCGACCGCATCGGCCCGGTCGCCGCATTCCGTGACGCCCGCATCGTTGCGCGGCTGCCCAAAACGCGATCCGGCAAGATTCTGCGCGCCAGCATCCGCCGCCTGGCCGACGGCACTGACGGGCCTGTGCCCCCCACGATCGACGATCCGGCGATATTGGACGAAATCCGGGTTATCTTGGGCCGCTAAGCCGTGCTTTCCCGATGATATCGCACCTACTCGGCAGCGGTCGCCTTGGTCGCGACCGGCGGAGCTTGTTTCTTGATCCGAAGCCAGCTCGGCATCTTGGCGTCCATGACTTTCGGATAGAGCGCCGGTAGCACGAGCAACGTGAGCAAAGTTGCCGAAATCAGGCCCCCGATCACTACGGTTGCGAGGGGGCGCTGGACCTCCGATCCGACGGAGGTCGAGACAGCCATCGGAAGAAACCCGATCGATGCGACCAGGGCCGTTGTTAGGACCGGGCGCAACCGCTTTTCGGCCGCATCCTTAGCCGCGTCGCGCGCATTGCAACCGCCCTCGCGTTCTTCCTGAATATAGCTGGCGAGGACGACACCATCGAGGATGGCGATGCCGAAGGTGGAGATAAAACCAATGGCAGCCGTGATGCTGAATGGCATACCGCGCAAAACCAGGGCAGCGATACCGCCGGTCGCGGCCATCGGGACGTTCAAGAAGATGAGCGTCGATAGGCGGAGGCTACCAAAATTGAGGTAGAGTAAGAAGAAGATCATCAGCAAAACGCCCGGTACAACGACGGCCAACCGGGCGGAGGCACTTTGCAGGTTCTGGAATGTGCCACTCCATTCGACGGTGTAGCCCGTGGGCGGCTTGATCTTATCGGCGATAGTCTTTTGCGCATCCGAAACGAAGCTTTGGACGTCGCGGCCGCGAACGTTGATATCGACCGCCACGCGTCGCTGCAGCTTGTCGCGTGTGACCTGAGACGGGCCGTCGGAAACCGTGACGTCTGCCACGGCTGACAGCGGCACGGCACCCCCACCGCTCAGACCAACCGGAAGGTCGCGCACGGACTGAAGGCTGGCCCGGGCGTCCGGGGCGAGCCGGACGGCGATCGGGGTTTGGGTGTCATCGGTGCCATAGATCAGCCCGGTCTGCCGCCCACCGATCGCCTCCACAACAGATAGGGCGTCAGCGGCATTTAGTCCGAGCCGGGCCAGGCGGGCGCGGTCGAGGCGGATGGTCATGGCTGGAAGCGTTCCCTCCTGCTCCGACCGGACGTCGGCGGCACCCTGGACGCCTTTGATAGCCTCCACCGCTTGATCCGCAAGCTGGCTGAGCGTGTCGAGGTCCTCGCCATAGATGGTCAGCGCCACGTCCGATCGCACGCCCTGCAACAGATCGTCCATCCGCATCTGGATCGGCTGCGACATCTCGAACGTGACGCCAGGGATCGCCGCCTTGAGTTTATCTTCGATTACGGCTGCGATCCCGACTTGGGTCTTGGCGGTTGTCCACTGCTCCTGCGACTTTAGGATGATGTAGCTGTCGGTGCTCTGCACCCCCATCGGGTCGGTGGGCGTGGCGGCACTGCCGGTTTGGGACACGACGGTCTGCACGTCGGGAAAGCCGCGTACAACCTTCTCGATCGCGGTCACGATCCGGATGGACGCGTCTAGATTAATACTGGCCGGCTTGGTCGAGGTTATGACGATCGCACCTTCACTCAGCTGGGGAATGAACTCCCCGCCGAGCCGGGTCGCGAAGAAGATCGAGATCGCAAACAGGGAGGCAGCGAGCCCGGCGGTCAGCCACGGGGCGCCCATGGCCCAGCGCAATACGGGCGAGTAGCCTCGGCGGGCGGCGCGCACGATGAACGTGTCTTTTTCCGAAGCCTTGCTGCCGAGCAGGCCCCCGGCCATGGCCGGGGTAACGAGCATGGTCACGACCAACGCGCTAACCAGCGCAAGCATCACCGTGAGCGCCATGGGCCGGAACGTCTTACCCTCGACATCCTGCAACGACAGGACGGGTAGGTAGACCAGCGTGATGATTATGACCGAGAAGATGACCGGCCGCGCCACCTCGGCCGCGGCGGCGGGAACGACTTTCACAGGGTTCTGATCGTCGCCTTGCTTTGCAGCCGCCTGCCGGCGCAGCACGTTCTCAACGAGGACGACAGCGCCATCGACGATAAGGCCAAAATCGAGGGCGCCGAGGCTCATGAGGTTGCCAGAGATGCCCAGCACGCGCATGCCGGCGAACGCCATCATCATCGAGATTGGGATGACGGTCGCCACAATCAGGCCGGCGCGAAAGTTACCGAGCATGAGAAGGAGGATTGCCACGACCAGCAGTGCCCCTTCGGCCAGGTTGTGCGCGACGGTATGGATCGCGCGGCCGATCAGGTCGGAGCGATCGTAAAAGATCTTAATCTCGACGCCCGGCGGCAGACTATCCTGGACTTTGGCGATACCGGCCTTGAGACCCGGCAGCACTTCGCTGGCATTGAGCCCGAATTGCATATCGGCGACGCCGAGAAGGGTTTCGCCCGCGCCATCATGTGTTACCGCGCCCAGGCGCGCCTTGGGTGCCAAATGCACCTCCGCCACGTCGGCTACGGTCACGGGAATGCCGCCCGGCGTTGCTTTCAGTACGATCGCTGCCAGGTCGTCCTCGCTCTGTGCCAGCGCCAGCCCACGCACGATCTGCTGCTCGTCACCGTGGAAGATCGAGGCGCCACCCCGAGCCGAGTTGTTTGCTTCGAGGGCAGCGTAAAGCTGCGGAAAAGTTATCCCCTGGGCGCGAAGTTTGTCGGGCTTAACCTGAACTTCGTAGGTTTGCAGCGCACCACCGTAAATATT
Organism: Rhodospirillales bacterium; assembly: GCA_031428635.1. Classification (GTDB taxonomy): domain Bacteria; phylum Pseudomonadota; class Alphaproteobacteria; order Acetobacterales; family Acetobacteraceae; genus JANPPS01. Next base: position 5,224 of record JANPPS010000326.1, read on the forward strand.
CACGTCGGCAATGCCGCTCACCAATCGCAGCTGCGGGACGATGCGCCATTGCATCATCTGGTAGAGCTGCATCGGTGTGAAGCCGGGACCGCGGAGCTCGAACTCCAGGATCTCACCAAGACCGGTCGCGAAAGGCCCCAAAGTTGGGGTTCCGACACCCGGCGGAAGCATGGCTTGGGCCTGTTGCAGGCGCTCCATGACTTGGGCGCGGGCCATCTGGACATCGGCGCCGTCTTCGAACGTGACGTAGACGGCCGAAAGGCCGAAGCGGGAGGTGGAGCGAATGCCCTTCAGCATCGGTAGCCCGGCGACGGAGGTTTCGATCGGGAAGGAGACGAGCCGCTCCACCTCGAGCGGGCCCAGGCCCGTGGCTTCGGTAAGGACCATGACCTGTTTGGGGGAGATGTCGGGCAGCGCGTCGATCGCCAGTTGCTGAAGATTGAACCAGCCGGCGACGATGACGGCGAGCGCAAGGACCATGACCAACCAGCGTCGGGCGACGAGCGTTTCGAAAAACCCGGTCATTGGGCTAATCTCCGTTATCCAGCATTGCTTTTTGCAACAGCGACTTCAGTTCGAAACTGCCCTGCGTCACCACCTCGTCGCCGGCGGTCAGACCGCTACGTACTTCGGTCCAGTCCTGCCGTTCGACGCCCAACGACAACTCGCGGCTTTGAAAGCGTTCGTCGCCCAGGGGGGAAAAGACGACCCGTTTATCGCCCACGGTTTGTAAGGCGGCGGAGGGAACGACGATGTCCTCCCGCCCGCGATCGCTTGTCAGCGTCACCTCCACAAACATTCCGGAGCGAAGGGCGCCGTCGCCGTTGTCGAGCTGGATACGGGCGGGAAGAGTGCGAGCCTTCGTATCGATCATCGCGCCCAGGGCCACGATCCTGCCGGTCCAGGTGCGGGGCCCGGAGGTGAGGCGGATGCGCGCCAGGTCGCCGACCGTAAGCAGCGGGACGCTCGCTTCCGGTGCTTCTGCCAGTACGAGGACGACAGAAAGATCTGCGACTACGAAGGCTTCGGTCGTTGTCTCCACCAGCTCCCCGGGATTGGCACCGATCGTGACGACCACTCCCGCGATGGGTGAGGTGATGGTGCCTACGCCCGGCGTAGCGCCGGGGCTGAGGCGCTTGAGCTCGGCCTGCAACGCGGCCGCGCGGGCACGGGCGGACTCCGCGGCCGAAACGGCCTGGGCTACGACCAGGCGGCGGCGCTCCGCCTCGGCCCAGGCTAGGGAGCCGTCACGTGCGAGCATTTCGCCGCGGCGAAGGGCATCACGGGCGACGGCCACGCCGGCATCGGCCTCGCGCACGCTGGCTTGGGCGACAGTCAGACCGGTTTGAGCGGTGGTCAGGTTGGGTATGTCCAGCTCTGCCAAGGCCTGGCCGGGGCGGACGGTGTCGCCGGGTTGAACCAAAAGGCGGAGAACGCGCGCCGAGGATAAGGGGCGAAGGACGGCGACGCGACCCTGGTCGAATGCAACTGTGCCGGTCACGTTGACAGGCTCCGTGATTGGGCGACGGTCGGCACGGCCAGTTCGCAGTTTGATCGTCTTCTGCTGCTCGTCGCTCATCCGCACGACGCCGGGCGGATCTTTCGGTTCGTCCTTCGATTGGTCCGGCTTTGCGGCGGCAATCGTCATGACGGACACGGCCAGCAGAAGAATGCGCCTCAAAGAACGACACCCTCCGCCAGCCGTAAGCGTAGTCGCGCGACAGCGAGGTCGATGCGGGCTTTGTCGCGCGCGTACTCGGCGTCGTAAAAAAGGCTGTTGCTCCGCACAACCTCGATCAGTGCCATTTCACCGATGCGCCAGGCACGGTCGATTTGGCCACGGCGGTGGCCTAGCTCTGCGGCGGCACGGGTGGCGGCAATGCTGCTCCGCTCGGCGCCAGCCATTATGGCTTGGGCCTGTTGAACGCCGGCACGAACCTCGCGCTGAGCCAAGGTGAGCTGCACCGTGGCATCGGTCACAACCTGCTCGGCGGCGGCCCGGCGGGGCGCATTACGCGCCTCGGTCGCGAATGGAAGGCGAAACGTGACGCCGAACCGGGTATCCCATCGGGAGCCGGGTTGTTTCTCGTTGATGCCCTGGAAGCCGACTTCCGGGCTATCGCGGTTATCGATGCTGGTCAGCCGGGCGGCAGCCTGAGCCGCTTCCAGCGAACGGGTCGCGGCAATGATGCGGGGGTGGCTTGCGAATGGATCGGGGCCGGGCGGCGGCGGCGGCGGTCCAGGTGCATCCAGCACTGGTGAGGCAGGGGTGCCCACGACCGAGGCCAGCACGACCTGAGCAGCGCCGACCTGTGCTTCGGCTCCGCCCAGTATGGACGCGGCGGATAGGGCGTCGGCCGACGCTGCGAGCGCGTCACTTTGGGACGACTCGCCGACCCGGAACCGTCTCGATAGGTCTGCCGCCAACGATTGGGCGGTCGCGAGCCTGCGGACTGCCACGGCGCGAGCATTGTCGGCGATCGCAACATTCGCTGCGAGGTCGAGGACCTGGCTGGCCAAGGCGAGATGGGCCGCTTCCACCGCTGCTTCTACGGCGACCCCATCGGCTTGCGCCGTCGCCTGCGTGGCACTGCCCTGACCCGGTAACCAGATTGGCGTGCCGACCTCGGCCTGCGTGGTGATGTAGCCGTAGTTGCTACCCAATACCCGGTCGTTGACGTGCGTACCAAAGGCGTAGGGAGCGTTGGGCAACAGCGCACCGCCGGCAGCGTAGCGGGCCGCGGCGGACGCTTGCTGGGCGGCTAAGCCCTGCCGTTGCGGCGCGCGCGCCCAGGCCGCCGCGATCGCTTCATGTAAGCTGAGCGTGGAACCGGCGTGCGCACGAGTGGGCGATTGAGCAGCAGCAGCCAGGGATACGAAAAAGATCCCGACCGTTACGAGTGGCCGGACACCGCACCACAGGTGAGCGTTAAGGCGCAGCAGGGTACGCTTCTGACGGCAGCCATAGCCCGTGATCATGAGGTCGTCCAACGCGATGGGGCTGGCCTTCGATCGGCCGTGATAGTCATAAATCTCGGCCGGGTAGAAAGTTTCCCGGCGGCGGCCTCGCCCGATGCCGCACGATCGCGGCCAATTTCGAGTGCGCTCGCTTGTTCGACCCCAACGAACCGCCTGGCTCAGACTTTCCGTCGACTGCTGACGTTCACAGCACCTTGAGCAGCACCACACCCAACACGATCGCCGCCGCACTCAAGGACGTCACCAGCATCAGCCGCTTTTCGATAAACGACTGGATCGGCGCGCCGTACCGCCGTGCCAGCCCTGCGACGAGAAAGAACCGCCCGCCGCGCGTGATGACGCTTGCCGCCACGAACACGCCAAAGTTGAAATGCGCGAGACCGGAGGTGATCGTCACGATCTTGAACGGGATTGGGGTCAGCCCCTTCAGCAGAATAATCCACGCACCGTTAGCTGCGAAGCCGTCACGGAACGCCTGCATCGCAGCCTCGTAATGATATAGGCGCACCAATGGCGCCGCGACCTGCTCATAGAGCGCATAGCCAATGTAATACCCGAGTACCCCCCCCAGCACGCTAGCACCGGTGCAGATCGCGGCGTAGCGCCAGGCGCGGTCCGGGCGGGCCAGCACCATCGGGAGCAGCAGCGCATCAGGCGGCACAGGGAAGAAGCTACTCTCGGCAAAGCTCACCAATGCCAGCCATACCGGCGCGTTGCGGCTGCCGGCCAGGGATAGGATACGGGTGTACAGGGCGCGAAGCATGACGGTCCCATGCCACGGCCTTTCCGCCCGCGCCATCCCGCCTATACTGTTCATGCAGCCGCCGAGGATCAACGCATGCGCCGGATCGCCCTATCCCTGTTTACCGCCCTCACTTTTCTTCCAGCACCAGCACCGGCACAGGGCCAAGGCCAGGGTCAGCCGCCACACGCAGCGCTATTTGGCACCTGGACTGGCGGGTTGTTCCCCGTCCCGTCGACGCTGACGACCCAGGCGTGCCTGTCACAGCCGGTGGTAATATTCACCCGCGACCTCGTGCTCCGCGCGACGCTGACCGAACAACAGTTGACCCAGCGCGAGATCGAAACCGTGCGGGTCGAAGGCGGCACGGAGGAGTTCCGGTTCCGCCCCATCATGCAAGGCCCAGTGTCGCTCGCCACCGGGCTTCGTTCCGTTGGCTTCGGCTGTGAGAGCCCAGACGCCCTTCACGTGCTGCGCCGTGGTGAGAACGAAATTACGTTTCCCAACTGCTCCGATTTCCCAAACCCCCTTGTGCGATGCCGATGATGCAGGGCCGATGACGCGTTTGTGATCATAGTAGTTGAAATCAACGTGATCACCGGCGTAGGCTTCTAGCGAAGCCAGGGAAACGTGTAGTGGTTGAAACCAAAAATCAGGTTGAGCCAGCGGCCCCATCCGACACGCCAACCGTGCCGCTTCCTGCGGGACTGGAACGGCGGCGGCCCGGCCGGCGGAAACACGTCGACCAGGCGCTTATCCCGTTATTGCGTCGAACACCCGACCTCGATCCCACACTCCCAGCGTTCGATTTGGAGGAAGAGTGGCTCGCAGACCGTACCCCGCTCCGCGGCATCGTGATCGGGCTAGTTGTTTCGGCGGTATTGTGGGCCGCGGTTATCGCGATCGTGGCGTTCGTATTGTCGTAGCGGCCGATCAGTGTAATGGCCAAGAACTAACTCTCGACGACCTCGCCCGTGCCCGTGCATTGGATATCGGTCGCCCGACCATTTTTTTCTGCTCGGCCCCGCCACCCGCCACGCTCATCGTCATACAAGTCGATGACATGGTGGAAGCCGGCCTGCTCGATCCGGTTTTTCGCATCCTGGCGACTGATGCGGGGGCCTCCATACGACTGCCCAGACTTAGATCTAAATAGCCCGAAGGTCTCCATCGCGCCGCGTGGAGCAGGTATGGGGTGGTCGGGTTCGCTGCCCACTAAAGCACCGCTAAGCCCTACCGTTCCCGGATTGCCTGGCGCAATGAAATTTGTTTCCGCCCACGCGTGCATCGGGATCAATACCAGTGCAAGTAATACAATATGCCGCATTGTTCTCTCTCTTGCATTGTGCAATCTAAAAACGCCGACTACTGCGGGCGAATTCAGACACAAACGCGGTATGACGCAGCCCACCGGGCTACTTAATTAACGAGTGCGCGCAACGTCTCCGCCAGCTCCGAACCCTGAAATGGCTTGGCAAGCATTGCCTCTCGCGGACCTAAGGTTCGCCCGATCATGCTTGCCGGTCGGCCTGTGATGAAGATGATGGCAACGTCGGGTAATACATCCCGCATGCCTTCGACCATTTGCACCCCGGTCGGGCCGTCACCCAGATCGACGTCCGTTACGACGGCATCGACCTGTAAACCACCATCGATCAGCTGCCACGCTTCATCCGCGTTTCCCGCCTCGACCACGCCATATCCATCATCTTCTAGCATCATCGCCACAGTCATGCGCACTAGCGTGTCGTCTTCGACCAGCAACAGGCAGTTCCGATGTGCCATCATTATTTATACCGAATTCAAACGATCTCTGTCTGTCGAAACGGTACTGGGTAGCCGCTAGTTCCGAAATGACAAGAGCGTGATCGTTAGCCCAGTAGCCGGCCGATCACGCGGGCCGTGTAGTCCACGACCGGGATGATCCGGCCGTAGTTGATGCGGGTCGGCCCGATCACACCGATCGCGCCCACGATCTTGTCCGCACCGTTACGCGCCGGCGCCACCACCATCGATACGCCCGACGCCCCGAACAGCCCGCTCTCGGCACCGATGAAGATGCGCACCCCGTCCGAACTTTCGGCCAGTTCCAGCAGGCGCAGCATCGTTTCCTGCCGCTCCAGCCGTTCGAACAGAACCCGGATAGCCTCGAGGTTGTGTAGCTCCGTCACTTCCGACAGCAACCGGGCCTGGCCGCGTACGATCAGCGAACCGCCGCGGCCCTCACCGGTCCAGGTGGCAAGGCCGGCCTCCACCACCTGTGCGGTCAGCGTATCCAGCTGCGCCCGGTCTTCCGACATTTCGATCCCGACCAGGCGGCGAAGCTCCGCCAGGGACCGACCCAACAGGCGCGCGTTTAGAAAGTTGCTGGCCTGCTCCAGCGCCGATGGCGGCAGGCCGGGCGGGATCTCGATGACGCGGTTTTCAACGCCACCATCGCCGCCCACCAGGATCACCAGCGCTCGGCCGGGTCCCAGCGGCACGAATTCGATGTGGCGGACCGCGCCCTCCGACTTTGGCGCCAGCACCAGCCCGGCGGCACCGGCGAGCCCGGCCAGCATCGTACTCGCCTCGGCCAGCGTCGCCTCCAAGCTGCGGCCGCGCGCCTCAAGTGCCAGGCTGATCGCCTCCTGCTCCGACGCCTCCAGCCCGCCGCATCGCAGCAGGCCGTCGACAAACAGTCGTAACCCCCGCTCCGTCGGCAGCCGCCCGGCGCTGGTGTGTGGCGAAAATAGTAGGCCGGCGTCGGTCAGATCGCTCATGACGTTGCGGATCGTGGCCGGTGACAGCGCGATCGGCAGGCGCCGGGACAAGGTGCGGCTGCCGACGGGCTCACCGGTGGCAACGTATTGCTCCACAATCTCTCGCAGCACGGCGGCCGAGCGGGGGTCGAGGCCCGGCGGACTTTCCCAGCGTGGTTTCGGATTTTTGCCGTCCAATGCCATGAGAGGTATATGGCCCCGAAAACGAGGACAGCACCATGACCGAACCCCGCCCCTCCGGACGTGCGCCCGACGCGCTGCGCGACGTGAGTTTCCAGACCGGGTTCGCCCACCACGCGGAGGGATCGTGCCTGATCCGCATGGGCGGGACGGAGGTGCTGTGCGTGGCGTCGGTCGAGGGCCGGGTACCGGGCTTCTTGCGCGGCCAGGGCCTGGGGTGGATCACTGCCGAATACGGTATGCTGCCCCGCGCCACCCACACCCGCAGCGACCGCGAAGCAGCGCGCGGCAAACAATCCGGACGCACGCAGGAAATCCAGCGCCTGATCGGTCGCTCACTACGCGCTGTCGTCGACCGCGCGGCTATGGGCGAGTGCACCGTCACCCTCGATTGCGACGTGCTGAACGCCGATGGCGGTACACGCTGCGCTAGCATCACCGGTGCCTGGGTCGCGATGACGCTTGCGTTCCGGCACTTGGAGGCGAACCGGGTCATCGCCCGGTCGCCGATCATCGGGCAGGTCGCAGCCGTCAGTTGTGGACTGGTGGGCGGCGCCCCCGTGCTCGACCTCGACTACGCCGAGGATAGCAACGCCGACGCCGACGCCAATTTCGTGCTGACCGAGGGTGACGGCATCGTCGAAATCCAGGGCACCGCCGAAGGCCACCCGTTCAGCGAACAGGAATTCCTCGAACTGATGGCGCTGGCGCGGGGCGGCATCAATGATCTGGTCGGCATGCAGGCACAGGCGGTCGGCTGAGCTGGCGATGAAACCTCAATCCGTCCTTGAATC
>JANPPS010000327.1:0-5909 GCA_031428635.1 Rhodospirillales bacterium
GGCGACGATGTCATGGTCGCGGGCGCGGCAAAGCATTGCCGAGCCTGGCACGCTGCGGGGCTGAATATCCCCGTCAGCGTTAACCTCAGTGCCAGTTCACTCGATAACCGGGACCTGCCGCAGCATCTGGTCACGCTGGTCGCCTCTCAGGGGCTGGCCCCCGACCTCATGACGTTCGAGATCGTCGAAGACGGCGTGCTCGATCAGACAATGGGACGGGAGATACTCACCCGTCTGCGACTACAGGGCTTTGGCTTGTCGATCGATGATTTCGGTACCGGCTACTCCACCCTCCAACAACTTCTGGAAGCTCCGTTCGATGAGCTGAAGATCGATCAATCCTTCGTCCGCTCCGCACCGATCGATGAGGAAGCCGCCGCCGCAATCGTCTGCAGCATCAATTTGGCCCGCCGCCTCAAGCTTCGTGTCGTGGGCGAGGGGATCGAGACTGCAGCACAGTGGCGGTTCCTGCAGGACGCTGGCTGCGAGATCGGTCAGGGCTACAAGATCGCACGACCGATGCCGGGTGAGGCGATGGCTGCCTGGGCCATCGCCTGGCGTCATAAAACCCTGACCGAAGCACTGTGCTGATTTGGCACCGGTCCGCGCATTGCGACAAATTCTGTGGCCGGCCGGACTGACCCGATTCGGCCCTGGACAAGCGGGCGCGCCGCTACTGGGTCTGTTCGGGCTTGTACTGCTATGGGCTGCGGTGCTGCACACGTTGGCCGCCGAGCGGGACCAGTCGATTCAGGGCGCCGTGCAAAATACCACCAATCTGTCCCGGGTATTTGAGGAACACATCGTTCGCTCGCTCAAGTCCGTCGACCAGTCTTTGCTTTATATCCGGGATCTTTACGAGAGCAATCCTTCTGGCTTCGACCTCACCGAATGGACCCGCCGAACCCAGGCAATGACCGATCTCACCTTTCAGATCACACTGATCGGCAAGGACGGTTTCGTCATCACTAGCAACCTGCTGTCGGGAACTGCCCGGGTCGACCTCAGTGACCGGGAGCACTTCCGCGTTCATCGGGACCGTCCAGAGGACCGACTGTTCGTGAGTAAGCCGGTGCTGGGCCGCGTCAGCCGTAAATGGTCGATACAGGTCACCCGCAAGTTGATCGCCCACGATGGTTCGTTCGACGGTGTCATCGTTATTTCGGTCGACCCGGAATACTTGTCAGGGTTCTATGGGTCAGTCGATCTTGGCGACCGCGGCGTCGTGACTTTGATCGGTCTCGACGGCACCATCCGCGCCCGCGGCACGACGCAGCAACCGGGTACCGGTGAGGACACCGCGATCGGGCGATCGGTGCTGGGCGGACGATTGCTGACCGCGTACGCCCATGCAGACAGCGGCACCTTTGTGGACGCCAGCGCGGTGGATGGCATTCGCAGAATCCTCTCATACCGTGGCGTGCGTGGATACCCGCTGGTTGTCAGTGTGGGAGTTGAGGAGGCTGCCATCTTGGCCGTCTATGAAACCAATCGCGGAACATATCTGGTAGTGGCTGCGATTCTATCTTTTGTGCTGGTTCTCGCGACCGCCCTGGTGGTCGTCCGCCAGTTTCGCCTCAGTCAAGCGCGTGAGCGGCTCCGTCAGAGCGAGGCGGCCTACGCGAAAAAGTCCGACCTGCTGGAACTGACGCTGCAGCACATGAGCCAGGGCCTGATGATGGTAGACGCAGGAGGCCGCGTGCAGGTCTGCAACGACCGCGCCGTGCAGCATCTTGGCCTACCGGCGCTGTTGATGGCCACCCAACCGCTGTTTGAAGATGTTCGACGCCTACAGTGGGAAAATGGCGAGTTCGGTGCTGATGGTCAGTCGCTGCCCGCCGACGTGCGCAGCTTCGTCCTGTCCGGCGGCACCTCCAATAGATTGAATCTATACGAGCGGGTCCGCCCCAACGGCGTCACACTCGAGGTCCGCAGCATACCGGTCCCCGGCGGGGGCTTTGTCCGCACGTTCACGGACATCACGCGCAACAAGGAAAACGAGACCAGCCTTCGCACCGCCGTGGAACGCGCGGACAAGGCCGCCAAAGCCAAATCCGAATTCCTGGCCACGATGAGCCATGAAATCCGCTCTCCCATGAGCGCACTGGTCGGCGTCGTCGAGCTGCTGTGTGAGATGCCGCTCGGGCCGGATCAGGCCATGATGGTCGACATGATTGGCGGCTCCGCGAACACCCTGCTTGCCGTGCTGAACGACATCCTGGATTTCTCTAAGATCGAAGCCGGCGCGCTCTCCATAATGCACGAGCCGGTGTCCCTGCGCGAACTCGTCAGCCAACTCGCCGAGCCCTATGCGATCGAAGCCGGGCGTAAGGGCGTGGCGCTACACGTCCAGTTCGCCCGGGACCTACCCACGCACGTCCAGACCGATCCGCTCCGACTGCGGCAGATCCTGAATAACCTACTCTCCAACGCGATCAAGTTCACCGCCCTTGGTTCCGTCTCCCTATCCGTCCATACGACCGGCACCGGTCAACCCTGGCTGCACTTCGCGGTCCAGGATACCGGTATCGGCATCGAGCCCAGCGTGATCGCACGCCTGTTCGCAGCGTTCGTGCAGGCAGATAGCTCGACGACGCGCAACTATGGCGGCACTGGACTGGGCCTGTGTATCTGTCAGCGCCTGGCCGGGTTGCTCGACGGTACAATAGAGGTCGATAGCCTGGCCGGCACAGGAAGCACGTTCACCCTTAACCTACCGCTCCTGTACGCCGGAATGCCCGAAGAACGCATGGTTGCCCCGTTGCCGGCCATTCCGTATCCGATCCGTATCGGTCGGGTTCTGGTCGCCGATGACGACCCGTCCAACCGTTGGCTCACCCAGCGGCAGCTGCAGTTGTTGGGGCTTGAGGTGGACACAGCCGATAACGGCAGATCCGCGCTGGAACGGCTACGCTCTGGCCAATATCACCTGTTGATCACTGACTGCCACATGCCGGAGATGAATGGCTCGGCCCTGGCGCGTGCCGTCCGCGCCTCGCCCGATCCGGCCCTGTCGGCGATCCCCATCATTGGACTGACCGCCGATACCACCGCCGCGCAGCGCGCCGTCTGCTTCGACGCCGGCATGAGCGATGTCGCGATCAAGCCGGTTAGCCGGGACACGATGTCTCGCCTGCTTCTGCCCTTCGCCATCGCAGCCGACGGCATCCCGGCTGTGCCACAACCGGCGTCGCCCAAGCGTCCGATCTTCGATCACAACACCCATAACGATCTGTTTGAACCCGGTGACCCGGAGGGCGTCGGCTGGTTAGCCGAATACCTGGGCGGGGCCTGTGACATGATGGCTAAACTTCAGTCCAATTTTGCGGCGTCAGAGATCGACCGTCCCGCTGTTGCCGCCACGGCCCACCGCCTCGCCGGTTCATCTCTGTCGGTGGGCGCGACACGCCTGGGCCATGCCGCACACCAGCTCGAACGCGCCGCCGATGAGGCCGCGCACCCCGCCCTGGCAGCGGTTCAAGACGCGCTTATCCGGCACCACACTGATGCGCGGACAGCAATCGAAGACTTTATCGCCGCGCAGACGGTTCGCGTGAACCCGACAGCACGCGCCGACCACGCCACGTCACCGGCGGGGGTATAGAGCACCGGCCGATCCCGTTCGGCCGCATGGATTCTTAGGGCCGCGGTTCCGCTACGGCCCACGCCCCGATCCGCCGTGCATTGCCGGCCCAGGTGTAGTCATGCCGTTCCAGCGCCGCCCGCGCCGCCCGGCCTAGCCGCTCCCGCAGCGCCGGGTCCGCGACCAGGGTGGCGATCGCCTGCCACATCGCCTGTGGATCGGCGGGATCGAACAGCAGCGCCGTTTCATTATGGGTCAGTATCTCACGGATGTTCGGCTGATCGGGCGCCACGATCGCGCGGCTGGCGGCCATGTAGTCGAAGATCTTCAGTGGCGACGCGTAGGACGTAACCTTCGGCTGCAGTGCCACGTCGAACGCCGCCACCGCGTCCGGCACCTGCGCATGCGGGACGACGCCGGTGAAGCGCACGCGGGTGCCCAGGCCCAGTTCAGCCGCCAATGCCTCCAGCTCCGCCCGTACCGGGCCGTCGCCCACGACCGTCAGCGCCGTGCGGGCGTCACCGGCCGCCATTTGCCGGATCAGCCCATCCATGCCGTGCCAGTCGCGCACGAAGCCCACGAACCCCAGCGTTACCGTGTCCGCCTCACGCGGCACCGGCGGCGGAAACCGATCGAGCACGACCCCGTTCGGCGTCACCCGCAGCCGGTCCCGCGCCACTCCGGCGGATACGATTATGTCCGCCAGCACCTGCGTCACCGCCAGCACCCGCGTGGCGGAGCGCCAGACCCGGCGCTCCAGCGCATGGGCGATACGCTGCAGCCGCAACGTGCCGAACCGGCTCCGTTCCTCGGCCAATGGCGAGTTTACTTCGAGGTACAGCGGCACCCCCGTACGGCGCGACAGCCAATACCCGGCCAAGTAATAGAGATTGTACCGCTCGTAGATCAGGTCCGGCTGAAAACTGCGCGCCGCCGCAGCCAGCTTGCGATAGGCGGGCACGTTGTACGCCAGCTCCGCTACCTCACCGAGGGCGCCGGGCAGCAGGCGGCGCAGGCGGGCGACGGTGCCGCTTTCGCCGCCAAATCCGCTATCCTCGTAATAGCTGGGCCCGACGACTAGCACCTCATGACCCGCCGCACGGAACGCCGCGATAAGCTCGTCCACATGCACGCTTTGCCCGTCGCGGGACTGGATGCGGTGGGAGTAGAGGACCCGCATCAGTAGGCCGTAAGGGTCCAGGGTTCACCGGGCTCGCAAAATAGCGGCGCCGCATTGGCGGTTCGCACCGTGACCGGCAGGCCCATGCGGCCGCGCAGCGCCCGGAACAGCGCGCCGTGTGCGACGACCAGGACCGGTGCTTCCAACCGCAACGCGCGGTTGATGGCACGCACGCCGCGCTCGCCCAGCGCCGAAAACGTCTCCGCCTCGTCTGGCGTCCTGTGCCCGGCCAGCCAGTCGTCAAACCACGACCCCATCGGCTGGCCCTCCTGGACGCCGAACGCGACCTCCATTAGTTCCGAATCTTGGGCGACCGACAGGCCCAGTGCGTCGGCCACGATCTGCGCCGTGGTGGTCGCGCGCGACAACGGGGAGCTTATGATCGTGCGGATGCCGCGTCCGGTAAGCGCGCGCGCGGCAGCGTGGGCCTGGGCGATACCGGTTTCGTTCAGCGGGATATCGATCGACCCCTGCGACAGATTCTGCGCATTCCACGCCGTCTCGCCATGACGCAGATACCAAAAGGCCTGGGACGTGATCATCAATCGAACAACGAACTGACGGAGCTTTCGTCGGAAATGCGCTGCATCGCCTCTGCCAATAGCGGCGCGATCGTGAACACGCGCAGGTTGGGTGCTGCCTCCACCGCGTCGGTCGCCAGAATACTGTCGGTGATGGTCATGGAGGCGAGCGGGGACTGCGCGATCCGCGCGGCCGCCGCACCCGACAGCACGCCGTGGGTGCAGTACGCACTGGCCGACGCGGCCCCCCGTGCCATCAGCGCCGTGGCGGCCGTACACAGCGTGCCGCCGCTGTCCACGATGTCATCGACCAGGATACACGACCGTCCGCTTACGTCGCCGATCACGTTCATGACTTCACTGACGCCCACGCGTTCCCGCCGCTTGTCGATGATCGCCAGGTCGCAGTTCAGCCGGCTCGCCAGGGCGCGGGCGCGGGCGACGCCACCCACGTCGGGGCTGACGATCATCAACTCCTGCCCGGCGTAGCGTTCGGTGATATCGGGCGTGAACAGGGGCGCCGCGTACAGGTTGTCGACCGGAATATCGAAGAAGCCTTGGATCTGCCCTGCGTGCAAGTCCATCGTCAGCACCCGATTGGCCCCGGCCTCAGTGATCAAATTGG
>JANPPS010000328.1:0-4784 GCA_031428635.1 Rhodospirillales bacterium
GCGATCGGAATCCAATCCGTCGTGACCCGGCCCGCGTGGCGGCGGCGGGGCGTCGCGCGGGCGTTGCTGCGCCACGTGCTGGAGTGGTGCGATGGCCAAGGGCGGCCGGTGCTGCTGATGACGGATATACCGGCGTTTTATGCCCCCCTGGGCTTCGTGAGCCACCGGCAGACGGCGTTCCGTGGCCCGGCACCCCGCCCGGCCTGCGCGGTTCACGGCGCCCGCACGGTTCAAAGCGCCCGCACGGTTCACAGCGCCCGGCGATTGGACCTGACGCGCCCGGATGACCTGGCGCTGGTTGTGGCGCGGCTGCGCGACCGGGTCGCGGTATCGGCGCAATTTGCCGTGCTGGGTGGGCCCGGCGCGTTTCTGCTGGCGTTGCTGGGCCCGGGCCGACTGGAGCCCTGGTGGATTGCGGGCCTGGAATGCCTGGTCGTGACGCAGCCCTGCGCCGCGGGTGGCATGTGCCTCGTGGACGTGGCGGCTGCCGCGATCCCGGCGCTGGATGTCATCCTGGGCGCATTGGGGGTGGCACCCGCATGGGTAGAGACACGGTTCCCGCCCGACCGGCTCGGCTGGGCCGGGGCGTGCTGTCCGGTCGACGCGCTGACGCTGATGGTGCGGGGCGTGCTGCCGATGCCGGACGCACTACTATTGCCGGAAACAGCCTGGTTTTAGGCCGCGTCCCCTACCACCCACCTAGCCCGGTGCCGGCGCGCCCGTCTGTCGCAGGGGGTGAGCGGTGGCGAAGGCGGGTAGGGCCATGCACGCGGCGTGGATCGCGCGAACGGTGGGATACGGGGTGAGGTCGACGCCAAAGCGCTCGGCGCCGGCGACGTGGCTGGCAAGGCAGACGTCGGCAAAACTGGGGTGCGCACCGTCGCAAAAGGGGCCGGAGCCGACTTGGGCCTCATAGGCGACCAGGCCGCGGGTGAACCAGTCGGTGTTCCACGCGAGGCGTTGCGCGTCGGTGACGCCCAGGGCGGTCAATGCTTTCTGGACGCGGGGGGTGACGAGCGGGTGGGTGTCGGCGGCGGTGATGGCACAAAGGGCACGGATACGGGCGCGGGCGGCGGTGCCCCGGGGCAGCAGGGGTGGGGTTGGGTAGGTCTCCTCGATCCACTCCAGGATCGCGAGAGATTGAGTGAGCGTGGTGCCGTCGTCGAGGACGAGGGCAGGGACGGCGCCCATGGGGTTGATGGCGCGGTAGGTGGGGGCGTGCTGGTCGCCGGCGTCGAGGTCGACAGTGATCTCTTGGGGTGGGGCGACGCCTTTTAGGTTCAGGGCGATGCGGATGCGGTAGGTGGCGAGCGAGCGCCAAAAGCTGTGTAGGATCATGAGAGGCCTCCGGGTTCGGCACAGTGTAGGCGGTCAGGGCTGGTTGGCCAGGGCGGGTTGGCCAGTGAACCCTTGGTCTTGGTCGTAGTTAGCACTGCATGGATCCGCTCACCCCACACTCCGCCCAGCGTGATTGTCAGCAGACGGCCGAGCCTGATGCGGGCGCTGCGGCGGACGGGACTGGCGCCAATGCGGGCGCCTCGGCGCAATGGCGCAGGCCCCGGTGACGCAAGTTAGCGCCATGAACCCGCCCGTGACGCATCCGGAGAAAATGTTATGGCCCGAGGATGGCGTGACGAAAGGCGATCTAGCCGCGTATTACCAGGCCGTGGCGCCCCGGCTGCTGCAGTACGTGGGCGGGCGCGCGGTCAGTATCGTGCGCGCGCCGGACGGTATTCATGGCATGCGGTTTTTTCAGCGCCACCCCATGAAGGGACAGTCGAAGCTGATCCATTCAGTGGCAGTGCGGGACGAGAAAGAGCCGTATTTGATGGTCGACAGCGCGGAGGGGCTGGCTGTGTTGGCGCAGCTGGGCGCGCTGGAACTGCATCCGTGGGGTGCGCCTGTGTCGGATATCGAGCATCCAGACCGGCTGGTATTCGACCTCGACCCGGATGAGGGGCTGGATTTCGCGCGGGTGATGGACAGCGCGCGGGAAGTAAAGGCGCGTCTGGCGGCCGTGGGGCTGGAGAGTTTCGTGAAGACGACGGGCGGTAAGGGGCTGCACGTGATGACGCCCCTGGTGCCGCGGGTGGGGTGGCCGGAGGCGAGGGCGTTTGCGAAGGCACTATGCGGCGCGATGGCCGCGGATGTACCGGATCGATATGTAGCGGTGATGGCGAAGAAGGCGCGGGTGGGGCGTATTTTTCTGGATTATTTACGCAACGACCGGACGGCGACGGCGGTGGCGGCGTGGTCGCCCCGGGCGCGAGTGGGGGCGACGGTGTCGATGCCGGTTGCATGGCGTGATCTGAAGCCGGGGTTCGACCCGGGCCGTTTCACGATCCGGTCTGCGCCGGCGCTGGTGGCGAAGGCCGATCCGTGGGCGGGCTTGTTGGCAGCGGCGCGTCCCTTACCAGGGTAAGGCATCGCTTTAACGGTTCGACAATCATCTTGCTTTTACGATGCGGTTCCAGCGGCGGGGATGGCATTATGATTCCATTGATGACGGCGCGACTGTGACGCGGCTCGAGCCGTGCGCGGCGGCCTGCGTGGTACGGGATCGGTTGCAGGCGGAGGCGGCGGACCTGCGCGTTGCGTTGCGGGTGGCGCGGATCGGGATGTGGCGGCGCGATTTGGTGACCGATGCATTGGTTTGGTCGGCGGAGCTGCATGCGCTGTTTGGTACCGACGCGGCGAATTATTATCCGACGTCGGAGGGCGTTCTTTTGCTGGTGCATCCGGATGACCGTGCGATGGTGCGCAGCTATTACGCCCGGGCGATTGTTGGTGAGGCGGCGGACTACGAATTTCGGGCGCTGCAGCCGGATGGTTCCGTACAATGGCGGCAGACGGCGCTGCGCACGGAGCGGGATGCGTCGGACAAACCGATTGCCCTACGCGGCGTGGTGCAGGACGTGACGGAGCGGAAGCGCGCGTCGGAGCACATTCACCATCTGGCGCATTTCGACGTGCTGACGGGCCTGGCGAACCGGACGAAGCTGGCGATGTCGCTGCGGCAGCACCTCGGGCGGGCCAAGCGGATGGACGCCGCAATGGCAGTCTTGGCGATCGATCTGGATCGGTTCAAGGCGGTGAACGACCTGCTGGGGTATGCGGCGGGGGACAAGCTGTTGCAGGTGGTCGCATCGCGGCTGCGGGCGAATGTGCGAGAGGGGGATACGGTCGCGCGCCTGGGTGGGGACGAGTTCGTGGTGATCCTAGGGGGGGCGGCACAGCCGGAGGGGGCGCTGCATCTGGCGGAGCGGCTGGTGCAGTTCCTGGCGATGCCGGTGGACGTGCCGGGGGGCATCGCCGCAGTCACGGCGTCGGTGGGAATTGCGCTGTACCCACATGATGTGGCGGGTGTGACGGACCTGCGCGAGGTGGGGGCGGCGCTGTTAGCGGCGGCGGATACGGCGTTGTACCGGGTCAAGCGTGGCGGCCGGAACGGGCATGCATTTTTTCAGCCAGGCATGGACGGCCAGCAGAAGGAGCGGCGGGCGCTTGAGCAGGATTTGCGGCATGCGCTGGGCCGGGGTGAGCTGAGCCTGGCGTATCAGCCTCAGGCAGCGGCCGGGTCGGGTGAGGTGCTGGGGTTTGAGGCGCTACTACGCTGGACGCATCCGCAGCGGGGTGTTGTTCCGCCGGGCGTGTTCATCAAGGTGGCGGAAGATACTGGGTGTATTTTACCGATCGGCGCGTGGGTGTTGCATGAGGCTTGCCGGGAGGCGGCAAGGTGGGCGGTGCCGCTGCGAATTGCGGTGAATGTCAGTGCGCTGCAGGTCCATAAGGCCGATCTGCCGGGTTTGGTGGCCGATGCGCTCGCGACGTCTGGGCTGGACGCGACCCGGCTGGAGCTGGAGGTTACCGAGAGCGTGTTGCTGACCGATCTGGGCGACGGCGAAACGTCGATCGAGTCGGTGGTCGCGGCGCTGCACAGGGTACGGGCGATGGGAGTCCGGCTGGCGATGGACGATTTTGGCACCGGCTACTCATCGTTGGCGAGCCTGCGGTCGTTTCCGTTCGACAAGATCAAACTAGACCGCGGGTTCGTCGCGGATTTGGGTCAGAGCGAGGGCGCCGATGCGATCGTGCGGGCCGTATTGGGGTTGGGGCGGGGGCTCAACATGCCGGTCGTGGCGGAAGGTGTGGAGACGGCGAGCCAGGCAGCGGCGCTGACGCAGGGCGGGTGTGACGAGTTGCAGGGGTACTTGATTGGACGGCCGTTGCCGATCGGGTCGTACATGGCGCTGACGTCGGCGGTGGCGGAGGCTGCGCTGGTTTGAGGGATTGGCGCGGCTTTGACGGAGACGGTCGCTGTCGTTTCGGGCGCATGTGGGATGACGCGGGCCGCGCGGTTGTTGGGGATGAGAGGGGCGGGCGGCCGATGCAGATCGACTCTATCTTTGGCCTTGCCTCCATGACGAAGCCTATGACGGCCATCGGTGTCCTTTCGCTGACGGAGCAGGGGCGCCGCTGTGTGCGCCGGTTTCGGACTATCTCCCGGGCCCCTCGATCATGAAGGTGGCGGTGAGGCGCAGTGCCACGCAGACCGACCTGCAGCGGGCACTCATCTGCATTCAGAATGTTCTGCGCCACAACTTTGGCCCAACGTAGGGCGGGCGTCTGGATACCGGCAGCGAAATCGCCGGGCTATCCGCCTGGCGACTCACGGCCGGGCATGGCCAATAGCGCCGAATTTATCGAAACCGTCACGAACCTGCCGCTCATCGATCAACCCGGCACCGTGTTCGGGTACGGCATCTCGTTCGATGTGCTGGCCG
>JANPPS010000329.1:0-4970 GCA_031428635.1 Rhodospirillales bacterium
GCTTCATCGGCATGATCAGTCACGGCATCCACCATCAGGAACACCATCTAATGTTCGCGAGGCACAAATCCCCACCAGTAGATATAACTGAGGCCTTCTGTGCGTCCGCGCGGCATCCCTGGCTTCTCGATAACGAGGAGAGAGGAAGATTTCCGGTTCACCAAAACTAGACCTCGACGACAGGTAAGCGGCTCCGTACCCGACCTCTTTTCAGGGAAGGCGCTTTTCGTGAAAAGTGAGCTACAGTGCCAAGGGGCCGCCGGCACCAGGGACGGTAAGAGCGAGCAAGGGACACTATAACCGCGGCTGAACTCGCCGTCCTGCTCGAGGCGGGCAAGTTCGGTCACCGTGATCCCAAGCAGTCCGTCCACTGTACGCGTACGGCAGGCTGGCACTTCGAGGGGTGTGGGCGGTGATCGCAAACGACCAAAGCAGCCGGCTTACCAGTCTGTGGAGTAGCTGGCTGAAACTGACCATCCGGCCCGCCTTGGTGGGTGTCCCCGTGCTGGGGCTCATCGGCGGCTTTGCGACACAATTCGCCGGCGACGGTGCAGCTGCGGGATGGGTATGGGCTGGCGCGACCTTTCCCGTTCTGGTCGCCCTCCTCGTCCAGATTATCATCAATATGTGGCGCGGCGAGTTCGGGCTGGACATCGTGGCCGCGCTGTCGATGGCCGGTACCCTGGTCTTCGGCGAGTATCTGGCGGCGGTCGTGGTCGCTCTGATGTATGCGGGCGGCCAATATCTCGAGAGCTTTGCCGAAGGCCGCGCGCGGCGGGAGATGACGAAGCTGCTGTCGCGGGTGCCCCGAACCGCGCTCCGCCACCGGGCCGGGCTGCTTGAGGAAGTTGGCTTGGATGTGCTGGAGCCCGGTGACCGGATCATGGTTCGCCGTGGTGAAGTCGTGGCGGTCGACGGCGCGGTCGCCGAGGGCGTCGCCGTGCTCGACCAGTCAGCACTGACGGGTGAGGCGCTTCCGGTGCAGCAGCACGCGGGCGAAGCAGTACTGAGCGGCTCGACCAATGCCGGAGACACATTCGACCTGGTCGTCTCCGCGCGTGCCGAGGCAAGCACCTATGCCGGGATCGTGCGGCTGGTCGAGGCCGCCCAGCAGTCGAAGGCACCAATGGCGCGCCTGGCCGACCGTTTCGCGATGGCCTTCCTTGGCGTTACCGTTGCGATGGCTGGCGGAGCCTGGATTTGGACCGGGGATCCGATCCGCGCCCTTGCGGTGCTGGTTGTGGCAACGCCGTGCCCGCTGATCCTGGCGGTGCCTGTCGCGATCATCTCGGGCGTGTCGCGTGCCGCAAAGCTTGGCATTCTGATCAAGGGGGGCCGCGCGCTCGAAAACCTGGCCCGAGTTAGAACGCTCGTCATCGATAAGACCGGAACCCTTACCTACGGGGCGGCACGCCTCGTATCGGTAGAGGCCGCGCCAGGGTTTGAGCCAGACGACGTTCTGGGCCTTGCAGCCTCGTTGGACCAGGCGTCGAGCCACGTCATCGCGTTGGCGCTTGTCTCGGCCGCGCGGGAGAAGGGCTGCACGCTGACCACGCCCGAGACGGTGTCCGAGACACCGGGCGAGGGTGTGGAGGGGCTGGTCGGAGGACGGAAGGTTTCGGTCGGCGGACCCAGCTTCGTTGCCAAGCGCGCTTCCGCGGCGGCCGATGACTTCCGCGACGGCCGCCAGCATGTCCCGCCGGGCGCGGTGCTGGTCGCCGTCGCGATCGATGGCCAAATCGCTGGTCGTCTTGTGCTCTCTGACGAGCTACGGGCTGGAACGAAGGAGCTGCTCGACGGTTTACGCGCGGCCGGGATCGGGCGGATTGTGCTGGCGTCCGGTGATCGGGCGGCTGTCGCCAACGCCGTCACCGCCGGATTGCCGATCGACGCAGTGCGTGCCGACCTCAGCCCCGACCAGAAGATTGCCGTCATCCGGGATGAGCGCCGGAGTGCGCCCGTCCTGATGGTGGGCGACGGCGTGAACGATGCGCCTGCACTGGCCGCAGCCGATGTCGGGATCGCGATGGGGGCGCGGGGTGCCGCCGCCTCATCGGAGATTGCCGACGTCGTGTTGCTGGTCGATCGGCTCGACCGCGTGCTGAGCGCGCTGCGCATCGCCGGGCGGTCCCGTACCATCGCCCTTCAAAGCGTCTATGCAGGGATTAGCCTGTCATTCGCCGCCATGGTGGTCGCAGCGCTTGGCTTTCTGACGCCGGTCCGGGGTGCGCTCGTGCAGGAGATCATCGATGTGGCCGTCGTCCTGAATGCCTTGCGGGCCCTGACCACTCCCGCCGGCGAGACGGGCCAGCAACAACAACAGCAACAAGGAGAGCGGACATGACCTATGCGACCCTCATTGTTCAAGCCGACGCCGATGAGGACGGACGGGCACGCATCGCCCTCGCGGCCGGGCTGGCTCATCGATTTGACGCGCTGCTGATCGGCGTGGCGGCACGGGACCTGATGGCGCCAGTGACGGCCCCCTTTGCCGGGCCGGTCGTCGTGGCCGACCTACTTGCCATCGAAGAAACGGAAATCCGGACACACCTGGACGCTGTCGAGCAGCAGTTCCGGGACATCGCGGCCAAGCAGAACCAACGCTCCGCTTGGCGTTCTGCAATGGACGACCCGGCCAAAGTTTTCGCGCGCGAAAGCCGCGCGGCGGACCTCCTTGTGTTGGGCAGAAGGCCGGAGAGCGCGAGCGGCAGACCATCCAGGCATGTGGACCCAGGCGATGTTCTTATGCGGGCAGGCCGTCCAGTCCTCATTGTGCCGCCTGGATTATCGCACCTCGATGCAGCGCATGTGATCGTTGCGTGGAAGGACAGCCGTGAGGCCCGCCGCGCGATTGCAGACGCGCTTCCATTGTTGAAGCGGGCCACCAGCGTGCTGGTGCTCGAGATCTGCGAGCCGGTCGGTGACCACAGCGATGCCAAGGCCGCCGGAGAGGATGTGGCGGCGTATCTGTCGCGGCACGGCGTTGCCGCAATCGCCGAAACACGAGTTTTGCGCGAAAGGTCGCTTTCGGCTGAGCTGCTGCTGGCCGCTGAGCAGCGGGGCGCCGAACTCATCGTGGCCGGCGGCTACGCCCATTCGCGCTTCCAGGAGTGGGTATTCGGCGGTCTGACCAAAGCGCTACTGGGACATTTTCCCAAATGCTGCCTGCTGAGCCATTGATGCTGGCAGATGAAGGACAGACCCATGCGGCATGACCAGCCGGAGAACCATTTAATTACCCGTATCGGATGGCTCGGCGCCGCCGTCATGGCGCCAATGACGGGATCGTCTCGACCGCCAGCCTTGTGATGGGGGTCGCTACGGCCGCTTCTTCCTCGCATGACGCCCTGATTGCGGGCATTACAGGCACGGCGGCAGATGCTGCTGCCTGCGCCTCAGAGCCGACCAGTATGAAACAGAGTAGGACTAACCCGGTCTTCAGCATGGAGGTAACTCCAGGCTGAACAACGAGAGGCGACTACAAACGACAGTGCCGAACAACGCTCTGATGCCGGTCGTCAGTGGGTCGGCGGTGCTAAGGCGCTGGGTTAGTACCGATTACGTCGTCCTCATGCCCATAGCCGCGGTTAGTACGATGCAGACGTCATTGGCTGGGCTGCTTTAATGCCACTTATGGACGGAAACGTCGCCGGTGCGCCCGCGGCCACTATGTCCGACCTATCCCGAGTATTGCCGCATCCAGCTCCACATTCAAAGTCAGCGCGGCGTCGACGGCATTCCGTCCGACCCGTACGGAATAGCGACCGCCGTCGATCACAAACCGCTGCTCTGGCTGGTCGTAGCGGGCGAGCAGACGCAACTCGACGGCAATCTCAATTCGACGGCACTCCCCAGCGTCCAGCACCACGCGCCGGAACCCGGCCAATCGGTGTACGAACCCGTTCGCCCCCGCTTTGCCTACATAGAGTTGTGGCACGTCCGCCCCGGCGCGATTGCCTTGATTGGCAACCGTCACGGCGACTACCAGGCCGCTCCCAGTCGGGGTCGCGGACAAGTCCGAGAGGACGAATGTGGTGTAGGACAAGCCATGGCCGAACGGGAATAATGGCTCGAACATTTGCCGCTCGAACCAGCGGTAGCCCACATCGGCGCCTTCGATAGTGTAGTCGACATGAAAACTCTCATGCGTGCTTGCCTCTCCGGGCTCGCTCGTGGAGGTGGCGGGGTCACGTTGGACGGGCCGCGGCAATTGCTCCTCGGAAGCCGGGAAGGTGCACGGCAGTCGGCCGGATGGGTTCACGCGCCCGAACAAAATATTTGCGATCGCCGACCCGCCGCCGGAGCCGGGGTAAAAGGCGACCAGCACCGCCGGCACCTTCGCCAGCCATGGCATCGTGACGGGGCCGCCGGTTTCGAGTACGACAACCGTGCGCGGCTGGGTGGTTGCGACAGCATTGATCAGCCGGTCCTGCGCGTGCGGCAACGATAGGCCCTGTGCATCAAGCCCTTCCGACCGCCATTCCGTCGCAAATAGCAGGACCAGGTCGGCCGACTTCGCCGCTCCGGCGGCTGCGTCCACGTCGCGACCGTTCATGTATTCGACGTGCGCCCCCGCCGCCTCCGCCCGGATCGCGGCGAGTGGAGACGACGGATGATAGGTCCTTGGACGCTCCTGTCCACAGATCGTGACACCCGGCTCCAAGAAGCTGCCGAGCGGGGTGACCTGCGACGACCCGCCACCGGCGAGAACTCCCCGGTCGGCGTGAGCCCCGATGACCAGGATACGGCCTGTCTTCCCGGACGCGGGAAGGATGTTCCCCGTGTTCTTGAGCAAGACGATGCCCTGCTCCGCGGCGCGTTCCGCGATCAGTCGATGGGCGTCGAAGTCGATCAGGCCGCCGGGCTGGGGTGGGTCGTCGATCACACCGATGGCGAATAGGCTGCGTAGGATCCGGTAGATCATGTCATCGATGCGCGACTGCGGCACGCGCCCGGAGGCGACATCGGCC
>JANPPS010000330.1:0-3796 GCA_031428635.1 Rhodospirillales bacterium
GGAACTGGGAGCGCATAGCCCCCGGCGGCTGCACATCGTCCTGATCGAGGACGATCCCGCCGCGCGCCCATGACGGCTCCCCGATGACGGCACTCCAGTGATGGCGACCCAGTGATTCGGCGGCGCACCCTGTCGGAGTACGATCGGGCTGTCTGGGCCTTGTACACGCAACACTTGCGGCCGATGCCCGGCGTGGCTATTCCGCCCGCGCCCATCCTTGCGCCTGTTCCCGTGCCCATTCCAGAGCCCGCTTTTGCCGTTCCTGCTGCGCGTGCCCTGCCGCCATCGGCGTCGAAACCAGCCCGCGGGCGGCTGGGCGCGCTCAGCGTCGGCACCCACCCGCCCGGCGTCGACCGCGCCACATGGGAGCGGTTTCGCACTGGTAAACTACCCGCCGCCCGCACACTCGATCTGCACGGCCGCACCGCCGCGCGCGCATTCTCGGCCCTGAACGGCTTTCTGGCCGGCGCTCATGCGGAGGGGCTGCGCTGTGTCGAGGTGATCACCGGGCGCGGCGCGGGAGAGGGCGGCGTGATCCGGCGCGAGTTCCCGCTATGGCTCAACTTGCCACAGCTACGCCCACTCGTGCTGGCGGCGTCGCACCCGCATGCAGCAAACCCCGGGTCGGTCCGGCTGCTGTTGCGGCGCGTGCGGGGGTAACGGATCGCTGCGTCATCGTGATAGCCGAAGCCGCAACGCATCGGTAATGCCGCGTGTCTGGTCGACGTTCTATTTTTCCCACTCGCTGGCAAGTGTTTGCAAGTGCGGATATCGCTCCTATAAACTCTCTGCGGATTAAGTTGCAAGAGTTGGTAAGGTTACTCTCGCCGCCACAGACCAAGGAGATACGCGAAAGTGCTTATATTACTCAGATCGAATTTTTACATAGATCTTGATTTCCCAAACATCGCTTGACTTACGCTTTTTATTCCGTGGTAAGGCCACCACTGCGCGCGAGGATAAGGAGTCGCAATAAGTATCGCTCATTAATTGGCCGCTGAAGTGACCGTAACAGCGGAGTTTTATCTTAGCGATGAGGCTCGATTCGGTTGAGGATCGCTCCACCCGGGTCGGAGACAACGCGCTCTCAATCTCAGGCGGTGTGCTACGATATGCCAATTCGGAGGTCGGAATGTTCTCACGGTTGCTGGCGATTGCACTGATAGCTCCTCTCTGTGCCGTCGCAGCCGAGACTAAACAGTCAGATTGCGACCTCCCCTCCTTTACCTTCCATGACGGGACCAAGCTGCCCAATCTGCGGCTGCACACCACCATGCTTGGCGATCCGGGCAGCCCCGCCGTGCTCGTCCTGCATGGAACCGGCGGCACGGGCACGGGCCTGCTGTCGCCGGGGTTCGGCGGCGCACTATTCGGGCCGGGTCAGCCGCTGGATGCGACCCGGTACTACGTGATCCTTCCCGACGCACTCGGTGCAGGGGCCTCCGCAAAACCGTCCGACGGGCTGCGCGCCGCGTTCCCGCGTTATAATTACGCCGACATGGTGCTGGCCCAATATCGTGTCGTGACGGAGTGCCTGGGGGTCAAACACCTGCGCCTCGTGCTCGGCAACTCGATGGGCGGCATGAATGCGTGGGTGTGGGGCGTCACCTATCCGGCGTTCGTGGACGCGCTGGTGCCGATGGCCTCGCAGCCGTCGCCGATGGCGGCCCGCAATTGGATCATGCGGCGCATGCTGATCGAGGGCATCCGGCAGGACCCGGCGTATCAGGCCGGCGCCTACACGGCTCAGCCGCCGTCGCTCCGCCTCGCCGCAGCCATGTTCGGCGTCGCAACCAACGGTGGAACGCTCGCCTGGCAGGCGCAGGCAACGACAACGGCCGACGCCGACCGCCTGACGGATGCAGCACTGGCTGCGCCGTCGCCTGCCGACGCGAACGACTTCGTCTGGCAGTGGGACGCGTCACGCGACTACGACCCCTCGGCCAGTCTGCCGCGCATTTCAGCGGCCGTGCTGGCCATCAACAGCGCCGACGACGAGCGCAACCCGCCCGAAACGGGGATCATGGCGGCCGCGCTCGCCCGCATTCCAGGCGCAAGCCTATTCCTTATTCCCGCAAGCACCGAGACGCGAGGCCACGGTACGACAGGCATGGCACGGTTCTTTGCCGCGCAACTCGGCGCATTCCTGGCCGGGTTGCCGCCGCCCCGCTGAGATTGCCTACTTGAAGGTGGCCGACACGTAGGTCGCGATATCGGCGATGGTCGTATCCGACAGCTCCTCGGCCATCGACCACATGACGGCTGAGTCTGGCCCGATCTCCGTCTTGCCCCGATATTGTGTCAGGCGCTGCGCGATGTAGGCACGATCGCGGCCAGCCAGTGCCGGAAACTCAGCCAAACCCTTGCCCGTCCGCCCATGGCAGGTGATGCAATTCACGCCATATCGCGCCTGCCCGGCTGATGGATCGCCATCTGGCTCGGCCAAAGCCGGCTGTATGGCCGACGCGGCGAGCAGTCCAAACAAAGCCAACGTCTTCATCCCGTAAGCCCTTCAATTCCGCTCAAGCCCATAAACAAGTGCTGGGGCCGCGCCGCCAACCAACGGCGCGGCCCCGACTATGCCTAGTTCGTCGGGTATTTCGGCGTGAGCTTGGTCACGTCGCCCTGGTCGGTCGCAACGTACAGGTTGCCGTCCGGACCCTCCACCAACGACCGGAACCGCCCGGACGCCATCGGCATGGCCATCGTGGTCACGCTCTTGACCGACTTCCCATCGGCCGCGATGTCGAGCACATCGACCCGCATGCCCATCGGTGTGCCGCCGAAGCCGATGCCCATGAAGCCGACCACAAGACGGCCGTTCCAGGCGCCCCACTGCTCACCCGTCAGGTAGGTCGCCGCCGACATGCCCTGAGACAGCCCGTTATTGTTCCAGACCGCCGGCATGGCGTTGGGATAGGTCACGAGGTCTGTCATCGGCATGAACTTCGCCCGTTCCGCCGGGTTCATCCCCTCACGCTGGTTGGGGCTGTAACCGCAATAATTGCCCGGGCAGTCGCCGCGCCCGGCCATGTTCGGGCGAGGATCCCAGCCGCCATTGCCGCCGTTTACCAAGATCGTGATCTCGTCGGAGTGCCACGGTCCGTGCTCGGCCGTGACCGGTGTGCCGTCGCTCGGGCGGAACGCAATGCCCTGCACGTTGCGGTGGCCATAGGTATAGATGCGCTTGTCGAAGCCGGCCGGCGGATTGTTGCCCGGGGCCGCCTTGCCGTCACGGTCGATGCGCAGCACCTTGCCGCCCATCAGCGTCGGCGATTGCGGCACGGCGCTGTTATGGGTGTCGCCGGTGGTCAAGTACAAAAAGCCGTCCGGCCCAAAGCGGACGCGGCCGCCGTTATGTGCGCCGGGGCCACCGAACGGGTGGTCGGTTGGGAGAGCCTTGTAGGGCACGTCGGTAACGATATCCGTCCGGTCCGACACGCTCTTGAAATCATCGGCCACCTTGAACCGCATCAGGCGGTTGGAGCCCGGCGCAGTCTTCATCGAGGTAGAGTAGACGTAGAGGAGCCGGTTTTTAGCGAAATCGGGGTCGACCGCCACACCCTGCATCCCGGCCTGGCCCTTGCAGAACAGGTCATCGGCGATGCTCGGGTAATCCTTGGAGCCGGGCATGCCCAGCAGAGCGTTGATGTCACCCGACGCCATCCGGACCGACAGGCCTTTGCACTTCTCGGTAAAGAACATCGTGCTGTCGGGCAGGAACGCCATGTCCCAAGGGTTGTCACGCTCCGTCAGGACCGTGTCGTAGGCCAGCTTCGGAATTCGATCATCCGCG
>JANPPS010000331.1:0-1861 GCA_031428635.1 Rhodospirillales bacterium
GGCTGCCGGGCTGACAACGCAGAGCCGGTCGGCTCATTCTGAAGCTGCGGCGGCTCAGCACCGCAACCCGGGTATTGATCGGCGTCGGGCAGCCAGCGCAGCGCCTCCTCGACGAACGGGCTCGCCTTCGTGCTGGGCTGCGCGGCGGCGCGGCTGCTGCCGACTTGATCAGGGGGTAGATGCTGCGAGCCCAGCGGAATCGAGACGGTGAACGTCGTGCCGCGCCCTACCTCGCTTTGGGCGCCGATCGAGCCGCCGTGCAGTTTGAGCAGTTCCTGGACGAGGGCCAGCCCGATGCCGCTGCCCTCATGGGTGCGTCCGCGCGCGTTTTCGACGCGGTGGAAGCGTTCGAAAAGCAGCGGCATTTCCTCGGCCGGGATGCCCGTACCGGTGTCACGTACACGCAGTTCTATGGCGACGTCGACGCGCCGAAGCGAGACGGCGATTTCCCCGTTAAAGGTGAATTTGAAGGCGTTGGACAGTAGATTGAGAACGATCTTCTCCCACATCTGCCGGTCCACGAACACAGGCTCGTCGAGAGGCTGGCAATCGACGTGCAGTCCCAGTCCGGCCTTTTCGCAGGCCGAGCGAAAGTTACTCGCGAGATCAGCGGTGAAGTCGGCGAGGGCTGTCGGCTCATACGCCGCGCGAACCCGACCAGCCTCGATCCGTGAAAAATCCAGCAAGCTGTTCACGAGGCGCTGCAGGCGCAGTCCATTGCGGAGAACGACCTGCAATCGCTCGCGTTGCAACGGCGGCATTGGCTCGTTCGATGCGGCCAGGGCGTCTTCAACAGGACCGAGCATCAAGGTCAGTGGCGTGCGGAACTCGTGGCTGACATTAGCGAAGAAGGTGGTCTTGGCCCGGTCCAGTTCGGCCAGCGCCTTGGCACGTCTGCGCTCGTCGTCATACGCGCGGGCATTTGCGACGGCGGTGGTCACGGTGGCAGCCAGCAGGTCGTAGAAATCGCGGTAGGCCTCGTTCATCGGCAAGCGAGCGCTGACACCGGCGATGAAGATGGCGGCGGGGCGTTCGGCGCCTAGCGTGATGATCGGCAGCGCCAGTGCCGCATTCGGCGCTTCAGGATAAGGGCCCGCCGGGCCAATCCGCTGGCTAAGGTCATCTACCTGCATCACCGACCCCGAGCGAACCACAGCATCAAAGGGCCAGAGCGTTGGTTTCCCGCTTCCAAAATACACCGTGCTCAAATTGGCAACCGTCACCGCCTGAAGGCCAGTCGCATCGATCAGCCGGGCCTGATCGCCATGCGGTTCCAGTGCGTAGAGCAGGGTAAAAGGCAGGTCCAGGTTGTGCTGGGCGAGGGTCTGAGCAGAGAGGGCGAGTGCTTCGCTGACAGACTTCGCCTTGCTCGTTTGGGCGGCAAGGTCGCGCAGCGCCCGTGTCCGCCGTTCGCTGAGCATCTGGGCGGTCATTTCGATGACGGGGTGAAACAGGCCGCCGACCCGCCCGGCCTCATCGCGAATGGGGCTGAATGAGAACGTGAAGAAGCACTCCTCCACATACCCGTGCCGTTCGAGAAAAATTTGCTGGACTTCAAGAAAGGCTTTGTCGCCGGCCAATGCCGAATCGTGCGCCTTGCCGATGACCGGCCACGCCTCCCTCCAGCACTCGGGAAAGTTTTGCCCCATCGACTGCGGATGCTTGCCACCGCAAATGACCCGGTAAGCGTCGTTGTAGATTTGCACGAGGCCTGGGCCCCAGATGACGCAGATGGGCAGGTCCGAGGCCAGGCAGATGCTCACGGTGGTGCGAAGACTTTGCGGCCACCCGGCCACCGAACCCAGCGAAGTCTTCGACCAGTCCATACCCCGGATCAAGCTGCCCATCTCTCCGCCTCCGG
>JANPPS010000332.1:0-25092 GCA_031428635.1 Rhodospirillales bacterium
GGCGCGGCCGGACGCAGCTGGGGCGTGCATGTGGCGCAGCTGGCGGGCGTACCGGCGCCCTCGGTCACTTCATGCAAAAACACGACGCCGCCCCGCCATTCCCGCACCCGCATCGTGTGGGGACGCAGCCGCGGCAATTGCGTCGCCAACCCGGCCAATTCGTGAAAATGCGTGGCAAACACGGTGCGGCACCGGACCTGGTTATGCAGCGCCTCCAGCACCGCCCAGGCGATCGCCAGGCCGTCCAGCGTGCTGGTACCACGCCCGATCTCGTCCACGATCACCAGCGACCGCGGGCCGGCCTGGTTCAGGATCGCGGCCGTCTCCGTCATCTCCACCATAAACGTGCTGCGTCCGCGCGCGAGGTCGTCGGACGCGCCGACCCGGCTGAACAGGCGGTCCACGACCCCCACCATGGCCGACGCCGCCGGCACCGGCAGCCCGGCCTGCGCCAGGATCGCGATCAGCGCCGCCTGCCGCAAATACGTGCTTTTACCCGCCATGTTCGGGCCCGTCAGCAGCAGTACGCGACGCGCCGGGCCGAGGTCGACGTCGTTCGGCACGAACTGCGCCTGCCCGGCCAGCGCCGCCTCCACCACCGGATGACGGCCGGCGGCGATAACAAACTCCTCGCCGTCGGTCACCACGGGACGGCACCAGCGCCCACCCTCGGCCAACCGGGCGCAGGATTGCAGCACGTCCAGTTGGGCCAACGTCGCCGCGCATTCGGCCAGCGTGTCCGCCGCTGCCAACGCCGCCCGGATCAGGCTATCGAGTACCACCTGCTCCCGCGCCGCCGCCCGCTCCGCCGCCTCGCAAATGCGGCGGTCCAACTCACTTAGCTCCGCGTTGCTGAACCGGGCGCCATTGGCCATGCCCTGGCGCAACGTCAAATCTGAGTGGGCGCGCAAGGTCTCGACCGCCGCGGACCCCACCTCGATCACGTAGCCTAGCTGCGCGTGATGGCGGATCTTGAGGCTCGCGACGCCGTAGCGCTGCGCGTAATCAAGCACCAACCCCGCGATGACCCGGCGGCTGTCGTCCCGCAACGCACACTCCGCATCCAGTGCCGCGTCGAACCCGGCGGCGACGGCACCCCCGTGATCGGACCGCGTGGGCGCCGGGTCGGCCAGCGCGCGGCGCAGCAAATCACGGAGGTCTGGCACGGGTGGCGCGAACGCGAGTGGGCCGTCCGTCAGCGCGATACTGGCCAGCGCGGCGGCGTCCAGCCCCTGCGCTAACGCACCCAGGTCGCGGGGGGTCGCGCGCCCGACGGACAGCCGGGCCAGGGCCCGGGCAATGTCCGGCACCTGTCGCAGCGCGGCCCGCAAGCCAGTCAGCGCCGCGGGCGCGGTCAGGAACCAGCCCCACCCGTCCTGACGCACGGCGATCACGGCCGGGTCCAGCAGCGGCGCCTCTAGCCAATTCGCCAACGCGCGGGCGCCGGCCGCCGTCGAGGTGTGCCGGACGCTGTCCAGCAGCGTGCGACCCCCGTCCCGGCCGCGCGTCAGTTCCAGGCTACCGCGCGTCGCCTGGTCCATGGCCATCGTGGTATCCAACGCCGCGGGCGCCGGGCGGGACAGGCGCGGCATTTGCCCGGCCTGCGTCAGCCGCACGTAGTCGAGCGCCAGGGCTGCGGCCACTGCCTCGGCATCCGAAAAAGTGCCGAACGCATCGAGGCTCGCGGCCCCGAACGCCTCCGCCAGCCGGCGCGCGGCGGCGATCGGGGCGGCGGGCGCGATGGCCGGGCCACGCCGGGCCTCATGATCCAGCAATGGCAGGCCGGCGGGGGCCAGAATTTCGGCGGGGTCCAGGCGTGCGAGCAGCGCGCCCAGGCCGGCTGCATCGAGCGCCGTTGTCTCAAACAAGCCGGTCGACACGTCCAGCCACGCGGCACCCAATCCGCGCCCGACCTGCGCCAGCGCCAGCAGCAGGTTGGGCCGCTGCGCCTCCAGCAGGCTGTCCTCGGTCAACGTGCCGGGCGTGACCAGGCGCACGACGGCGCGCTTCAGCGGTGCCGAGCCGGTGCGGGCGCGCGCGGTTTCCATCTGCTCGGCCACGGCAACCCGGTAACCACGGCGGATCAGGCGGGACAAATACGCGTCGGACGCATGTACCGGCACGCCGCACATCGGGATCGGTACGCCCGCATAGGTGCCGCGATGACTAAGCACGATATCGAGCGCGCTAGCGGCCGCGGCGGCATCGGCGAAGAACAGTTCGTAGAAATCCCCCATGCGCAGAAACAGCAGGGCGTCGGGGTGTTGCTCCTTTAGCCTGAACCATTGGGCAATGGCGGGTGACGCGCCGGTCGCGTCGGGTGGGGGTGCCATGGCGGCACGGTACACTGGTGCCCGCGCACTCGCACGCAGGAATTGCGCGGTGGGCCGGCATCGCTTACGCCAGTTGCAACTCGATTTTTGGGGAACCGCCCATGTCCGACATCATCGCCGCGACCACTGCCCCCGTCACAGCCGCCCCCGTCACCACGGGCCAGCGTATGAAGAACATCTTCGGCGGATCGATCGGCAACCTTATCGAATGGTATGATTTCTACATTTACAACTCGTTCGCGATCTACTTCGCCAAGTCGTTCACGGACAGTAAGGACCCTACGGCACAGTTTCTGCAGGTGTTCGGCATCTACGCCATTGGCTTCTTTATCCGGCCCGTGGGTGGCTTTGTGCTGGGCTACTACGCGGACCGGGCTGGGCGCCGGGCGGCACTCACCCTGACGGTCATGCTGATGTGCGCGGGATCCGGCATGATCGCGATCCTGCCGACGTATGGCCAGGTCGGCGTTTGGGCACCGGTCCTGTTACTCGTTGCGCGCTTGTTGCAAGGATTGTCGCTGGGCGGCGAATACGCGTCGTCCGCGACCTACCTGTCCGAAGTAGCGGGCGAAAAAAACCGCGGCTTCTGGAGCTCATTTCAGTACGTAACCCTTATCGGCGGCCAGGTCATCGCGGCGGCCGTACTGCTGGTCATGCAGCAGCGCTTCACCACCGCGGACCTGGAACAATGGGCCTGGCGCATTCCGTTCGGCATCGGTGCTGTCTGCGCGCTGTATGGTTTGTATTTGCGCCGTAACTTGGCCGAAAGTGCCGAGTGGCTTCGTGCCAACCGCACCCGGGCCGAACGGCCGAGCCTGCTGAGGCAACTTCTCGCACATCCAAAAGAGGTGCTGCTGGTGTTCGGCCTCACAATGGGCGGGACGACCGCGTTCTATACCTTCAGCGCATACATGCCGACCTACCTATCCAACACGCTCAAGTTTCCGAAGGAGTGGACGGCCGAGATCTCGTTCATCAGCCTGTTTCTGTTTATGGCGATGCAGCCGGTGTTCGGCGCTATCAGCGACCGGATCGGGCGGCGGCCTGTCCTGATGTGGTTCGGCATCCTGGGTACGCTGTGCACCGTCCCGATCCTGACGGCACTAGGCGGGACGACGGGCTACACCGAAGCCTTGCTGCTGATCCTGGCTGCGCTCGTGATCGTCACCGGGTACACGAGTATCAACGCGGTGGTGAAGGCAGAGCTGTTCCCGGCCGGGGTACGGGCGCTCGGTGTCGGCTTGCCTTACGCGATCGCCGCTTCACTCTTTGGCGGGACTGCCCCGCTGATCGCGCTTGAATTCAAGAGCAATGGCCACGAGCCTTGGTTCTACTGGTACGTGACCGGGATGATATTCATCTCGTTGCTGGTCTATGCGACGATGCGCGACACCAAGACGGCTTCGCGCATCGTCGATTGACGGCTACAGGTTCTGACCAGCCCCGTCGAACGGGCTGGCACCCTGCGGCGTGAGCTTGTCCACGGCCGACGGCAGCATGTGGGACAGCTGCGATAGCATGTCGTTCGCAGGCATTCCTGACTGCTTCGCCATGTCCTGCACCTTGTCATGCCCGAGCACCTCCGTCAGCTGATCCGCGCTGACCGTATGGTTTGGGCCGCTGCCGACCCAGCTTTCGGCCACGTGACCCAGGCCTGCCTGCTGGAACTGCGCTAGCAGCCCACCCAAACCGCCGAGACCAGCGAGCGCGTTCCCGAAGCCACCACCTGTTCCGCCGGGGGCCGGCTGCTGCGGCTGCGGCGGCTGCGGCTGCTGCGGCCCGCCGCCGAGTAGAGAGCCCAGCACGGCGCCCATGCCGCCCTGCGTCTCGCTACCGCCCACGAGCGAACGCAGAACCGTCTGCAGCATCGGGTTTTGACCCTGACCGCCGCCCATCAGGCCACCGATGACTGAATCCAACAAACCCATACGTTCCTCCTGTTTGAACCCAAAACAGCCCCAGGCCCGTTTGCCCAGGGCCGCATTTGCCAGCCGGCCAGGATCAGATCGTCGTGCGACGACCTGTAATCGCGTGGTAGATAAAAATTACGACGATCGCACCGATCACCGCAACGAAAATCGTGTAGAATGGGCCACCCGCCCGAGCGAAACCGAGCACTTCGAAGAGGTAACCACCAACCACCGCGCCGACTATGCCCAGGATCAGGTCTACGATTAGGCCCGATCCGGCCTTGTACACAATCTTGCTGGCAATGAACCCAGCGAGGATTCCGGTTATAATCCAGTAAATAAAGCCCATTATATGATCCTCGCGTGATGCGGCCCACACCGCCCAAACCCAGAACCGGGTAAATGCCCGTGAGTTGCATCCTTCCGCAAACGAGACGGAGCCTGTGATAAAAATGCAGACGTGGCCAAACGTCCCCCCTTTGCCCAACCCGTGGATGACCCGGCGCGCCCGCCGCTGGCGGATGTGGCTCGTGACCGGTCAGGCACGGCGCTTCCAGGCAGACTTCCGCGCCTCCACTGGCGGGCCCCGGCGGGACCGGGTCACGCTGCGTGAATACGGATGGGCGCTGCGGGCGGAGTGG
The DNA here is from genome assembly GCA_031428635.1 of Rhodospirillales bacterium. Classification (GTDB taxonomy): domain Bacteria; phylum Pseudomonadota; class Alphaproteobacteria; order Acetobacterales; family Acetobacteraceae; genus JANPPS01. Next base: position 4,885 of record JANPPS010000332.1, read on the forward strand.
CGGCGCCGCATCGAGCAAGGGCCGGCCGGCAACGCGCTGCGACGGGCGGATCATCCCAATTACCTGGGCGACCGCGCCGTCGTCCGCGGCCTGGTCGATGGCTGGTTCGCGTTGCAGATCGCCCGCGCCGGCGGCGCCGTACCGCACAACGCCATTATGGACGAGACCGCCCGCCTCACCCACATTTTCGCAGGCGCTGACCCGGCCTATCCCCCGATCGGCGGCTGGAACTCTCAGATGTTGTTGGGGGAGGAACTGCGCCGGACCTTCGCACTACCCGACGGGCCGTTCGAGACACTACTCAGCGAAGCGTTCGGCGTTGTCGGCCTGCGGGTGCTCGACGTACTGCGCGGGGCAGATGGCGGATCGATCGAGCCCAACGCCGCCGTCGGGCAGCTGCAAACGCTGGCGTCGCATTTGGCCGACACGTTGCTGGGTCACGCCAACGGGTAGTGGCACCGTACCCGCCGGCCAGAATCCCCAGTCAACGCCGGCGGATTGACCCGGCAGCGCGGCTGAACCTGCGGACACCGGGTATGGAACCGGCAGCCCGGCGGTGGGCGCAGCGGACTTGGTATCTCACCAACCAACGTCACGGGCGTGCGACGCCGGGCGGGGTCCAGCACCGGGTTGGTCGATAACAGAGCAGCCGTGTAGGGGTGGGCCGGGGCTGCATACAGGGCGGCGGTTGGCCCCTGCTCCACCACCTCACCCAAATACATCACCACCATCGCCGTACTGATCCGCCGGACGACGTTCAGGTTGTGGCTGGATACCACCAGCGTCTGACCCAGCGCCCGCTGCTGGGCCAGCAACACGGTCAGCAGCCCGCCCTGCACGGAAACGTCTAGCCCGGCCGTCGGCTCGTCCGCCAGCAGCACGCGTGGCCCGAGCGATAGGGCCCGCACCGCCGCAACCCGCCGCGCCTGCCCGCCCGACAGCTGATACGGGCGCCGGTCCAACAGATCCGGCAGCAAGCCGAGCGACGCCATCAGCGCCATGACCGCGGGCCAGTCGTCCCGCCCATGGATAAGCCCCGGCTCCTGCAGCAGCGCGCGGACCGTCATCCGTGGCGACAGCGACCCGGCCGCGTCCTGCGGCAATAGCTGCGTGGCGGAACGGAAGGCCAGCCGGTCGCGGGCCATAAGCGTCGCGACAGCCGTGCCATCGACGGTCACCACGCCCGACCGTAGCGGCACGAGGCCGAGCACGGTCCGCAACAGCGTTGTCTTGCCCGACCCACTTTCGCCCACCAGGCCCGTGACAACACCCGCGTCGATCGTCAGGTCCACGTTGTTCAACGCCGTCAGCCCGCGGAATTCGGCCCGGGCACGGTCATAGTGGATCACGCCTTCCAACACGCGACCTCCCACTCGCGCGCGACCACGCGCAGCACCTGCGGCGTGTCGCAGCGCGGTTCAGCCAACGGGCAGCGGGCAGCGAACAGGCAGCCAGACGGATGCTCGGACGGGCTGGGAACCTCACCGGGTATGCTGGCGATGGGCGCGTTCGGATCGCCGGTGTCATCCAGCTCACACGCAATAAGGGCCTGCGTATACGGGTGGCGCGGTGCGGCGATCACACCCGCCACCGGCCCATGCTCGATCACGGCGCCAGCGTACATGACCGCCACGTCGTCGCATAATTGCGCCACCAGGCCGAGCTGGTGCGAGATGAACAGGATCGATCCCTGAAACTCCTGCCGCAGGGCCTGAAACAGGCGGACGATTCCGGCTTCGATCGTCGCATCCAGCGCGGTCGTGGGTTCGTCGGCCAGCAACAGGTCCGGCGCGGCCGCCAACGCCATCGCGATCATGACCCGTTGCTTCATGCCGCCCGACAGCTCGTACGGGTAGGCGCGCAGACGCAGCGCGGGGTCCGCGATGTCCACCGATGCCAGCGCCGCCTCTGCCGCCAGCCGGGCGTCACGGACACCCATGGCCGGGTTACGACGGCGCAGGACGTCGACCAGCTGCGTGCCGATGGTGAATAGCGGATTGAGCGCGCTGGCCGGGTCCTGAAACACCATCGCGATTTTTCGCCCGCGCCACTCGGCACGCGCCGGCTCGTCGAGCGTCTCCAGATCCGTGCCGTCCATTACGATACGGCCGCGACGGTCTAACCCGACCGTCATGCCCAACAGGGCCAGTGCCAGCGTGCTTTTGCCCGACCCGCTTTCGCCGACCACACCCAGGATCCGGCCGCGTGCGATCGATAGCGTCACGCCGCGTAGCACTTCGGACGTGCCGTATACCGCGTACAGGTCCTCGATCTCGATCAAATTCACCGCTGCGGGTCCGCCCAACGCTGTAACGCCTCCCCAAACAGGGTGAAGCCGAGGGTCGCGACCGCCAACGCCACGGAGGCCACCACGACCGGCCCGGCACTATCGGACAAATAGGCGTAGCCGTCGTAAATCAGGGTGCCCCAACTCGCCAAGGGTGGGCGTACACCCAGGCCAATGAAGCTCAACCCGGCCTCGATCGTGATGGCGGCGGGAATTTCCATGCTTGCCAGCACAATCAGGGGGCCGGCGATGTTGGGCAGCACGTGGCGCAGCACGATACGGAACCAGCCTGCCCCCAGCACGCGCTCAGCCTCGAGATACGGAGATTGGCGTAGCGACCGGGTCTGTGCCCAGGCAACCTTGCCGAATTGCGGTACGAGCGTCAGCGCCACCATCGCGACCAGCACCGTATTGCTCGGCCCGAATACGGCGACGACCGCCAGGGCCAGCACCAGCGACGGGAACGAGCTGATGACGTTGAGCCCGGCCACAACCGCCACCTCCACCCAGCCGGGCGCGCTGGCGGCGAGCACGCCGAGGGCCGTGCCCACAGCAAGCGCGATCAACACGGCCGAGCCGGAGACGGCCATGGCCACCGTCGCGCCATGCATCAGCCGGCTGAGTAAGTCGCGGCCCAGCTGATCCGTACCAAGCCAATGGGCGGCGCCGGAGGGTGCGAACCGGGCCATGACATCCAGCGCGTCCGGGTCATACGGGGCCAGCACCGGTGCGAACACCGCCACGACAACGATCAGCGCCACGATTGCGGCGCCCAGACTTCCGGCCAGGCCCAATTTCATTGCCGGGTACGCGGGTCAATCGCGGCCAGGGCTATATCCGTCAGCTGATTGGCCACCACGAACAGCGTCACCACAACTAGCACGGCCCCCTGCAGAACCGGGAAGTTACGGGCGTTAATCGCATCTAGCATGAGACGCCCAAGGCCGGGGCGGGCGAACACGATCTCCACCAGCACAGCGCCGCCCAACAGCCGTCCGACGCCCAGGCCCAAGACCGACAGCGCGGGTACCAGGGCATTTTTCAGCGCATATTTGAACACGACCTGCCGGCGTCGCAGCCCGAACGCTCGCGCGGTTCGAATGTAGGGCTGCCCCAGCACCTCCAGCATCGACGTCCGAACGAGCCGCGCTAGAAAGCCCACCCAGCCGATCGACAGCGCCACCGCCGGCAGCACCAGCCGTCGGGCCTGATCGCCCAACCCGCCGGACCCGGCGCCCAGCACCGGCAGCCAGTCCAGCCACACGGAGAAGACCAGCAACAAAGCGATCCCGACGACGAAGCTCGGTACCGCGATCATCGCGACCGACAGGCCGGCCAGCCCGTGGTCCAGCACCGATCCGGGCCGCAGCGCCGCGATCACACCCAACGGAATGGAGAACACGATCGCCAGTGCCATACCGGCAGCCGTCAACGCCAGCGTGGGCGGTACGGCGGCAGCGACGACGCCCAGCACAGGACGGCCGCTGAGTACATCGGTTCCCAAATCGCCCATCAGCAGCCGGCCGGCAAAGATGCCCAACCGCGTCAGGATCGGCTTATCGAGGCCCATTTCGACGACGAACTGGTGCGCGGCAGCCGGACTGGCCTGCGGTCCCAGCAGCGCCGTCGCGGGGTCGCCCGGCACCAGGGTGGTCAGCACGAATAGCAGCACCATCGCGCTGAATATCGTCAGCACCACCGTCGCCAGCCGAACCAGAAAAATTTGCATGTTCTAGGCGGGCGCAAACCGGTCGAGCGCCCAGTCGATACCCGTTGGCAGCAGCGCCGGGCGCACCGTCGCGCGGTGTACGAAAACGCTCAAATCATAGGTCAGCCACACGAACGCGGCACTTTCCGCCATCAGCTGCTGCGCCTGCACGAACAGCGCCGCCCGTTTGGTGTCATCTACCTCGGCCGATCCCTGATCCAGCAGCGCGTCGAATTTCGGGCTGGACCACCGCTGCCAGTTCCACGTGCCGATTTGACCCGTCGTGAACCATTGCGCGAGGAAATTGGGATCGAGCTTGCCGTTGAACCGGATCATGAACAGGTCGAGCGTCTTGCCCGCGTCACCCTTACCGGAACTAAAGAAACTTCCCCCGTCCAGCGATTCGACTTCGAGGGTGATACCGATCTCGGCCAACTGCGCGCGGGCGACGAGGGCCATCGTCTGGTACACTGGCTGGCTCTGCACCGTGATCCGGGCCTTGAAACCTGCCGCGTGCCCGGCGTCGGCCATCAACCGCTTGGCGGCCGCCACGTCCCGCTTGGACACCGGTGCATCCGCCCAGTAACCCAGCACCTGCGGCATAATAAGCGCGTTGGCGCGTGGGGCCCGGCCGTTATAGCCGGCCAGTATCATCTGGTCCGGATCGAGTGCCAGCGCGATCGCCTGCCGCACGCGGATGTCGTTAAACGGCGGCTTATCCACGTTCATGCCCAGCCAAACGTTCGCGATACCGGGCTGGTCGATCACCACCAGGCCGGGAACGCGGCGCAAGGGTTCGGCAACCTGCGGCGGCAGTGCTGCGAAATCGAGGTCCCCGGCGCGCAGCCCCAGTTCCGCCGTGCGCGGGTCCGGCACGTAGCGGACGGTCACCTGCTCATAGCCGGATGGAATGCCCGCGAACCCGGGGTTACGGCGCAGCACAACCTGACGCTGCTTTTCGAACGCTGTGACCATCAATGCGCCCGATCCGACCGGCCGGGTGTTGTGCTCCCGCCCCCGCTCCGTCACGGCCCGGCGGGATAGAATGCAGCCCGCCACGTCGCCTAGCGCAATGGTAAACAGCTCCGCACGCGGCCGTTCCAGCACGATCGTGCCCGTGTGCGTGCCGGTGACGTCAACCTGCTTCAGGCCGGCCCACTCGCCTTTGTACGGGCTCTCCCGCCCGTCCTGGCCCAGAATGAACCGCTCATAGGAGAACTTCACGTCGTCGGCGGTCATTTCACCGTAGCCATCGGTGAAGTTTTGGCCGGGCTTTAGGGTAAACTCGACCGTGGTTGGAGAGGTCTGTTCCACCCGTGACGCCGCGTCCAACGTTAGGTCCGCGCCGTTGTAGCCCGTACCGATCAGCCGCTGGGTGATTGCGCGGACGATATTGCCATCCTGCAGACCGCTACGGAACGCGGGGTCCAGCACCTCAAAATCACGATCGACGCGTACAGTAATGCCGGCCTGCTGGGCGCGGGCGGTTGGTGTGATCGCGAGCGCGGCTGCGCCCCCAAGCAGAGTACGGCGGGTGGGGGTCACGGCTGCTCCTTCTCGGTCGGCCATAAATGTGGCGATCACCGACGCTTGATGGGCACAACTCACGCCGGGTCATGGCGTTCCGTGCAGCCTTGCAAAACGTATATACCGCATGTCCGCCACACCCCGCGCCGCCGGTCAAGGCAGCCGGCACGACGAGGATGGATATCGAGTCCAATGTCGCGGAGGCCGCAACCTGGGCGACGGCGAAAGCCCGGCGCCGACGGCTCTTTTGCTCCACGGGATCAAGTTATTCCGTGGACGGGAATCGCAGTCACTGTCGTGAGGACTGGCGGCCGCCGCAATTTCCGGCAACGGCCTGACAACCCGCGCTAAACGACGGTCGCGGCGACGGCAGCCCCCAAAAAGCCCAACGACGCGGCCGACGCCCCGGCCAGCGCCCGGCCATCGCGGCATGCCAGTGCTAACAAAGTGGGTGCTACGCCGGGTAGACGAACCAGCGCCTGAAAACGGGCGAGTGACGCGGCCTCACCATGCAGGGCCGGGTCGAGCTGTGCTTCACCGACCACCGTTTCCCGCCGGCCAAGCACGGCCTGAACGGTGCCGGGGCGGAGCAGGATCGCGCCGGGGTACGGAGCCTCGGAACACAGCCGCACGCTATCCAGGCTAAGCAGGCCCGCGAGTTCCGGCAGCACGGCAGCGCGCCCGGCGATCAGCGCCAAAACGGCGGCGTTGACGCGCGTGGTAAAACTTTCGGCCACGCGGCGGTGCTGGGCCAGCGTCGCAACCTCGGCCCGCGCCTGCGCCAGTTGTGCCGCCATGTGATCAGCGAGCACGTCGCCGTACACGCGCCGGGGCGGGTCCATCGCGCCATACAGGCCGGGCTGGCGCGCAAGCCAGCCGGGGTTGTCGCGCAGGAACGCCCGGACGGCGCCATCGTCCAGCGCGGCCGGGGCGCCAGGGTTACTGGGGGCGCGGTCAGCCATGGCGTGATTGCAAAGGCAGCCGCGCCGCCGCATGTGCAGCCCGTGTCGTCCAGATCATGAGCCGCCCCGTTCCATCGGAACCAAGCCTAGCCTTGCCCGGGCTGCTGGCAAGCCCCGAACCCGCACGCGCCCGCATTCCTGTCCTGCTGCCGCGCCCCTTCGCCGGGCCATTCGACTACGCCGTGGGCCCGCATCAGGACCCACAGCCCGGCGACATCGTCCTGGTGCCGCTCAATCGCCGGGCGGAAGTCGGCGTGGTGTGGGACAGCGCGTCCGGCCCGGCCGTGGACGATATCAAGCTGAAGCCCGTGACCGCCGTGCTGGACCAGCCGCCACTGCCGGCCGCGTTGCGACGGTTCATCGATTGGGTCGCGGGCTACACGCTGTCTTTTCCGGGCGACGTGCTGGCGATGGCATTGCGGGTGAATGCGCTGCAGCCGGACACGCCGTCGGCCGGGTATCGGCTGGGCACCGTCGCGGGGCGCGTGACGCCGGGCCGGCAGCGGGTACTGGATGCGATGACGCCCGGCGTCCTTCAGACCCTGCCGGCCCTGACCCGCGCGGCCGGCGTGTCGCCCGCGATCGTGCGCGGCATGGTCCAGGCCGGACAGATCGATCGCGTGGCCCTGCCCGCCTGGCATCCCCCAACGCCCGACGTCACTAGCCCTGGCCCGACGCTGCGCCCCGAGCAAGCCAGCGCGGCCCGGGCCTTACGCGACGCCGTCACCGCCGGCTTCGGCGTCACCCTGCTGGACGGCGTGACCGGGTCCGGCAAAACCGAGGTGTATCTGGAGGCCGTCGCCGCCTGCGTCGCGGCCGGCCGCCAAGCCCTGGTGCTGCTGCCGGAGATTGCGTTGGGCGCACAATGGCTCGAACGCTGCACCGCCCGGTTCCACGCGGCACCCGCCGTCTGGCACTCCGACCTGTCATCCCGTACCCGCCGGCAGACCTGGCGGGCGGTGGCCGAGGGCACGGCCCCCATCGTTGTCGGCGCCCGCTCCGCCCTGTTCCTGCCGTTTCCGGATTTGGGCCTGATTGTCGTCGATGAGGAGCATGAGACGGCGTTCAAGCAGGAGGACGGCGTGACGTACCATGCCCGCGACATGGCGGTCGTTCGCGCGCGCCTAAGCGGGGCACCCGCCGTGTTGGTGTCCGCCACACCAAGCCTGGAGACGCTGAGCAACGTGGATGCCGGGCGGTACCAGCGCCTGACGCTGACTGCGCGGCATGGTGGGGCGCAGCTGCCGGCGGTGGTGGCGATCGACATGCGTGAGCACGCGCCGCCGCGTGGCCGATTCCTGTCCCCGACCCTGGTGGCGGCGATCGAGGAGACGATCGGGCGCGGCGAGCAGGCCATGTTGTTCCTGAACCGCCGGGGCTATGCGCCGCTGACGCTATGCCGGCACTGCGGACACCGCATGCAATGCCCAAACTGCACGGCGTGGCTGGTGGAACACCGGGCCCGTCACGTCCTGACCTGCCACCATTGCGCGCATACCGAGGATATTCCGGATAACTGCCCCGCCTGCGACGCACCGCACAGCCTGACGCCGATCGGCCCGGGCGTGGAGCGCATCACGGAGGAAGCCGCCGCCCTGTTTCCCGAGGCACGCCGCCTGGTTATGGCCAGCGATACGCTGACCGGCCCCAACGCCGCCGCCGACGCCGCCCACCGGATCGAGCGGCGGGAGGTAGACCTGATTATCGGCACGCAAATCGTGGCAAAGGGCTGGCATTTCCCGCATCTGACCCTGGTGGGGGTCGTGGATGCCGATCTCGGCCTGGCCGGTGGCGACCTGCGCGCGGCCGAGCGAACGGTGCAACTACTACACCAGGTTGCGGGCCGCGCCGGACGGGCAGAGGCGCCAGGCCGCGTGCTGTTGCAGACATTCAGTCCGGAGCATCCGGTCATGCAGGCGCTGGTCGGCGGCGATCTGGCCGCGTTCATGGCGGCGGAGGCCGCGGGACGGCGGCCGGGGCATTGGCCGCCCTATGGCCGGCTGGCGGCACTAATCGTAAGCGCCGATACTGCCGGGGAGGCGGACGCACTGGCGGCGGCGCTGGGGCGGGCGGCGCCGCGGGGCGACGGGCTGGTTGTTCTAGGTCCGGCGCCGGCACCGCTATCGATCCTGCGCGGCCGGCACCGGCGGCGGTTGCTGCTAAAGGCGCGACGCGACGTGGCGGTGCAGCCCGTGCTGCGCGCCTGGCTGAAGCAGGTACCGGTGCCCGCCCGGTCACGCGTGGATGTGGACGTGGACCCGGTGTCGTTTCTGTAGGCCGATCAACGCCGTTAACAGCAGCCACGCCGATGCGGGTTCCGGCACGGCCACACCCCCGTTCTGCACCGCGAACCGGAACTACGCTGGCGTCCCGTCGTTGCCATGGGTCGCCAGCGCGTCCACCCCGCCGTCCACTCGATTGAGCCGTAATGGTTAGCCCTGCCGGACCAAATCGATCCAGGGCAGCGGCACACGGACCGGTGGTCCCACCCTACAAAGCGCTCACGCCTTCCAAATTCACCGGCGTCGGCAGATAGCGAAACCCATCCCCGGCGGTCACAACATGGCCGATACCGGGCCAGGGAAAGTGGTACGCCAGCAACGCCACTCGGTTGGCCGCCAGCATACCCAGCATTCGCACGCGGCTTTCGGCGGACTGTGCCGGATCGGTATCGTAAGCGAACTGCGTGCGCGGACGCTCCAGCAGCAGCACGGGATGGTGTGCCAGGTCGCCGACATAGCAAAGCTGCCCGCCGCCTGCGTTGATCATAAAGATCGAGTGGCTGACCGTGTGGCCCGGCGCCGCAAGCACGGTCACTCCCGGTAGGATCTCCTGCCCGTCCCGGTAGAAAATGATCCGCTCCCGCAAGGGCACTAGGTTACGCTGGGCCTGGCGCACAAAGTTGGCGCGGGCCGGGTAGGTCGCTGGCACCTTGGCGTCGTCGGTCCAGTAATCGTAGTCGGCTTGGCCCACAAATAGGCGCGCATTCGGGAAGTTAGGCTGCCCATCTGCCCCAACCAATCCGCCGCAATGGTCGATGTGGGCGTGGGACATCACCACGGCATCGATACTCGCGGGGTCGATGCCCGCCGCGCGCAGGGCGGGAACGAGCTTACCGGTCGTTGGGCCGAACAGGGCATCGCCGCCCATTCCGGTATCGAACAGGACTACTCGATCGCCGAAGTTTACCACCAGCACGTTCTGCTCCAGAACGGCATTGCCCGTCGGCAGGAAGTTATCGCGCAACTCCCGTGCTATTTCGTCCTTGGGGATGTTCAGGAACGCGACATTCGGGTCACCCAGCGGAAGCTGTCCGTCGGTGACAACCGTGCATTCCGCGGTACCGAGCTTGAAGCGGTAGAAATAGGGTGCCTGCCCCAGGCCCGCTGCGAGTTTTGCCCAAGCCGGCGCCGCTAGAAGTCCGGCCGCGGGCAACAGCCCGGCCGCGCCAACCCCTGCCAAGAGGCCCCGTCGTGTCGCATTACCAAGTGTCGCCATTTCTTCCCCCGTTTGCAGCGCGCTGCCGGAGTTGATCCGTGCAGCACCATCCTTTTGGACAACCAAGCCACACCAGATTTCTCCCTGGTCCGCTAATGATCGTGGGGCATCGCTCAGGTAAACTGCAACGGAAATAAGCCGGACGGTCTGGGCACAAATGGCGGCCGCGCAGGACTTAGAGGGCCGACGCTATCCTTCGCCGGCGCGGCGAGCTTTAGGCCCCATCGCTGAATGGTTTCAGCATACCGAGCTGTCTGAAATCCATTGGCATCGCGCTCGGCGTTTCTCATCCGGCACCGCGCTGCGCCAACCAGTTACGCCAGCCGGAATGGCCTGTGATGTCGTCGCCACTCGTCACCTCGCTGATGAATCCCAGCGCCGGGCCGGTGCTCAACTCCACGGTGCCCAGGCCGAGCGGCGGCGCGATGGTGGCCAGGAACCCGGCCAGTGCGGCGGCAGGCAGGGCCCAGACCTCACCGGGCAGTGCGGCGGAGCCATCGCGAACCAGCGCCGGACGCGGCGGCGGGCCGGCCAGCAGCAGCAGCATGCGGTAGCCGGGCGCGGTCACGCACGGGCGAACGAACCACGCGCCGCGCGCAACCAGGTCGGCGTTCAGCGGCTGACCGGTCAGGTGCGCGCCGAACACCGCAACCTCTACGCCGTCATGCGGCAGCGTTGCCCCGGTCGCGCCCAGCGTGATGCCGGCCGCGCGGTGCAGGCGGGCGCCGAATGCCGCCAGAGCGTGGTCGGACCAGGCCGGACCGACCAGCGTGACCCCATGCGGCATTCCGCCCGTGTGAAACCCGGCCGGCACGGCGATGGCGGCCAGGTCCATTAAATTCACGAAATTAGTGTACGTGCCCAGCCGCGCATTGGCCCCGATCGGGTCGGCCGCGACCTGCGCCAGCGTCGGCGCACTGGGTAATGTCGGCAGCATCATGCAATCGATCTGCCGCCACACCGGGCCTGCATCCCGGATCAACGCCGCCAAACGGTGCTGAGCCGCGAACACCGCCGGGCCGGTCATGGCCGCGCCACCCGCGAGGATCGTCCGAATAACCGGCAGCACCGCACCGGGCTGATCGAGCAGCGCGCCATGCGCCGCTGCCCGCTCCGCCGCCCATGGGCCGTACAGCAGCGACGCGGCATCGGCGAACGGCGCGAAGTCGAACGGCACGATGGTGGCGCCAAGGGTGCGAGCGCGATCGATGCTGGCGGCATAGGCGTCAGCGGCCGCGGCGTCGCCGAAGAACTCGGGCCGGGCGGGGACGCCGAGTCGCAGCGCCGCAAACCCCCGTGGCGCGGGCTGCCGGGCAAACGGGTCGGCGGCGTCGTAGGCCCCGGCCACGCTCAGCACCGCCAGCGCATCCGCCACCGTCAATGCCAGGATCGACACGCAGTCCAACGACCGGCAAGCGGGCACGACGCCCGTCGTACTGATCCAGCCGCGCGTCGGCTTCAGCCCCACCACATTGTTCAGCCCCGCCGGCACCCTTCCCGACCCGGCCGTATCCGTGCCGAGCGCGAAACTTACGAGCCCCGCGGCCACCGCCACGGCCGACCCCGAACTGCTGCCCCCCGGCACGACCGCCGCGTCGAACGGGTTGCGCGGCACGCCATAGGGCGAGCGCACGCCGACCAGCCCCGTCGCCAACTGATCCATGTTGGTCTTGCCGACCACGATCGCGCCCGCATCCACCAGGCGCTGCACGACGGGCGCATGGTGGTCGGGCGTGGTGGTCAGCGCCGGGCACGCGGCAGTCGTGGGCAGGCCGGCCACGTCGATGTTGTCTTTGACCGCAAACAGAACGCCGCCCAGCGGCCGGGACACGTCGGCAGCGCGCGCCGCCTGTATTAGCGCATCCCGAGGTACCCGGCTGATCCACACGGCATCGTCGGTTGCGCGATCCAGGGCGGCGGCCATCGCGTGTTCGGGTGTAGCCGCACCCGTGCGGTAGGCGCACTGCAGGCGGGTAAGGGTCAGGTCCATGGCGTAACGTGCCCGAGCCGTTCGGCGCCACGCAAGCGGGTCACAGCCCTTTCCCTACCGAAACCCCCATGCTATTGGCCCGGCAGTCAAGTAAAACGCCGCATATGCGGTATCAATGATAGTGGGGACACGTGGCCTCTGGCACGACTTCATCCAGCAGCGGGCTTGCCGAACGGTACGCCAACGCGCTGTACGCACAGGCGGACGAGACAGGTGCGATCGATGCGACAGTCGCCGAGATGGATGCGCTGGGCCGCCTGATCGATACGAGCCCTGAGTTCCGGCGCTTGATTCAAAGCCCTCTTATCGACGTGAACCAAGCCCGGCTGGCGGCAGACGCCGTGTTGGATAGCCAGGGCTTTGGTAAGTTGGTGCGCGATTTCGTGGGCGTGGTCGCCAATAATCGCCGCCTAAGCGCGCTACGCATCATCGTCAGCGGTTTCGCGTCGTTGGTGGCCCAAAAGCGCGGCGTGGTCGTAGCATACGTCAGTAGCGCGCATCCGTTGACGGATGTGCAGCGCGAACAATTACGCGCCCGCATGATCGAGGCCGGTTATGCCAAGGTAAACATCGATGAGACCGTTGATCCCAGCCTACTTGGCGGCCTAGTGCTGCGCGTGGGTGCCCGGCTATACGACACGAGCCTCAAGTCCCGTCTACAAAGATTGCAATACGCTATGAAGGGTGCCGCCTGATGGAAATCCGTCCCGCCGAGATTTCGGACATCCTAAAGAAGCAGATCGCTGCTTTCGATACCGAGCAGAACGTCGCCGAAACCGGCCAGGTTCTGTCGGTCGGCGACGGCATTGCCCGTGTGTTCGGGCTGCAGAACGTGATGGCGGGTGAGCTGGTCGAGTTCCCCGGCGCCGGCATCAAGGGCATGGCGCTGAACCTTGAGACCGATAACGTCGGCATCGTGATTTTCGGCGACGACACGCGCATCCGCGAGGGTGATACCGTCAACCGCACCGGCGACATCGTGGACGTGCCCGTGGGCCGCGGCCTGCTGGGGCGCGTGGTGAACGGTCTTGGTGAGCCGATCGACGGCAAAGGGCCGCTGAAGGACGTGACGCGGACCCGGGTCGAGGTGAAGGCGCCCGGCATTATTCCGCGTAAGTCGGTGCATGAGCCGATGCAGACCGGCCTGAAGGCTATCGACGCGCTGATCCCGATCGGCCGTGGCCAGCGGGAGCTGGTGATCGGCGACCGTCAGACCGGCAAGACCGCCGTGTTGTTGGACGCGATCATCAACCAGAAAGGCGTGAACGCCGGAACCGATGAGAGCGCCAAGCTCTATTGCATCTACGTCGCGATTGGCCAGAAGCGGTCCACGGTTGCGCAACTGGTCCGCACGTTGGAAGAGAACGGCGCGATGGAATACTCCATCGTTGTCGCCGCCACGGCGTCCGACCCGGCGCCGATGCAATTCCTGGCACCCTACACCGGTTGCGCCATGGGCGAGTTCTTCCGCGACAACAGCATGCACGCCATGATCTGCTACGACGATTTGTCGAAGCAGGCCGTTGCTTACCGTCAGATGTCGCTGCTGCTGCGCCGCCCGCCAGGTCGCGAGGCCTATCCGGGAGACGTATTTTATCTGCACAGCCGCCTGCTGGAGCGTGCGGCCAAGATGTCGGACGCGTTTGGCGCCGGTTCGCTGACGGCCCTGCCGGTCATCGAGACGCAGGCCGGTGACGTGTCCGCGTACATCCCGACCAACGTGATTTCGATCACCGACGGCCAGATCTTCCTGGAGACGGAGCTGTTCTTCCGCGGCATCCGCCCGGCCGTGAACGTCGGCCTGAGCGTCAGCCGCGTCGGTTCTTCGGCGCAGATCAAGGCGATGAAGAAAGTCGCCGGATCGATCAAGCTGGAGCTAGCCCAATACCGCGAGATGGCGGCGTTCGCGCAGTTCGCGTCGGACCTGGACACCAGCACGCAGAACCTGCTGGCCCGCGGCGCCCGCCTGACGGAACTGCTGAAGCAGCCGCAATACTCGCCGATGCCGGTGGAGGAGCAAGTCATCAGCCTGTACGCCGGCACCAAGGGCTATCTGGACGGTATTCCGGTCGGCAAGGTCGGTGAGTTCGAGCGGCGGATGCTGAGCGAGTTGAAGGCCAAGCAGCCCGGTGTGTTGCAGGCCATTCGCGATACGCGGGAAATGAAGCCCGACGTAGAAGCGACGCTGAAGACGTTCATGGACGGCTACGCCAAAGCGTTCGCGTAATGGCGAGCCTCAAGGCCCTTCGCGCGCGGATCAACAGCGTCAAATCCACGCGTAAAATCACGTCCGCCATGAAGATGGTGGCCGCCAGCAAGCTGAAGCGCGCGCAGACTCAGGCCGAGGCTGCGCGGCCGTATGCGGAGCGGATGCAGCGTATGCTGGGAGCCCTCGCCCGCAGTGCCGCGAACAGTCCGACGGCGCCCCGTATGCTGGTGGGCACCGGTAAGGACCAGGTGCACTTGCTGGTGGTTGTCACCGCCGATCGTGGCTTGGCGGGCGCATTCAACACCAATGTCGGCCGCGCGGCTCGCGGTGCGATCCTGCGGCTAGAGGCGGAAGGCAAGACGGTCCGCGTGATAACCGTGGGACGCAAGGGACGCGACTACTTGCGACGTGAATACGCCAGTCGGTTGGTTGGTGAGTTCAGCTTTGCCGGTAAAAAGCGGGTTGAGTTCAGCGACACGACAGAAGTTGCGGCCCGCATCACGTCGATGTTGGACGCAAGCGAGTTCGATGTGTGCACCATCGTCTACAACCGTTTTCTGTCCGTTATCAGTCAAATTCCGACCGAACTACGGCTAATTCCGCTCGCGGTACCGGAGGGTGATGCCCCAGACACCGGTGGCGCGCAGTACGAATTCGAGCCGGACGAAGAAGATATTTTGCGGGCGCTGCTACCCCGCAACATGGCGATCCAGCTATTTCGGGCCTTAATCGAAAGTGCCGCCGGCGAACAAGGCGCGCGCATGTCCGCCATGGACAACGCGACCCGCAATGCCGGTGACATGATCAATCGGCTAACACTGAACTATAACCGCACGCGGCAGGCCAACATCACGCGGGAGCTGATCGAGATCATCTCCGGCGCTGAAGCGGTCTGAGCGAGGGAGCACACGATGGCAAAGAACAATGTCGGCCGGGTCACACAGGTGCTGGGCGCCGTGGTGGACGTACAGTTCGAGGGTGAACTACCGTTTATTCAGAACGCGCTGAACGCAAAGAACGGTGACACCACGCTGGTCCTGGAAGTGGCGCAGGAGCTGGGCGAAAAGACCGTCCGCTGCATCGCGATGGACAGCACGGACGGCATGGTCCGCGGCTCCGAAGTGATCGACACGGGTGGCCCGATCACCGTGCCGGTCGGCCCGGAGACGCTGGGCCGGATCCTGAATGTCATCGGTGAGCCGATCGACGATCGTGGCCCGGTCGGTGAGAAGAAGCGGTACTCGATCCATCGCTCCGCACCGACCTTTGAGGAACAGGCAACGAGCGCCGAGATCCTGGTGACAGGCATCAAGGTCGTGGACCTGCTGGCCCCCTACATGAAGGGCGGCAAGATCGGCCTGTTCGGCGGCGCGGGCGTCGGCAAGACGGTGCTGATCCAAGAGCTGATCAACAACATCGCCAAGGCGCATGGCGGCGTGTCGGTGTTCGCAGGCGTCGGTGAGCGGACACGTGAGGGCAACGACCTGTATCATGAGATGATCGACGCGGGCGTCATCAAGCTCGGCGATAACACGACCGAGGGGAGCAAGGTGGCGCTCGTCTATGGCCAGATGAACGAGCCGCCGGGTGCCCGTGCGCGCGTTGCCCTGTCAGGCTTGAGCCTGGCCGAGTATTTCCGCGACGAAGAAGGCCAGGACGTGTTGTTCTTTATCGACAACATCTTCCGCTTCACGCAGGCAGGGGCCGAGGTTTCGGCGCTGCTAGGCCGCATTCCGTCGGCAGTGGGCTATCAGCCGACGCTGGCGACCGACATGGGCGCGCTGCAGGAGCGGATCACCAGCACGAAGAAGGGGTCGATCACCTCCGTGCAGGCGATTTACGTGCCCGCCGACGACCTGACCGACCCGGCGCCCGCCACGTCGTTCGCGCATCTTGACGCAACCACAACGCTCAACCGCGCAATCAGCGAAAAGGGTATTTACCCGGCCGTCGATCCGCTCGATAGCACCAGCCGCGCGCTCGATCCCCGCATCATCGGTGAGGAGCATTACCTGGTCGCACGCGAAGTGCAGCGTGTGTTGCAGACCTATAAGAGCCTGCAGGACATCATCGCCATTCTGGGCATGGACGAGCTAAGCGAAGACGACAAACTAGTCGTGGGCCGCGCCCGCCGGATCGAGCGTTTCATGTCGCAGCCGTTCCACGTCGCGGAAGTATTCACCGGCACCCCTGGCATCTTCGTGCCAATCGCCGACACCGTGCGCAGCTTCAAGGCAATCTGCGACGGTCAGTACGATCACCTGCCGGAGGCGGCGTTCTACATGGTCGGCACGATCGAGGACGCTGTGAAGAAGGCCGAGGGCATGAAGGTCAACGCCTAACATGCCGACCCAGATCGAGATCGTAAGCCCCGACCGGCTGCTGTTGTCACAGCCGGTCGACATGGCCGTGATCCCGGCCGCCGAGGGCGACATGGGCGTACTGCCAGGGCACGCACCGATGATCGTGCTGCTGCGTGGCGGCACGATCGTCTTGCATGAGGGTGGTAAGCCGACGGCCCGCCTGTTTGTCAGCGGCGGGTTCGCCGAGGTGACGGGCGAGCGGTGCACGGTATTGGCGGACGAAGCGATACCGGTCGCCGAGGTGTCGCGGGCCAAGGCGGATGCCCGGCTCGCGGCGGCAGAAGCCGGATATGCTGCTGCGGATAAGACCGATATCGCACTGTTGGACAGCCTGATGGGCCAGATGCAGTCCGCGCGCGCGATGGTGCTGGCGGCCGAAGCGCCATAGTCCCGCTACAAGCCGGGGAACTTGCGCTGGTCCAAGCCGTTCTGTCAGCCCGCCGAGTTATCGAGTATACTAGACTATGAAACATTGGCAGATCGAGGATATCGCCTGGGACCGGTTTGAGCCGTCCCAGATCGACCCTGAGCTAGTACCGTTAGTTAAGGCTGCGGCGATGGTCGAACGTAACGGCGTCGAATATGCCGTCTACCTGGCCCGCGTGTTCCACGACGACCCGGATTTTCAGCAAGCCACGAATAACTGGGCTGTTGAGGAAGTCCAGCACGGCGACGCTCTCGGTCGCTGGGCGATGCTCGCGGACCCGTCATGGGATTTTCAGACTGCATTTCAGCGTTATCGCGACGGCTATAAACTGCCGCTGGATGTCGATAGCTCCGTCCGTGGGTCCCGCACCGGCGAGTTGATTGCCCGCTGCATGGTTGAGATTGGCACCAGTAGCTACTACACGGCCATGAGCGAGAGTGCCACGGAACCGGTGTTGCAGCAGGTTTGCCACCTGATCGCCGCCGATGAGTATCGTCACTTCAAATTATTCTACGACCACATGAAACGCTACCTCGGCCGCGAAGAGATCGGTGTCCTGTCCCGGCTGCGCATCGCCATGGGCCGTGTGACGGAGACGGAGGATGACGAGCTCGCCTACGCCTACTATTGCGGTAACGAGTCGCCGGATCTGGCGTATGACCACGGGCGCTGTATCGCCGGGTACATGAGCAAGGCGATGGGGTTCTACCGGTTTCGCCATATGGAACGAAGCATGAGCATGATGCTGAAGGCGATCGGACTCCCGCCGCGCGGGCGCATGTCGGCGATGGGCGCCCGCGTCGCGTGGCAAATGCTGCGGCGGCGGCGGCGGAAATTCATGGCGGATCTTGCCCACGCGGCTTAACTGACGCCATGGGAAATTTATTTTCAGCGTTTAGCCGCCGGCGTGCTCGACCGTCGCCGGCGTCGCAGCAGGGTTACATCGACGCGCGCACGACCGAATTCGTGCAGGGATGGCTGCGCGATCCCGCCGACCCCGCGGCCCGGCTTGCCTACCGGGTCATGCTGGACGGTGCCGTGTTGGCGCACGGCACTGGCGACCAAACGAGCGAGACACTCCGCCAAGTGGGCGTGGGCGACGGTAGCTACGCATTCACGGCGCACTTCTCCCCCCCGCTCACCTCCGAACAGCGCGACCGGGTCGGGGTCCACGGCCCGTTTGGACCACTCGAGCTAGCACCTGGGCTCGTGACCGAAATCCCGTCCCAAATGGAGGGCTATGTCGACGAGCGATCGACGGCCCACGTGACGGGCTGGCTGCGCGACGCGAACCGCCCGGACGCCCGGCTATGCTACCGGATTATGCTCGATGGCGGGGTTCTGGCCGAGGGCATCGGCGACCAGCCCAGCGATACGCTGCGCCAGGTTGGCGTGGGCGATGGTACGTACGCCTTCACTGTCCCGTTCGATCCGCCGCTGACGCGGAGCCAGCGCGACCGCGTGGAGGTGCACGGCCCGGCCGGATCGCTTCCGTTGGCGCCCGGCCTGATCACGTACAGGGTCCCGCCCCGCTATGTCGGGTATGTTGACGAACGCAGTGCGCATCACTTGGCGGGTTGGGTATGGAACGAGGCAGAACCTGGCGAACAGGTCGAGTTCGACGTACTCCACGGCGCTGAAACCGTGATGACGGGCGTGGCCGGGTCACGCAGCGCCGCGCTGGTCGCACTCGGTGTGGGCGATGGCCATCATAGCTTCCTGGTTATTCTACCCAACCCTGTCTCAGACCCGTCGCGGCTGTCGGTCCGCGTACGCGGCGCGCCGTTCACGCTGGTCATTGCCCCCACCTGCACGGGTCGGTTCGAGCCGGTGGGCCACGTGGCGATGGACATCGTCAACAACTGCAACCTGCGCTGCCCATTCTGCACCTACGACTACACGGGCGTCCGCACGACACAGTTCATGACCGACGCGACGTTTGACGCCGCCATCCGGCTGCTACCGTATGTGAGAGAGGGTAACTTCTGGCTGTCGTGCCTGCATGAGGCGACAATTCATCCGGAGCTGCTGCGGTTCATCGACCGTGTTCCGATCGAGTACCGGGACCGGCTGATGTACACGACCAACCTGGCCAAGCGGATGCCGGACGCCTACTTCGCGCAACTGGGTGCGAGCGGGATGCACCACATCAACGTGTCACTCGAGAGCCTGGTTCCAGAGACGTATGAGCGGCTGCGCAAAGGTGCCCGGTATGGGATCTTTCACGAGAACTGGGCGAAACTGATCGCCGCCTGCGCCACTGGGACAGCGCCACCACGGCTGCGATATAATATGATGGCATACCGGTCGAACCTGCATGAACTGCCGGGACTGGTCGACCTGTTGCTTACCGAGAAACTGGCCTGGCAGGTCGAGATTAGGTACACGTTTGACGAGGCGCACATCCCTGACGCGTTCCGGACCGCCGAGTACCTGGATGAGTCGGGGTGGGACTGGCTAGCAGCCCAACTGGCGCATCATGACCCGTTGCGGGTATTACTGCTACGGCCGCCTGCATCAGCCGGTCCGGCATCTACCAACTCGATCGCGGTGGATACCGTTATACCACGTCCGTCTTATCCACTTGGAATGCGGATCGACTGGGACGGGACGCTGTTTGTGTATAGTGAAACTACTGGGGCGGGCGGTATTCCGGTTCACACCAATCATTTAACGACAGCTGTGGCTGAACTAAATGATCCGGCGGCGTTCATTCGCGATCTGGTGGCTGAGTTTGAACATCAAGACACGGCCGTCGGGAGCACATAATGCGTGAGCCCTTAAGTGTCCGGCAGTAGTATACGGCGCGACTACCCTGCCCTGACTGCCATTCGCGGTATCGCGGCTTGGTGGGTGGTTCTTTATCATTTCAGAGTGGAATTTGGGCTGGATACCTGGCCAATATTTCAGGCCGTCATAGCGTTCGGGTATTTGGCGGTTGATCTATTTTTTATAATGAGCGGCTTCGTTATCGCACTTAGCTACGAACAGAATTTCCGATCCTTAAGACAGCAAAATATTTTACGGTTCTTGGGCTATCGCTTAGCCCGCATCTATCCACTGCACCTCGTTGTGATGATTCTATTTCTCGCAAATCCAATCGCAATTGAATTGTTCTCATCAAAGGGCACGGTCGGCGACCGATATGACATAGGATACTATTTCGAAAGCCTATTCCTTATACAGAACTGGGGCTTTTCTGACATATCTGGATGGAACTATCCCGCCTGGTCGATC
>JANPPS010000333.1:0-11094 GCA_031428635.1 Rhodospirillales bacterium
GCAGGCGGGCTGCATCCTGCATCACCGCGCGCTCGTCCGCACAGTGCCGGAGCGCCTGTTCCAACGCCAAGCCAAAATTGACCCGGCGCTGGATCAAGACGGTCGCCGTCGTCTCCACTACCGCAATTGCAAAGCCGCCGACGACACCTGCGACGTCGCGGAGCGGCGTGACCGAGAAACTGAACCACCCCGTCGCCGTATCACGACCCGCGAGGGTGAATTCCATATTTTCGAAAAATGCGGCCTGGCCGGCCAGCACCGGGGCGATCATCAGCTTGAGCGTGGGCCAGACCTCCGGCCAAACCTCGCGATACGGACAGCCGAACGCGCGGGGATGCTTGCTGCCGAGGATGGGTAGGAACGGCTCGTTGTAGGCGGTGATCAGTTCCGGGCCCCAGCTCAGCATCATCGGCTGCCGGGCAGCGGACATCATACGGTATATTGCCTGCACCTCTGCGGGCCACCCGGCGACAAACCCGGCGTCGGATGGCTCAACCAGACCGGTCGTTATGCCGCGGGGTTGCTGGTCCATCGCAGGGAAGTGCTGGCTAGACGCGCATCGGCATCAGCACATAGAGCGCGCTGCTATCGTCGGCGTCCCGCACCACGGTGGGCGCCGACCCGTCCGAGAACAGAAACTCTACCCGCTCACCGACCTGGTCGGTGATGTCGCGCAGATACCGCGCCTGGAACCCGATCTCTAGCCGGGTAGACGTGTACGTAACCCGACCTTCATCTAGTTCCTCGCTGGCGGTGCCTTGTTCGGGGCTGGCGGCGGACAGCGTCAGCAGGTCGGTGTCGAGCGTCATCTTAACCGGGCGCGACTTCTCGCTGCTGATCGCGGCGACACGGTCGACGGCGTCGGCAAAGTCCTTGCGGCCCACGCTCAGCACCTTGTCATTATCGGACGGGATCACGCGCTCATACTCGGGGAACGTGCCGTCGATCAGCTTGCTGGTAAGGGTGACGCCGCCGGCGCGGAACTGGATACGGGTGTCGGATAGCGAAATGGACACCTCGCCCGCTTCCTCGTCCAGCAGCTTGCGTAGCTCGCCGACCGTCTTGCGCGGGATGATGACGCCGGGCATGCCGCCGGCGCCGTCGGGCCGGTCTTCCTCGACGCGGGCTAGGCGGTGACCGTCGGTGGCCACGGCACGAAGCTTACGCACGCCAGCGTTCTCGGCCGCATGGAGGTAGATGCCGTTTAAGTAGTAGCGCGTCTCCTCCGTGCTGATCGCGAACCGGGTGCGGTCGATCAGGCCACGCAGTTGCTGGCCGGACAGCTTGAAACTGTGGGGCAGGGACCCGGCTGTCATGTTGGGGAAGTCGTCGGTCGGCAAAGTGACCAGGCTCGTCTTATAACGACCGGCGCGCAAAATCAGCTGCTCACCCGATAGCTCCAACTCGATCTCCGCCGCGTCCGGCAGCTTTCGGACGATGTCATACAGCGTGGCGGCCGGCGCCGTCGTTGCGCCGTCGCGGGACGTGCTGGCGTCTACCTCCTCAACGACTGCGATTTCCATGTCGGTCGCGGTGAACGTCAGCTGGCCGTTCTCGACGCGGATCAAGGCGTTAGCCAGAATCGGAATGGTGTTGCGCTTTTCGGCGACGCTCTGGATATGCGCCAGCGCCTTGATTAATGTGGCGCGGTCGGCCTTAAACTTCATGAGCTGGCTTCCAGAGACGCGGTGGGCGTCAGAGTGTAGCGATTCCGTGAAGCACGGCTAGCCCTCTAGCATCCGCCGCACCAGCTCGACCCGCTCGGCGAAATCCGCGTCGGCCGCCATCAGCTCCGTCACCCGACTCACGGCATGCATAACCGTCGTGTGGTCGCGATCGCCGAACCGTCGCCCGATTTCGGGTAACGAGCGGCTGGTGAGCTGCTTGGACAGGTACATCGCGACCTGCCGCGGCCGGGCGACGGCGCGGGCGCGGCGCGGGCTGCTCATGTCGGCCAAGCGGATGTTCCAGTGCTCGGCCACACGTTTTTGAATTTCCTCGATCGTGACCCGGCGGTCATGTGCCTTCAGTATGTCATGCAGAACCTCCTGCGTGCTCTCCAGCGTGATCGGGCGGTTGAACAGGTTCGCGTGGGCGATCAAGCGATTGAGGCTGCCCTCCAACTCGCGGATATTGCTTGTGATCTTGTGGGCTAGGAACTCCAGCACCTTGGAGCTGACGGGCGTGTCGGTGCGGGCGACTTTGGCCTGCAAGATGCTGATCCGCAGTTCGAGCGTGGTTGCGTGCAGATCGGCGACCATGCCGCAGCCGAGCCGGGTACGAAGCCTATCCTCCAACCCGTTCAGGTCGGAGGGCGATTTGTCGGCGCTGACCACGATCTGCTTACCGGCGTCGACCAGGGCGTTGAACGTGTGGAAGAACTCTTCCTGCGTGTTGTCCTTGCCGATCAGGAATTGCAGGTCGTCGACCATCAGCACGTCGACGCTGCGTAGCTGTTCCTTGAACTCCATCGTGCTCTGCCCGCGAATGGCGGCGATGAAGCGGTACATGAACTTCTCGGCGCTCATGTAGGCGACGCTGACGGGCGGGCCTTCTTTGCGTGCCAACTCGAGCCCGATGGCATGCATCAGGTGCGTCTTGCCGAGGCCCACGCCACCATAGAGAAAGAGTGGATTGAAGCCCGGGCTGCTCGGTCGCTCGGCGACGCGGCGGGCGCAGGCATAGGCGAACTCGTTGGGCTTGCCGACGATAAAGCTCTCAAACTCGAACCGGGTATCGAGCGGGCCAGCAACTTCGCGCGCCTCGGACTTCGGTTCTGCGGCTAGTTCGGCTACGGGTGCGGCGATTATTGGAAGCGGCACTGGCAAATCGGTCGGTTCGACCCCGCCACCGATGCGCAAATCGACACGGCGTACCTCCGGCAGTTCGGACTGCCACATCGCATTCAGCTTATCGGCGTAGGTCGTGCGGACCCAGTCACGCAAAAAGCGACTGGGTAGACTGACCGTCACTTCGTCCCCGTCGATCCCCACAAGTGCCATATGGCGTAGCCAGGTGCGGTACTCGACCTCTCCCACGTCGCGCAATAGTCGGGCGCGTATGCGGGTCCACGCCTGCATCAGCCCCTCGGGCTGGGCCGGTTGGGAGTTGTTTACGGGCGCTGTACCCGCCAAGGCCGTGGAAATATTCGACGCCACGACAGGCTGGCTTTCGGCGGCGGGTGACTGGGCTTGCATCGACACCTGCCTGTTGGACGTCACCGGATCGACTGGGACGAGCGAAAACGATTGCCCGGGACCATGCGAGATCCTCAGGCGGCGATTAGTTCGGTCGCTGGTGGCGACCAGTAGTTTGTAAGACAAGAGCGCGAGAAAGGCAATCAAAAACTACGTAAATACGAAACGATCTCAGTATAACGTAGAAAGGGAGGCAGTTTAAACTGCCCCCAAACCAACTCGACCTGTAAGCAGTAGTTTAGACTGGTGCGGCGGCCATAGCCTTGATACGTGCCGAAAGCCGCGACAACTTGCGCGCCACCGTGTTCTTATGAATTACGCCCTTTCCCGACGCACGCTGCATCTCCGGCTGGGCCGCGCGGAACGCTGCAGCTGCCGCAATCTTGTCCCCTGCCGCGCACGCAACTTCGACCTTTTTCACGAACGTACGCATCCGCGACTTGCGCGCAGTATTGCGCAGCGTGCGCTTCACGTTCTGCCGGATACGCTTACGGGCCGATGCGGTATTCGCCATGAGATCTCTTGTTAGGTTGGTTTAGTCGGGCAGGGCATGACGCCCTGGGAGGACGCTGTCTAAGCAAGCAGTCGGGGAGAGTCAAACTTTTCGAGCAAAATCCGGCTTACGCTTTTCCACAAACGCCGCCATTCCCTCGCGCTGGCCGGCCGTTCCGAATAATGACAGGAACAGGCTGCGCTCGGTCCGCAGGCCTTCGTGCAGCGGCGTTTCGTAGGCCGCGTTGACGGCGCGTTTGGCGATCAGCGTGGCGACCGGCGACTGGCTCGCGATCTTTGCCGCCAGCTTCAGCGTCTCGGCCATGAAGTCGGCGGCGGGAAACACGCGGCTGACCAGGTTGCAGCGCTCCGCCTCGGCCGCGTCCATCATGCGGCCGGTCAGGCACAAATCCATCGTCTTGCTCTTGCCGATCGAGCGGGTCATGCGTTGGCTGCCACCGGCGCCCGGTATTACACCGAGGTTGATCTCCGGTTGCCCGAATTTGGCGGTGTCGGCACAGACGATCAGATCGCACATCATCGCCAGCTCACACCCGCCGCCCAGGGCGAACCCGGCGACGGCGGCCACAACCGGCTTTTTAACCTGCAACACCGTCTCCCACCGCTCGCCGATGAAGTCGTGGCGCAGCACATCGGGATAGGACCGGTCGCGCATCTCTTTGATGTCGGCGCCAGCCGCGAACGCCTTCTCGGAGCCGGTCAGCACGATGCAGCCAATCGCGTCATCCGCGTCCATCGTCAGCAACGCGGCCCCCAACTCGGTCATCAGTTGATCGCATAGTGCGTTCAGCGCGTCGGGCCGGTGCAGGCGGATCAGGCCCACGGCGCCATGGGTTTCGATCTGGATCATTATTGGGTCAGGCATCGGTTACTCCCTGCGTAGACGCTACCGGGGCCTGAAGTAGCGGGCAATAGAACGTGCTCCGTCCGCTTTGGACCATGCGGGCGATGCCGTCGCAGGCCGGCGGCCCGGGGCACTGGGGGCAGGCGGCGCCCGCCCGCCCATACACGCGCCAGGCGTGCTGAAAGTACCCCAACTCGCCGTCCGGCTGGACGTAGTCGCGCAATGACGACCCGCCGGCCGCAATCGCCTCGATCAATGTCGCCTTGATTTCCGGCACCAGCCGGTCGGTGGCAACCGTGCCGGCCAGCTGACCGGGCGGCAAGCCGGCCCGGAACAGCGCCTCACATACATAAATGTTGCCTAGGCCCGCGACGATGCGCTGGTCCAGCAGGGCGGCCTTGATCGGCGTACGGCGGCCGGCCAGCGCCGCGGCTAAGATATTGCTCGTGAACGTGTCATCGAGCGGCTCCGGCCCTAACCCAGCCAGTAGCACGTGCGTGTCCTCGTCCGCGGTCGGGATCAGGTCGATCGAACCGAAGCGGCGCGGATCCACAAACCCCACCGTCCAGCCATGGTCGGTCGTCCACGCCACGTGCTCATGAAGCACGGGCTCGTTCGCGCCATGCTCCCGCAGGTTCATGCGGCCCGACATACCCAGATGCATCAGCACGCTGGTGCCGCAATCCAGCCGCATCAAAATGTATTTGGCCCGGCGCCGGAACCCGATCACGCGGGCGCCCTGCAGCGTGGCCTGCAAACTAGGCGGCATTGGGCGCCGCAAATCGGGCCGCCGCACCTCCGCCATGGTGATCGTGTGGTTCAACAGGCGCGCGGACAGGCCGCGCATCACGGTTTCGACTTCAGGGAGTTCCGGCATGGGTCCCCACCGTATAGAGTGCTGCGCTATGAGCGACAACGAGACCGATTTTGGCTTCCGCACCGTACCCCGCGACGCAAAGAAGCCGATGGTGCGCGCGGTGTTCGACAGCGTGGCGGCAAAATACGACGTGATGAACGACCTGATGTCGCTGGGTGTCCATCGGCTGTGGAAGCGCAGTTTCGTCGCTGGGCTGGACCCGCGGCCGAACCGCACGCTGCTCGACCTGGCAGGCGGCACCGGCGATATCGCGGCGTTATGGCGGGCCGGCGGCGGCGGTCCGGCTTGGCTAACAGACATTAACCCATCCATGCTGGCCGTGGCGGGGCGCCGCGCCATACCCGGCGTCACGATAACGGTCGCGGATGCGGAGGCACTGCCCTTCGCCAACGGGGCCGTCGACCGGGTAACGATCGCGTTCGGCCTACGTAACTGCACCGATAAGATGGCCGTCCTGCGCGAGGCGCGGCGCGTGTTGCGGCCCGGCGGGCAGTTCCATTGCCTCGAGTTCTCACGCCTGCAAGTCGCAGCCCTGGCGCCCGTGTATGATGCGTGGTCGTTCCAGGTGATGCCGAGGCTGGGTCAGCTGGTGGCGCAGGACCGCGACAGCTATGCGTATTTGGCCGAGAGCATACGCATGTTCCCCGATCAGGCAACGCTGGCGGCGATGTTCCGGGACGCGGGGTTCGGCCGGGTGACGGTTCGGAACCTCACGGGGGGAATCGCGGCTATCCATCGCGGCTGGCGGCTGTGAAATCGGTCCTGCTGATCGTCTCGGGCGGTATCGCCGCGTATAAAGCGCTGGAACTGGTGCGCCTGCTGCGCCGCGACGACGTCGGCGTGCATCCGGTATTGACCGCGGGCGGCGCGCATTTCGTGACGGCGATGAGCCTGCAGGCACTGGCCGAGGCGCCAGTGGCGACGGATCTGTGGTCGTTAGACGACGAAAGCCGCATGGGCCACATCCAATTGTCGCGCGCGGCGGATCTGGTGGTCGTGGCCCCGGCCAGCGCGGATATTCTGGCGCGGATGGCGGCGGGAATTTGTGACGATCTGGCGACGACGCTGCTGCTGGCGACCGATAAGCCGGTTCTGGTGGCGCCCGCGATGAACGTCCGTATGTGGACCCACCCGGCGACGGTCGCGAACATGGTAACGCTTCGCGCCCGCGGTATCCGCGTCGTGGGGCCGGATGAGGGCGCGATGGCCTGCAATGAATATGGCATGGGCCGGCTGGCGGAACCGCCCGCGATTCTGGCGGCGATACAGGCCATGCTGGGCGCCGTGCCGGAGCCACTCGATGGCCGCCACGCGCTGGTGACCAGCGGACCCACGCATGAGCCGATCGACCCGGTGCGCTATTTGGCCAATCGTAGCAGCGGGCGGCAGGGCCACGCGATCGCTGCCGCCCTGCACGGATTGGGCGCGCGCGTCACCCTTGTCAGCGGCCCGGTAAGCATACCGGACCCGCCCGGTATCACGATCCACCGCGTGGAAACGGCGGCCGAGATGCTGGCGGCGTGCGAGGCATCGTTGCCGGCCGACATCGCCGTGTGCGCGGCGGCCGTCGGCGACTGGAAAATCCTGCATCCGGCACCGTCTAAGCTGAAAAAAGCGCCAGGGCGTGAGCCGCCCACTATCGAGCTGGCGCCCAACCCGGACATTCTGGCGACGTTGGCGGCCGCCGGGCCGCGGCGTCCGCAACTGGTTGTCGGGTTCGCGGCCGAAACCGACGCGGTGCTGGAAAACGCGGGCGGCAAGCGGGCACGCAAGGGCTGTGACTGGATCGTGGCCAACGACGTCCGACCCGAAACGGGGGTGATGGGCGGCGACGTGAACCAGGTGCACCTCGTCACCGCCGATGGGATCGAGCATTGGCCGCTGATGGCGAAAACCGACGTGGCCGCGCGGCTGGCCGACCGTATTGCGGCGGCCCTGGTATGATACAGGTTGTGCGGCTACCGCATGGTGCGGACCTTCCACTGCCGGCCTATGCCACGGCGGGCGCGGCCGGTGTTGACCTGCTGGCGGCCGTAACGGCGCCGGTCCTCCTGGCCCCCGGCGCCCGCGCGCTGATACCGACCGGCCTGCTGATCGCGGTACCCGCCGGGCATGAGCTGCAAATCCGCCCCCGATCGGGTCTGGCGCTGCGGCACGGCATCATGGTCGCCAATAGCCCCGGCACCGTCGACGAGGACTATCGGGGTGAGCTGCAGGTTATTCTGCTCAACGCCGGTAGCGAGCCGTTTACCATCGAACGCGGGTTACGCATGGCGCAGGCCGTGCTGGCCCCGGTCGTTCGCGCGACCTGGACCGTTGTCGCGGAATTGGACGCGACCGTCCGCGGTGCGCAGGGCTTTGGCAGTACCGGTCATGGCACCGATCTGTCTAAATCGGCTGACAGGTCCGCTCAGACGGGCTAGAGGTTCCACACCGCCGGGCGAGGAGCCCCCATGTCCGAGACTGCGTTCCCGGCCTTCCTCTCCACCCGTCGGCTGCCCAATCTGTTCGACCTCGTCGCGGCCGTTTGCATCCTGGGTGCGCTGGTCTACGTCATCGGCATCGCGCGCGGCACGCTGGCGCCGCTGGATACGCCGGAAGCGACAACGATCGTGCTCGATCCCTGGGCGCTGCCGGGCTACGCGGTGCGAACGACGCTGCGCATGTTTGCGGCTCTTGCATGCAGTCTGATGTTCACGCTGACCTATGCCACCTGGGCCGCCAAAAGCCGCCGGGCCGGGCTGATACTGATACCGATACTAGACGTGCTGCAATCGGTGCCGATCCTGGGGTTCCTCAGTTTCACCGTCGTGTTCTTCATGTCGCTGTTCCCCGGCCGCGTGCTGGGGGCGGAGCTTGCGGCGATCTTCGCCATCTTCACCAGCCAGGCCTGGAACATGGCGTTCAGCCTGTACCAGTCGCTGAAAACCGTGCCGGCCGACCTCGATGAGGCAACGCGCAGCTACCGCCTGACCGGCTGGCAACGCTTCTGGCGGCTGGAGATGCCGTGGGCCATGCCGGGCCTGGTGTGGAACACGATGATGTCGATGTCGGGCGGCTGGTTCTTCGTCGTCGCGAGTGAGGCCGTGAGTGTCGGTGACGCCACATGGAAGCTGCCGGGCATCGGCAGCTACGTGGCATTGGCGTTGGAGGAGAAGGACATCGCCGCCGTCGGTTACGCGATCCTGGCCATGCTTGTCGTGATCCTCGCCTACGATCAACTGCTGTTCCGCCCGCTGGTCGCCTGGTCGTCCAAGTTCAAGTTCGAGCTGACGGCGGCCGAGGACGTCGAGGACCCGTGGGTGCTGAAACTGCTGCGCCGTACCCGGGTGCTGCGGCGGCTGTCGGACGGGTTGGCTCAGGTGTTTGGCGCGATCGGTGGCGCGCGCCTGGCCGTACGGTCCACCCGGCGGCCGACGGTGGCGGGGCCGCCGTCAAAGTTGGGCGACGCGGTATTCATCGCCGTTCTGGTCGTGGCGGTGGCAGCGGCGGTCTACACGATCGTCCGCTACGTCGCAGCCTCGCTCGCATGGGCCGATCTGATCGAGGCGGTGGGGCTCGGGCTGATCACTCTCGTGCGGGTCGTGGTGTTGATGGCCATGGCCACGCTCGTGTGGGTGCCGATCGGTGTGTGGCTCGGTCTGCATTCGAAGTGGGGGCGGCGGATCCAGCCCGTGGCGCAGTTTATGGCGGCGTTCCCGGCCAATTTATTCTTCCCGGTATTCGTCATCTCGATCGTGCATTTTCATGCCAACGCCGACGTGTGGCTGACGCCGCTCATGATCCTGGGCACGCAATGGTACATCCTGTTCAACGTCATCGCCGGCGCCAGCGCGTTCCCGGGTGACCTGCAGGAGGTGGCAAATAATTTTCGCGTGGGCGGCTGGTTATGGTGGCGCCGGGTGATCCTGCCGGGCGTGTTCCCCTATTACGTGACGGGCGCCATCACCGCGTCGGGCGGATCGTGGAATGCGGCCATCGTGAGTGAGGTCGCGGTTTGGGGTGACACAAAGCTCGAGGCGCACGGCCTGGGCGCCTACATCGCGCAGGCAACGACGGACGGTGCGACGCCGAAGGTTGTACTGGGCGTAGTCGTTATGTCGGGTTTCGTGATCGCCTTTAACCGGCTGCTATGGCGTCCGCTGTATGCGTTCGCTGCCCGCCGCATGACCCTAGGATAGCGCCCATGGATCAGGTCGTTACCGAAACGCTGCTGAAGGTTACAGGCGTGCGCCAGGCCTATCATCGGGAGGGTAGCGCCGATTTCCTGGTGCTCGACGACGTGGACGTCCACCTGAACACGGGTGAAATCGTGGGGCTGCTCGGGCGCTCGGGCTCGGGCAAGTCCACGTTGCTGCGCATCATAGCCGGGCTGCTGACGCCCACCGCCGGCCGGGTCGAGTGGCATGGCCGCGCGCTTATGGGCCCGGCGAAGGGCGTGGCGATGGTGTTCCAGTCATTCGCCCTATTTCCGTGGCTGACGGTCCAGGAAAACGTGGAACTCGGGCTGGAGGCGCAGGGGGTACCGCGGGCCGAGCGGGAGAGGCGGGGGGAGGCGGCGATCGACCTAATCGGCCTCGGCGGATACGAGAGTGCCTACCCCAAGGAGCTGTCCGGCGGGATGCGTCAGCGCGTCGGCCTGGCGCGGGCGCTGGTGGTGCATCCGGACCTGTTGCTGATGGACGAACCGTTCAGCGCGCTCGATGTGCTGACGGCCGAGACGCTGCGCACCGACCTCATCGACCTATGGACCGAGGGTAAGTTGCCGGTGAAATCGGTGCTGATGGTCACGCATAATATCGAGGAGGCGGTGCTGATGTGCGACCGCATCCTGGTGTTCAGCAGCAACCCCGGCCGGGTCGCAAGCGAGCTGCGTGTGCCGTTCTCCCACCCGCGCAATCGCCTGGACCCCGCGTTCCGGCAGATGGTGGACGACATCTACGCGCTAATGACCCGGCGTACCCCGGCCACCCCGGTTGCGGCGGCGGTGCATACAATGTCCATGCAATTGCGCCTGGTCAGCACGAACCTGATGGCCGGGTTGATGGAGACGCTGGCCGCACCGCCCTATAATGGCCGGGCCGATCTGCCGGCATTGGCCGGGTCGTTGCAGTTGGAGCTGGATGACCTGCTGCCGATGGGTGAGGCGTTGCAGCTGTTTCAACTGGGCGTACTGGAGGAAGGCGACCTGCGCCTATCGGATCACGGCCGGGAATTCGTGGACGCCGACGTAGACGGCCGCAAGCGCATCTTCAACGGGGCGCTGCGGGCCAACGTGCCGCTATCGGCGCAAATCCGGCACGTGCTGGACGAGCGGCCGAACCACCGCGCGGCGGCCGTACGGTTCCGGGATGAGCTGGAGGATTTCATGTCACCCGACTACGCCGACGGCACGCTGACGGCGGTGATCTCGTGGGGGCGGTACGCGGAGCTGTATTCGTATGATGAGGAGGCGGATCAGTTCTTCTTGGATGAGGCGTAGGCATTTCTAAAGCAGGAATAGTTTGGTAAAGTATTATTAATATGTGGCGGTCTTATTATGGATAAATTAAATAAGTCTGAAAACTCTAATGCGGAAGGTAATAGAGCTGTAGTTATTATTGGACGTTTTTATTTTAAATGTATCGAACTTCTATTCAAAGTATTAGGATGGTTTTTTATTG
>JANPPS010000334.1:0-8928 GCA_031428635.1 Rhodospirillales bacterium
CGACACCGTGCGGTTCGTGCAGGAGGCGGGCGGGAAGGTGCTCGGTTCGCGGGCCTATCCGTTCCCGGACACGACGGATTTCAGCTCGTTGCTGCTGCAGGCGCAGTCGTCGGGCGCCAAGGTGCTGGGGCTATGCAACTCGGGTACCGACACAGTGAACTGCATCAAGCAGGCGCACGAGTTTGGACTGACCAAGTTTATGAAGATCGCGGCGATGCTGATGTACGACGGCAATGTGCGCTCGGTCGGGCTAGAGGACAGCCAGGGGCTGGTGATGACTGAGAGTTTCTACTGGGATTTGAACGACCGCACGCGGATGTTCTGGGAGCGGATACGGCAGAAAAGCCCGACGCAACCGCCGAACATGATCCAGGCCGGCTGCTACGCGGCGACGCTGCACTACTTGAAGACGGCCGCATCGCTGGGTGCGGCTGCGACCAAGGCGGATGGACGCGGCGCGGTCGCGCACATGAAGTCGATGCCGACCGATGACGACTGCTTCGGCGCTGGGCGCATCCGTGAGGACGGGCGTAAGCTTCATCCCTCGTATCTGATGCAGGTCAAGGCCCCGGCGGAGAGCACGGGTGCGCTCGACGTGCTGAAAATGGTCGCCACGACGCCGCCCGACGAAGCATTCCGGCCGATGAGCGAGGGCGCCTGTAGCCTGGTCAAGGGCTGATGGCGGGCAGCGCGGCCGAGGACCTGCTGTTTGAGGGGTTACCTCACGATTTGCTCACAAGTGCACGGTTAAGGACGCATGCACGAACAGCTTACCTTTCGACTGGGTTCTGAAAGAGGATTCTGCAACGGAAATCGCCATATTCAGTGTAGAAGAAATAGCCCATTCAAATACCTCCGTTTGTGCAAGACCCTGATCTCCTGACTATTTCGGCTTAGCGTGTAATTTTGAGCAAACCGTAAAGTGACCCCAAGTCCGGGAACAACCTGAATGTGACAGCAGTCACAGACATCTCCGCCGCAGTTGGGCACAGAAGCTTGCTCACCCACGACGGAGGCCAGAATGACTGACTCCTCTGATCCGACTCGCCTTTCGAAGGTTGATCCTTGGGCCACGCTCAGCGAAGCGCGACAGCAACGCGGTCCCATCGTGGCGGGTTGGGTCGCGAGCGTTCTCTCTCTCCTATGCTCCGCCCAGTTTTGGCGCGCACGCTTGTCAACGGCCGCTCCACGGGCCGTGTCTGGGATCCGAACGGTAACCAGACGTCGCTCTGCACCCAAAACACGGGCAGCCCCGGGCTAGAGCGCCTGCTTTGCAACCGCCTACGACACTCGCAATCGCGCTGCCTAACTCTGTGGCGACTTTGCCAATCACGGTTTGTCGGTGCCGTCGACCGAGGCCTATGGCGGCCTCGGTCGGTTTGGCAGTCGGGCCAACGCCAACAGTGCCGCCAGCATCGTCGCCTATGTCGGCGATGTCAGCCGCCCCGACACCTACGCGTATAACCGCACCCACCCGGTGACCGTCTTTGGCACCGACCTGGGCCAGGCCCACCCGGCGGCGGCGGGCACCACCAACTTCGGCACGCCAACGCGCTCGCTCAGTTCTAGGGCGGCCTGCCCACCAGCTATGACGGCAACGGCAACCTTTACGGGGACGGCACCCGGGCCTACGCCTATGACAGCGAGGGGGCGGGCCGCATGCTCGCCGCCGGCGGCCTGGCCGAGGGCAGCCGCGCCACCTACCGCTACGACCCGTTCGCCCGGCGCTATCCCAAGACCGTGAACGGCGTCACCACGCTCTACCAGCATGACCTGGCCGGTAACGAGTTCGCCGAGTTCGACGGCGCCACCAACGCCTTACTCAAGGCCGTATCCTCGACAGCGCTTTCCCGAACGAAACGGAACTTGGTCCGGCATCTCAAAAGCCGCTACGGTTTTATAATGCCTTCCCAGATGCCTTGGATTTCCGCCTTTAAGCGCGGCATCGCAGCGTACGGTGCGGGTGATCTGCCCGCCGCTCTGAAGCTGTGCCGGGTGGCTGCGGAGAAAGCGGACGATCCTGGCCCGGCCCGGCTATTGGCTGTTTTACTGGCCGAGGCCGGCCAGACCAAAGACGCGCTGACCTGGGCTCGGCACGCCATAGCGCTTGACCTGATAAGCGCCCCGTCCCACGCCGCTTTAGGGCGCGTTCTTGTGCAGGACGGGCAGCCCATCGAGGCCGAACGCGCGTTTCGGGCGGCGCTGGCGATCGACCCCACCCTGAATGCGGCACGCCAGGGGGTCACGGCCTTGGGAGACATGCGTCACCGTACCGGATTAGCGCTTTTTCAGGCCAAACAATGGGCCCGGGCGGCCCAGGTGTTGACCGAAGCGGCGCGATTGCTACCACGCCGGGCTGATATCCTGCATGATCTGGGCACCGCTCATCACGAAGCCGGCGACTTAACCGCCGCTCAGGCTTCCTATGAAGCGGCTCTGCAATACGAACCCGCGCGCGCGGAGACATGGCATAATCTGGGTAGTCTGCGGCAGATGCTGCATGACATCGGGGGGGCGATGGCTGCTTACGGCAACGCGTTCCGGCTACGGCCCGATTTCTTCCCACGTATCGCCCAAGAGCTTGCGGCGGGCCCGGCGGGGCGCGTGTGGCTACGGGCCGCGGACTTGCGCGCTACCCTCGCGCATGCGGGTGACGAGGCCGGTCACAACGAGAGCGACCGTGAACGGAATAACGGCGGCTAACAGCGGAAACGATCCGGCTATGCCACGCGCCAAGGGCGGATCGCGCAGCGCCAGAACCGCGAGGCCCGTCGCTAATAGACCGCTTACGGCCGCCGCAACCAACGGGCGGCGTCGCACTCTACGCCAAGCCTGGACGATAAAGACCAGGGAGACCGGGATCGAGATGGCCACGCCGAGGATAACCAACAGCGCGTTGTCCTGTGCAAAGAGCGCCAGCGCCAGCAGCCCGAACACAGTCCCGGCGACATCGTTCACCGCACCCGCCAAGGTCAGCGCCATGGCGCTTGCGGGGGCGCCGTCCAGCGGTGAAGCGGCGACCCGGCCCGGCCAAAGCAGCCGTATAAGCAGCACGAGCGCACCGAAGGCTGTCATAAACGGCACCCGAAGTGCCAGCAGAAATAGGGACGCCACCGCCAGTCTGAGCACAAGCGATAGACCCGCCTCAGCCCAAAGCGCGCCCCTGCTGCGCCCTTCCAACGGGGATCCAAACAACGTCACCAGGGATCGTAGTGGCCAGCCAAGTGCTACGTAGCTCAGCAACATCCCCACGAGCCCGAGCACGGCCCAACCCAGTGAGAGAGGTCGGTTCGACGACGCGCTGCCGGTAATATTTGCGGGCTTCCACAGGCGTTGTACCAAATCCCAGCCGGCGTCGATATTACCGTGCGTACGGTCACATGCGTCGGCCAGCGCATTGTCAGGGGCGCCGACATGCTGGTCCGTGTTGCGCTGGGCCAATGCTTTGAAACACGGATCGTTTACGAACGCGCTCAGTTGCGACACATCGACTGCCTGCACAGGCTGGGCCAGCATCAGGCCTAGTAACAAAAAGGCCGCCGCTCTTTTTCCAAAAGAAAGCAGACCCATCAGGGCACCGCCGGCGCAGATGCGGGTCCAATGTCGAAATACTTCATCAGCGTACTGGAGGGGCTCAGCACGACGGTCTGGCTGCCCTGCGCAAAAGCGCCGCGATAGAGTTGCAAGGTCCGGTACAAGTCGAAAAAGTCCGGATCCTTGCCATAGGCCGCGGCCGCGACCCGGCTTGCCTCCGCGTCGCCTTCGCCCCGCATCTTCTGCGCATCGCGCGACGCTTCCGACAGCAGCACCGTCCGTTCGCCATCGGCGCGCGCCCGGATGGATTGGCCGGCTTCGAAGCCCTGAGCGCGGACCTCCTTTGCCTCGCGAACGCGCTCCGACGTCATGCGGTCATAGATGGCCTGGCTGGTTTCCACGGGCAGGTCGGCCCGGCGGATGCGGACATCAACCACATTGACGCCGATCGGGCGTGCCTCCCGGGCGACTTCGTTGCGAAGCCGGGTAGTGATCTCGTCCCGTTCGGCCGTCAACAGCGCTGGCAGCGCCACCTGGCCGAGTTGCTTGCGGACCGTGGTGCTGACGATCTGCGACAGCTGGGATCGCGCCTGCTCAAGGGTGCCCACGGATTGAAAGAAGCGCAGCGGATCATCGATGCGGAACAGCGAGAACGTTTCGACCTCGATGCGCTTTTGGTCGCCCAGAATGATCTGGTCCACCCCCGGTTCCAGCGGCAACAGCCGCTTGTCATATAGCACGACGCTGTCGATTAGCGGGATCTTGAAGTTAAGCCCCGGCTGCGTTTCCGTGCGGACTGGTTTGCCCAGACGTACGAGCAGCGCCTGATCGGTTTCCGACACCGTGAACAAGCTCGATGCCGCGAGCCATCCGGCAGCGGCCACGCAGGCCATCACCACCAGAAGATGTTTGGGCCTCATGGCGACTTCCCCGGTGTGGCCAGCGGGATCGGCACGGTCGAGAGTGGCAAATAGGGCACCAGCTTCGACCCGACCGCCCCCGAGGGATCGAGGATGATCTTGTTGGCGGACCGCAGGACTTCCTCCATCGTCTCCAGATAAAGGCGTCGTCCAGTGATCGCCGGCGTTTCATGATAGGCCTGATCGAGCGCAGAAAACCGCGCGGCGTCACCCGTGGCGGCGTTGACCACCTGTTGCCGGTAGGCTTGCGCCTCCTGCTTGATTCGCTCGGCCTCGCCACGGGCACGCGGTAAGATATCACGCCCATAGGCCTCGGCCTCGTTACGTGCCCGTTCCTGGTCGGCGCGGGCGCGCTGCACGTCATTGAATGCGTCGATTACGGCGGTGGGTGGGTCGACGCGCTGAAGTTGGACCCCCGTGACAGTGACACCCATGTCATAGCTATCGAGCAGTTTCTGCAGCCGTTCCCGCGCTTCGTCCGCGATCTTTTGCCGTTGGTCCGAGAGCCCGGCCTGAATCGGGTTGAAGCCGATCACC
The DNA here is from genome assembly GCA_031428635.1 of Rhodospirillales bacterium. Taxonomy (GTDB): domain Bacteria; phylum Pseudomonadota; class Alphaproteobacteria; order Acetobacterales; family Acetobacteraceae; genus JANPPS01. The sequence goes on from JANPPS010000334.1 coordinate 4,992, forward strand.
TGGCGCACCGCACTCTCACCGGCGATGCGGACGACCGCCTCAGGGTCGGTGACGTTGAACAGGTATTTCACCGGGTCATTGATGCGCCAGAAGATGGCGGCCGTGGCCTCGACAATATTCTCGTCACCGGTCAGCATCGGTGCCACGGTGCCGTTACCGATCTTGAGCTGATTGGCCAATGTAACCCGGGGTAGTAGGACCGTCTCAATCGGATACGGCCAGTGATAATTGAGGCCGGGGCTGCGCGTCGCGACCCAGCGACCCAGGCGCAGCACTACGCCGACCTGGTCGGGTTCCACCGTATAGAAGCCGCTGGTACCCCACACACCGGCGATAAGCACCAGGGCGGCTAACACCGCCTGAACTGGAATGCCGCGCCGAATGGTCTTGGGCCGTGGAGTGGGCGCATCCACGGGCGCACGCATGGCCGCGTCCACGGGCGGAGCACGGCGGAATAGCGCGTCGATCGTCTGCGGAAGAATGATCGGCGCCGGCCAGTCCTCCTCAACCAGGTCCGGCATTACGACTTACTGCTCATCGTGTTTTCATCAGGATACGGTTTTCCCATAAAACAAACACAGCGCAGGCGAACGGCACCACGAAGCCCAGCGCCGGCGCGCTCGACGCGACCCAGGGTGCAACCCATCGGTCCGATACCGCAATACCGCCCGCAATCCAGCCGAGAAAAATCCCGGCCACGAGGATCAGGCTCTGATTGGCGGCGAGGAAACGCCGGATCATGACGCTGCCATAAATCAGCATCGGAATGCTGAACGCTAGGCCGAGGCCGAGCAGTATCAGGCTGCCATTGGCCAGTGCCGCGATCGCCACAACATTATCGAGGCTCATTACTACGTCGGCGATGACGATCGTCGCGACCGCGCCCGCCAACCCGGACTGCCAGATACTGCGGGGCAGAGTTTGCGCCGGGCCTGTGTCCGGATCGGCGCGTTCGAGGGTCAGCCGCAGCGCGATCACCAGCAGTAGCAATCCAGCGACGACCTTCAGATAGGGCACGTCCAGTAGAAATAGCACCACGACAGCCATGATAAGGCGCAGGATAATAGCGCCCAGCGTGCCGATTATCGTGGCGATCTGGATCTGATCCGGCGGTAACCGCCGCACTGCCATCGCAATTAACAGCGCGTTGTCCGCGCTGAGCAACAAGTCGATGACGAAGATTTGCAGGACTACGCCCAGGCTTACCAACAGGCCCCGGCTTTCGAGCAGGCCCAGAGTGTCCGTCACGACGTCCCCGCCAGTGCACCGATGAGCCCGGTCGCGCAGATCACCGCGGCGGTGGCGGCCACGGCGTATAGATACCACCCCCGCAGCCGTGCCGCCGGCGGCAAGTACCGGGCGGCCAGGACCACTAACAGGCCCACCACCAGCGGCATCAGCAACGCGTTGATCACCTGCATGGCGATCGTGAGCCAAATGAGGTCCGGTACGACCAGCACCAGAACCGTGGCACCCACCACACCCGTACCGTACGATATCAGGAACCAGCGGCGGCGCAGGGTATCGTTACCGTCACGGCCGAAGCCCGCAGCCTCGGCCAATCCCCAAGCAAGAGCCAGGGAGCAGACGATGGCCGCCACCACCGCCGCGCCCACGACGCCGGCACCGAACACCAACCGGCCTGTGAACCCACCGAGCAACGGGGTCATAGCCTCGCTGATTTCTCCCACGCTAGTTATTGGCGCGCCCGCGTTATGCAGGCCGAGTGTCGCGGCGGCGGCGATGATCACCGACGCCGTGAGAATTTGCGTGAGCGTGGCGCCGATGGCCGTATCCCACCGGGCAGCGGTATAATGCTCGGGCCCGATCTGCTTTTCCGCCAAGGCCGAGGACTGGTAGAAGATCATCCAGGGATTGAACGTCGCCCCGATCAGCGCGGCACTGAGATAGAGCGAGTGGCTTTCCGTATAATCGTGATGCGTCAGATCATGACCGATATCGGCCAGATGGGGGTGCGCCGTGTAGGCCACGACCAGGAAGCTCAGTTCGAACAGCCCGATCACGACCGCTATCCGCTCAACCCGGCGATACCGCCCTGACAGCACGATCAGCAGCAGCCCGGACGCCGCCAGCGGCAGCAACAGCCACCGCGGCACGCCATACATCTCGCCCACGCCAGCAATTCCCACGAGTTCGGTGACGATCGAGCCGAGTGCTGTCAGCACCAGGGCACTTCCCGCCGCCCAGCCCCAGAACACACCGTAATGCGTGCGCACCAGCGCGCCGAAGCCTTGGCCGGAAAATAGCCCGAGCCGGACCGCCAATTCCTGGATCATATACAGCGGCACGATCAGCAGCAGCGGTAGCGGCAGCAGCCGATAGCCCCATTCAGTGCCGCTTTGGGCCGCGGTGACGATGTTACCCACATCGGTGTCGGCCAGCATGACGAGCAGCCCGGGACCCCACACCCCCGCCATGGCCGATAGGCCGCGGGGGGGTACGAAGGCGGCGGGCCGGGGCGCGTCCCGTGTCACCGCGGTCTCAGCTGCCCCGATCGAGCAAGGTCGGATCGATCGGAAACTCCCGCCCGGCTTTGCCGCCGCCCAGGTTGGAGAACGGATTGATGTTCCAATAGTCGGCGGTAATTGCCGCCTTCATGCAGGTGAAGGTGCCCGCCGTACCGTGCCCGTATTCCGGCCTGGATTTTGGATAAAAATACCCGGTATCGGAATCGGCCCAGACTACAACATCCGCCACGCATTGTCCGGCTGCATCCGTATCGAGGCGGGGGACCGTGCCAAGTTCGAGCGGCGGGCGTTGCTGTGCGTAGCCGGCCTCGGTCCCCAGCAGCAGCAAGGCGACGGTGAAGCGGCTAATCCTGGCGCGCACGATACTGCTTTCGGTACACGCCGGGCTCGGCCAGGATCGCCGCCCCTTCCAGTTCGAACGCTTCGGCCCTGGCCCCTTCGATTACCCCGAATTCCAGCTCTGTTTCCTCACGCAGCACGGGAATGCATTGTGCCACGGGGGTTCCGCGTGGCAGCACGCAGGGTGTGCCTGGATCGAGCCAACGGGCCGGAAATAGCAGGCCGATTTGGTGAAAACGATCGCTATCGACCAGCCCGGTAAGGGTACGGAACGGTAAATCGTCGCGGTTGAGCGGATGCGTGGCCAGCAACGACCAACCGGCTGGCAATTCAACCGTCCAGAAGCCGACAAACTTGATCAGGTTGTCGTCACCGAACGGCGCGCCGGAGACCTGGGCGGCGGCATGGAAGTTAATCGGCGCCCGCGGCTGCCCGCATAGGCTGGAGGCCGGCGCGTCCCAGTTCCAGCTGAACACCCCGTCCACATACCGGACATCGCAGGGCAACAGAAACATGAGGCCGGTGCGCATGGCGTCCACGAAGGGCGGACACTGTTTCACGGTCCGGATTTCGGCCGCATCGTGCATGGCGGAGGCGGCCGTCATCGGCATGGCTTTCAGCCAATCGGGCAATGTCTGCCGCGCCAGCATGGGCCGCGGCAGCACGGCCTGTAGCGCCGGGTCACAGCGTAGGTGGATTTTCATGTGAGGTTGGTCCGGGCCCGGCGCACCGCCACGTCCCAGCCACGCACAAGGTCGGACCGGGCCTCTGCGGACATCAGCGTCTGCCAGGTGCGGTCGGCCCAATACAGCCGGGCGAGGTCGTCGAGCGATTGGCAAAGGCCGGATTGCAAAGTGGCCAAACACGCGACCCCCAAGGCCGTCGTCTCTGTCACCGCGGCGCGCGCAACCGGCATCCTGGTTACATCGGCCACGCACTGCATCAGCCACGCGTTAGACGTCATACCGCCATCGACGCGTAGGGCGGCGGCCTCGGCAATACCGTCCTGCCGCATAGCGCCGATGAGGTCATTGGTCTGCAGCGCTACCGCCTCCAGCGTTGCGCGGACGACGTGCGCGGCGGTGGCATTACGGTCAAAGCCGCAGATT
>JANPPS010000335.1:0-7675 GCA_031428635.1 Rhodospirillales bacterium
TGCTACGCCTTCACCCGCGCCAGCAGCTCCGCACCCGCCGTGCCTGGCCGGGGGGACGTGGTACTGACGATTACGCACCGGCCGGGCGCCAGGGACGGCGTGGCAGTCAGCACGGGCTATGCGTTCCCGGTAACGGCCGAGATGCAAATGGCGGTCGATGGGACGGTGTTGCCGTTCTATACCTCGAACCGGTCGGCGTTTGCGCGGGACGGGCGGGCGACCGCGGTGGCGTTCGGGCGGGCGCGGCAGGCGGTTTCGCGGGCGCCGGGGCCACGGGCCACCATGGTGACAGACACTTTTCCGCTGCGAGGGTTTGCCCAGGCCTACGCCGCCATCAACCGTGCCTGCCCGGTTCGCTGAGGGTCAGCCGATGAACGCCATTCTAACCGACGCCGAGCGCGACCGAGTGCTAGCGAAATCCGCTTTGTTCAACCCGCCGGACATACAGCTGCCGGATGGCAGGCGTGAACTGGTGGGGCTGACACGGGACGAATTGATCGCCGAACTGGCCGCGATCGATGAAAAACCGTTCCGCGCTAAGCAGTTATGGCACTGGATCTATCACCAGGGCACAACCGATTTTGCTGCCATGAGCACGATCGCGCGCCCGTTGCAGGCGAAGCTGGCCGAGCGGTTCGTGATCGGCCGTCCGACCGTCGCCACCGTGCAGACCAGCACGGACGAGACCCGCAAATGGCTATTCCGCTTCCGCGACGGGCAAGAGGCGGAGACTGTGTACATCCCCGATCGCCACCTGGACCGCGGTGCCGTGTGCATCAGCAGCCAGATCGGCTGCACGCTCTCCTGCCGCTTTTGCCACACGGGCACGCAGCGATTGGTGCGTAATCTGGGTGCGGCTGAAATCGTGGGCCAGTTCATGGCCGCGCGCGACGCGTACAACGAGTGGCCAAGCCCCCAGGGAGAGACGCCCCGGCTGCTATCCACAATCGTGCTGATGGGCATGGGCGAGCCGCTGTATAATTACGAGAATGTCGCACGTGCGATGCGGATCGTCATGGATGGCGAGGGCATCGGCCTGTCCCGGCGCCGGATTACGCTGTCGACATCGGGCGTGGTGCCGATGATGGACCGCGCGGGCACTGAGCTGGGTGTGAACCTGGCCGTGTCGCTGCACGCGGTGACGGATGCGGTGCGGGATGAGATCGTGCCGCTCAATCGCAAATACCCGCTGGCCGAGCTGATCGCTGCCTGCCGCCGCTATCCCGGCGCCAGCAACGCCCGGCGGATCACGTTCGAGTACGTGATGCTACGCGGCGTGAACGATAGCCCTGCTGACGCCCGCGCACTGGTGGCGCTTATTGCGGGTATCCCGGCAAAGGTGAACCTGATCCCTTTCAATCCCTGGCCGGGGTCGACGTTCGAATGCAGTACACGGGCGCAGATCGATGCGTTCGCCGCGATCGTCGAGGCGGCCGGCTTCAGCAGCCCGGTCCGGCGTCCGCGGGGTCAGGACATCCTGGCGGCATGCGGTCAGTTGAAGACGGAGAGCGAACGCTTGAGGGCGGGCGCGTAGACCCCACATCGATACTATGACCGACACAAAAGAAACCCCCGTTCCGCCAGTTGCCCCCAAGCCAGCGTCCGTTGTTCCGATGCCGCCCGAGATCGGTGGTCCGGCTGGCCCGGAGCCGACCCGCTTTGGCGATTGGGAGCAGAAGGGGCGGTGTACAGACTTCTAATACGGCGCCGGAGTGCTACCTGGGTGTCTCCTCCAAGTAGCACTCCGGTTACCCGTCGAGCCCGGTTGTTGGTGGTTTTCTAGGGTTTTCGTGAACTGGAAAGTCCACTCGGACTGCCCGTGCAATATGATTTTGACTGATAAAAGATCGCGGTCTTTACCGCAGCACGCAGCTAAACTCTGCTTAGTGCCGGTCCACCAAGCCATAGTCTGCTCGGCACTTGACTGGCATCTGTCGGTTGGTCGTGTGTCAGGGTAGTCCGTCGTACGGACCGATCAGGCCCGCCGCCCGACCGCCGCCATCACCGTATTATCCAGCAAACAAGCGATCGTCATCGGCCCCACTCCGCCCGGTACCGGGGTGATTGCACCCGCTACATCTAGCGCCTCGGCGTATGCCACATCGCCACACAGCTTGCCGTTCGCACCGCGATTAATGCCCACGTCGATCACTACGGCACCCGGCTTGATCCAGTCGCCCCGCACCAGTCCCGGCCGGCCCACGGCGGCGATCAGTACATCGGCGCGCCGGCACTCGGCGGCCACGTCGGCGGTGCGGGAATGGGCGATCGTAACCGTCGCGTCCGCCGCCAGCAGCAGCGCCGCCATCGGCCGGCCAACGATGCCGGAGCGCCCCAGCACCACCGCATGCGCACCCCGCAACGGAGTATCCGCCAGCAGGATCATGCAGCCCCGTGGTGTGCATGGCACCAGGCCGGGCGAGCCCTCCGCCAGCCGGGCGACGTTCAGCGGGTGAAAGCCGTCCACGTCCTTACCGGGGTCCACGGCGGCAATCACGGCCCGCGCGTCCAAACCCGGCGGTAGCGGCATTTGCACCAGGATGCCATCGACGGCCGGGTCGGCATTCAGGCGCTGGACGACGTCCATCAACACGGCCTGTGTCGCGTCGGCCGGCAGGCGGATGGTCTGCACGGCAATGCCGGCCGCCTGCGCCGCGCGATCCTTGTTGCGGACATAGACCGCGCTAGCCGGGTCGTCGCCAACCAGCACGACGGCTAGGCCCGGCGCATAGCCCAGGACAGCCACCCGCGTGGCCACGTTTGCTTGCAAAATGGCGGCCGCAGCTTTGCCGTCGATAACGCGGGCGGTCACACCAGTGACCAGTTTCCCGTCGCGATTCCCACGTACACCGTCCGAAGCAGCGGACGCGCCAAGTATTGCAGTACCAGGATCAGCACGAGCGGGCTCAAATCCACATTGCCGAACGATGGTAGCGCGTTGCGGATGGGCCGCAGCACCGGCTCCGTCACGCGATAGAGGAAGTCGGCGATCGTGTAGACCAGCCGGTTGCGGGTATCGAGCACACCAAACGAGATCAACGTCTGCACGATGGCCGACAGGACCAGCGCCCAGATAATCAGGCCGACGACGGCGTTCAGTAACTCAAATATGGCAGTGATCACGGCGAAGCCTTTTTGACGGTCGGGCGGACCCTAGTGGCGGGCTGGGGGGTACGCAACTGGGCCGATTGACGAAGTTGGGCAAACCGAAGCCGCGGCCGTCTCGGCAGCGTCGTGCTGCAACTTCGCGTAGGTTTTGTCGTCCAGAAAGTCTGTACGCGGCGTAGGTTATAAACAGCAGCCGGACAGGAAAACCTTAACCGCCCTTCCGGCCTCAACCTGACGGCGCGGACTACTCGCTATCAGTAGCCTGGATCGAAGATACGCCTTCCCAGAACGGTCGAAGCTCTTCGCAGGTCCCTGACGGCGACATAACCAATTAATTCAGGTAAAAATATCGGTGGCCCGCTACTGTTCCGGCGCGCATTTGCGACACAGAGCCCGCCCTTACCGGGCCGGCATCTCGATATCGATCGCCAGAGTCGAAAACTCATTACCGTTATCGAGCGTCACCTTCACCTTGTCCCGGTCAACCTGCATATGCCGCGCAATCACGGCCAGGATCTCCTCCTGCAGCACCGCTACGAGCTGCACCTGGCTGCCGGCCACGCGTTCGTGGGAGAGCAGCAGCTTCAGCCGTTCCCGAGCTACCGGGGCGCTCGAGTCACGGCGGCGGAAGAACCCGAACACTACGCGACCCTCCGCCCGAACAGCTTACCCAGCAGGCTTTTCTTATCGCTCGGCATGGCCATCGCCACCGTCTCACCCATCAACCGCCGGGCGGCGTCGGTGTACGCGCGGGCGGGGGCGCTCGTCGGGTCAGCCAGCGTCACCGGTGAGCCCATGTTGCTGGCGCGAAGGACATCCTGGCTTTCAGGGATAATACCCAGCAGCGGGATACTCAGGATTTCCAGCACGTCCTCGGTCTTCAGCATGTCGCCCCGTGCGGCGCGGGCCGGGTCGTAGCGGGTCAGCAGCAGGTGCTTGTCCACCCGCTCGCCCCGCTTCGCCCGCTCGGTCGTGCTGTCGAGCATGCCGATAATCCGGTCGCTGTCACGGACGCTGCTGACCTCCGGGTTCGTCACCACCACCGCCATGTCGGCGTGGTACATCGCCAGCTGCGCACCGCGTTCGATACCGGCGGGGCTGTCGCAAATGACCCAGTCAAACCGTTCCCGCAGTTCGTCCACCACGCGCGCCACACCATCGGCTGTCAACGCGTCCTTGTCCCGGGTTTGGCTGGCCGGCAACAAGTGCAACGTCTCGATCCGTTTGTCGCGAATTAGGGCCTGCGACAGCTTCGCATCACCCTGCACGACGTTGATCAGATCGTACACGACCCGGCGCTCCGCCCCCATGATCAGATCGAGGTTACGTAGCCCCACGTCGAAATCGACCACGACCACGTTTTTCCCCGCCTGCGCCAATGCAGCGCCGAGGGCGGCGGTGGAAGTCGTCTTGCCTACGCCGCCCTTGCCGGACGTCACCACCAGGACTTTGGCCATCGTCGTCTCTCCCTATTCGATCGCGGCGATGACCAGCGCGTCGCCATCGCGCCAGACTTGCACGGCGTGACCCATCAGCGCCGGGTCGATTTCGTCCGCGGTGCGGTACACGCCGTCGATCGCGAGTAATTCGGCCTGCAACCGCCGGCAAAAAATCCGGCCCCCGGTGCCCAGTACGCCCGCGATCGCGCGCCCCCGCAGCGTGCCGTATACATGAATGGAGCCGCCAGCGATCACCTCGGACCCGCTAGCCACGCTGCCGATCACGGTCACGTCCCCCACCGTGTGGCTAATGCTCTGCCCCGATCGGACGGGGCGGTCGATCACCAGGGCCGTTGGCTCTGGCGGAATTTCTGGCGGCGGCTCTGGCGCGGGCGCCTCGGCGACCAGGACCGGCAGGCCGACGGTGCGTCCGCCCGGCATGGTGGGTGGCAGGCCAGGGGGCTCGGGCTGGGCTGGGTCCAGCCCCTCCATCCCGATCACGCGTACGCCGCGCTGCGCCAGGGCGTCGACCAACGCCACCGGGTCAGCCTCCGGGATCGCGGCCACGTCGAGGATCACAGGCCGCCCGTCGAAAAAGCGAGGCGAGCGCGAGAGCTGCGCATCCAGCTGCCCCATCCAATCGGCCAGCGGCAGGTCGGGCATAAGCACAACGGCCATAAACGAACGGCCGCGCAGGCGCAGGAACGGACGAGATGCGGAAGCGGTGCTCACTCTATCGGGCTAATGGCACTATCCGAGTCCGTCAACGGCACCCACCGGTTCATTAGCACTCACCGGTTCATCAGCACTGGCAGCGCCGCATGCTCCAGCACGTGCCGCGTTACCCCGCCCAGCAATAATTGGCGTAGGCGGGAATGGCTGTAGGCACCCATGGCTAGCATGTCGGCCCCGAACTCCGCCGCCGCCGCCAACAGCCCGGCACCGACTTGCTTATCCAGCGGACGGAACTGCGCGATCTCCGCATCGATGTCGTGCAGCGCCAGGTAACTTGCCAACTCGCGGGCGCCGGGTCCGCGGCGCTGGTACTCGTCGGCCGATAGCAGTCGCACCGCCTGCGCCCGTTGCATCCAGGGTATTGCGGCGAGCACGGCGGCCGCACTTTCGGCCGTGCCGTTCCAGGCGACGCAGATGCGGTTGCCGACACTAGGCAGGGCCACTTGCGGCGCGATCAGCACCGGACGCCCGCTTTCGAACAACACGGCGTGCAGCGCATCGCTGCTGCTCACGTCCTCCCCCGCCTCGGGATGCGGCACGACCGTCAGGTCCGTGAGCCGCGCCAATTGGGCGACTAAATCGTCCTCGCGCCCTGTAAAACTGTTGAAGTTCGCCGTGGCCCCGGCGCCCGGGTGGGGTTCGGCGACGGTCACGCCGTGCTCCATCACGAAGCGGTCGAACATCGCGCGCACGGCGTTGCTGCGATCGCTGCTCTCCCGCTCGGTGGCGGTCATCATTTCCTCGATCATGGCGCCCGACAAACCCTCACCGGCCAGCGGCGCCACGTCGCGCGCGTCCACCCGGACATGCAGGGCCGTCAAATGCGCGTCCCACCGTCGCGCTACCAGCAGCGCGGTGGACAACGCCGCTTCCCCGGCCGAGGTGCCGGTTAGCGGAAGCAGCAGCTTGCGAATGGCCATGCTGAGTTCTCCGTCTTGGTTAGGGGTACAGTGCCTGCTGGGTCCAACCGTCGCCGGCGACGGCGTACACCCGGCGATCATGCAGGCGGAACGGCATGTCTTGCCAGAACTCGATCGTCACGGGGCTGACGCGAAAGCCGGACCAGTTGGGCGGACGCGGTATGGCGTCGCCCGGGTGGCGCTGATCGGCGTCACGGACGCGTTGTTCCAGCTCGGCCCGGCTCGACAGCGGGCGGGACTGGTCGCTGGCCCACGCGCCCAACCGGCTGATGCGGGCACGGGTGGCGTAGTAGGCATCGGCCTCCGCATCCGTGACTACGGTAACCGGCCCCTCGATCCGCACCTGACGCTGGCGGGTTTTCCAGTGGAACAGCAGGGCCGCGTAGGGGTTGGCCCGCAGCTCCTGCCCCTTGCGTCCATCATGATTGGTGTAAAACACGAAGCCGTGCGGGTCGTAGTCTTTCAACAGCACGATGCGGGCTGACGGGCGGCCATCCAGGGTGCAAGTCGCGACCGTCATCGCATTGGGGTCGTTCGTCTCGGTGGCGACCGCATCGGCCATCCATGCGCCGAACAGGGTGATCGGGTCATCCGCTGGCGGGATGCCACGTTCCTCAAGTGGTTGGGCCAGGTCGATTGATAAAAGGTCGGGCATGGCATTCCTTGGCGCGAGAACGTATTGTGGCGCAATTCGGGTCACGCCAACACCCGCCCCCTTGCCGGGTCGCGGGCCGCCGTGCGACCTCCTATCCACATATCAACCCTGGACCACGACATGCCAGACTTCGCCGCCCCGCACGCTGCCATCCGCCCCGCTGGCCTCATGGCGGGTAAGCGCGGGATTATCATGGGCGTGGCCAATGATCGCTCGATTGCCTGGGGCATCGCCGCCGCCTGCGCGGCACAGGGGGCGGAACTGGCGTTCACCTATCAGGGTGACGCCCTCGAAAAGCGCGTCCGTCCGCTGGCCGCAAGCGTCGGCAGCACGCTGATAACCGCCTGCGACGTATCGGATGACGCGAGTATCGATCGGGCTTTCACCACGATTGCCGAAACATGGCCCACGATCGACTTCGTGCTGCACGCCATTGGCTGGGCGGACAAGGCGTACCTGCGCGGCCGCTATCTCGATACGCCGCGGGCCGCTTTCCTGCAGGCGCTGGACATTTCCTGCTTTTCGTTCACCGCCGTGGCTCAGCGGGCAGTGCCGATGATGCCGACAGGCGGGTCACTGGTGACGATGACCTATTTGGGTGCCGAGCGCGTGATGCCGCACTATAACGTGATGGGCGTGGCAAAGGCGGCGCTAGAAAGTTCGGTCCGCTATCTGGCCGCTGATGTGGGTAGGCTCGGTATCCGGGTGAACGCGCTATCGGCCGGGCCGATGAAGACGCTCGCGGCCAGTGGCGGCATCGGGGATTTCCGTTACATCCTGAAATGGAACGAATTTAACGCGCCGTTGGAGCGTAACAC
>JANPPS010000336.1:0-5943 GCA_031428635.1 Rhodospirillales bacterium
CTTGGGCCGGCGGGAGGATCTGCGCGCCGTGCCGTTGATCACGATCGACGGCGCCGATGCACGAGACTTCGATGACGCGGTGTTTGCCGAGGCTACCGGCACGGGCTGGCGCTTGATTGTGGCCATCGCCGACGTGGCCCATTACGTCCGGCCCGGCACCCCCCTTGACCGTGACGCATACACGCGCGGCAACAGCGTGTACTTCCCCGATCGCGTCGTGCCGATGCTGCCGGAAGCGCTGAGTAATGGATGGTGTAGCCTGCGCCCGGACGAAGACCGGGGTTGCCTGTTTGTCGAAATGAACGTCGACGCCAATGGCCGTAAAACAGGCCACCGGTTTGGCCGCGGCCTGATGCGCAGCGTGGCGCGGATGACGTATGAACAAGTGCAGTCGCAGCACGATGCGGGCGATGACACCGGCCTCGGCGACCTGTACCCCGCGTTCCGGGCGCTACTGGCGGCGCGGCAGGCACGGGGTACGCTAGACCTCGATTTGCCGGAGCGTCAGGTTGTGCTCGTCGAGGGCCGCGTCGATAGCGTGCGCCCCCGCCCGCGCCTAGACAGTCACCGGCTGATCGAGGAGTTCATGGTGTTGGCCAACGTGGCCGCCGCTGAACAGCTCGAATCACTGCATCAGCCCTGCATGTACCGCGTCCATGCGCCACCGACAGACGACAAGCTGGAGGCGCTGCGCGCCTTTCTCAGCACGCTCGGCATCAGCCTGCCACCCGGCGACGCCATTCATCCGCGCGACCTCGATCGCGTATTGGCGGCCGTGCGTGGGACAGAGCAGGCCCCGGTCGTGAACGACATCATACTACGCAGCCAGAGCCAGGCTGCGTACAGCCCTGATAACCTCGGCCATTTCGGTTTGGCGCTGACCCGGTACGCCCACTTCACCAGCCCCATCCGCCGCTACGCCGACCTGCTGGTACATCGGGCGCTGGTCGCCGGAATGAAACTGGGCCTGGGTAAGCTCGAGGCTGCCGAAGCCGGCCAGTTCGTGGACGCGGGCGAGCATATCAGCGCCACCGAACGCCGGGCCGCGCTGGCGGAGCGGGAGGCGGTGGACCGCTACCTGGCCGCCTTCATGGCCGACCGAGTCGGCGCCAGTTTTGCGGCCCGCGTGAGCGGCGTGCAGCGGTTCGGGCTGTTCGTGACGCTGGACGAAACCGGCGCCAGCGGGCTGGTGCCAATGTCGGGCATGCCGGACGACTACTGGGTGTATGACGAGCCGACCCAGTCGCTGTCTGGCAGCCGGTCCGGCCGAGTGATCCAGTTGGCGCAGGCCGTCGAGGTTCGGCTGGTGGAGGCGAGCCCGATCACCGGTGGGCTGATCTTCGGCCTGGCCGGCGGACGCCCGCGCGACGACGCGCCCCGGCCATCGCAGCGTCCACCGCAGCGGGGCCGGCGACGGTGAGGATGCTGCTGGTGTTTCTTTTCGTCGCGGTTCCGGCCATGGCACAGCCGGCCCGCACGCCGTTCGAAGTTCGGCTGGCCGCGTCAGTTTTCTCCCAGGCGTTTGCCTTCATCGCGACCCGCGCGCTGGGGCCGGTCACGCTGCCGGAGTTGGCGCTGTGGGGCCTGGACGGGCTATCGGCGCTCGACCCGTCGCTGTCAGTGCGAGTCGATCCGGGAACGCTGCGGCTGGTGCAGAGTGGTCGTGACATCTATCAGCGCGGTATCCCGATGCCGCAGGGCGATCCGGAAAGCGGTGCGGGCGCCGAACGCGCGAGCCTGCTATGGGGCCCGGCGGTGGCGGACGTGATGTCGGCAGCGTGGGACGCGTCCGATGGGGTTCGCCAGGGCGGCACCCCGGGCGTCATCGCGGCGGGGTTCGATGAAATTGTGACTCACCTCGATCCTTATTCCCGCTACATGGCGCCGGGTGCGGCGGAGCTGGACCGGGACCGGCGCCTGGGCAACGCGGGCGCCGGTTTGAAGCTGGCCCGGCGCGGCCGGAGCATTGTCGTGGTAAGCGTGAACCAGGCGGGTCCCGCGGCCGACGCCGGCATAGCAACCGGGGACCGTTTACTGGCCGTCGATGACGAGCCGGTAGATGGACTGGACCTCACGACCATCATGGCCATGATCGCGGGTGTCGAGGGCACGGACGTGAGCCTCACCGTCCGCGGCCGCAATGGTGCGATCCGCACGGTCGAAGCCGAACGCGCTATGGTTCCGCCCGAGACGGTGTTTGCCGAGCGCCGCCGGGACCTGCTGCTAATCCGGATCGAGGGATTCAGCGCCGATACCGATCAGCGGTTGCGGCAGGAGCTGGCGCGCTCCGTCGACAGTAGGGCCCGGCCGCGGGGTATTGTCATCGACCTGCGCGGCAATCGTGGCGGGCTGCTGCGTCAGGCTGTGGCTACGACCGAGCTGCTGCAGGGGGCCGGAGTGATCGCGACGACGGACGGCCGCAACCCCGCCGCGCACCACGATTTCCAGGGCACGGGGGCCGACGGTACGGACGGGCTTCCGATCGCGGTCCTGGTCGATGGTCGTTCGGCGAGTGCCGCGGAGATCATGGCGGCTGCATTGGCCGATAATGGCCGGGCGGTGGTGATCGGCAGCGGGACTCTCGGCAAGGGGCTCGTTCAGACCATCGCCAACCTGCCCGATGGTGGTGAGCTATTTGTCACGTGGTCGCGCGTACTGGCGCCGCTGGGGTGGCCGATACAGGGGCTAGGTGTGCTGCCGCAGGTGTGTACGAGCCTGGGTGCTGGCGATCTGGCGCAGCAGATGCGGGCGCTGGCCCGGGGGCAATCGCGGATGGGTCCGGCGCTGGCACAGCATCGCGCTGCCCGCGCACCGCTGCCGCCGGCCACGATATTAAGCTTGCGTGAGGCCTGCCCCGCCGCCGACGGGCCGGACGCGCGCAACGATTTCGACCTCGCCACCGCGCACACCGTGTTGGCCAACCCGCGTATGTTCGAAGCAGCGCTGGTTCCGGCGCGGTAGCCGATTGACTTTTGGGCCCCCGTCGGGGCATGTCTACCGCCTCATCGCGACCCGAGGGTTTAGACCATGGCTAAAAGCAATACCGTGCAGATCCGGCTCGTTTCCACCGCCGACACCGGCTATTTTTATGTGACGAAAAAGAATGCGCGCACCACTACCGGCAAGTTGGAACTGAAGAAGTACGACCCGGTTGCGCGTAAGCACGTGCCGTTCAAGGAAGCCAAGATTAAGTAGTCGCCTTCACATCTCGCTAAGGCCTGCGTCATAGAAAGAGACGCAGCAGCTGATGTGAGATGGACATGGATGATCCGGCGGTTTTTCCAAGCGACGCGCTCCCCACTCTGACCACCCGGGCCGCGGCGGCTGAACGCCGTCGCCTCGATCGTGAGTTCCAGCGGGCCGTCGCGACCGAACAGTTGGAGATCGCATACCAGCCCCGGATCGACCTCGGCACCGGCCAGGTCATGGGGTACGAGGCGCTGATCCGCTGGCCCGTCAGGCGTCGTGGTGTGGTAATGCCGGACGCCATCCTGCCGTTGGCAGAGCGAACCAAGCTGTCTGAAACCTTGGGCGGCTGGGTGCTGAGCCGCGCGTGCCAGGCTGCTGCAGGTTGGGCCGGGCCGTCCGTGTGCGTGAACGTATCCGGTCGGCAGGTGCGGTCCGCCGTGATCCTCGCACAAGTGAGCGCAGCGCTCGTGAACTCCGGCCTGGCACCTGACCGGCTTGAGCTTGAAATGACCGAGGACACGCTGCTTGCCGGCGGAATCGACACGCTCATCATCCTGTCCGGTTTGCGAGATTTGGGCGTGGGCCTGTTGCTCGACAATTTCGGGACCGGGTTCGGCAATTTGGTCGCACTTCGCCGCCTGCCGCTCACGGCCATCGCGATCGACCGCTCATTGGTCCGTGATCTGCCGGACCAGCCAGAGGCGGTGGCGATCACCCAGGCCATGATCCAAACCGGTCACGCCATGGACCTCATGGTCGTGGCCGAGGGGATCGAGACCGAGGCGCAGCGGGCGGTGCTAGCCGGCATGGGCTGCGACGCCGGTCAGGGCTTCCTGTTTGGCCAGCCCGCCCTGACCGTGCCCGATTTGGCCACGCCCGATTTAGGTCGTCACGCGGCGTAAATCGGCTTGCGGCGCAGCTCAAACGGCGCGACCAATCGGTTATGGACCTGATCGAAACCCGCATCCTAGAACTCGTCGCCGCGCGCGGCCCGGCAAAGTCAATTTGCCCGTCGGAGGCTGTACGCGACACCGGCCCCGGTTGGCAGGCAAAACTGCCCGCCGTACGCCAGGCCGCGATCCGCCTGGCACTGGCCGGCCAGATCGAGATCACCCGGCACGGCAAGCCGATCGACCCGCTGACGGTCAAGGGCGTCATACGGCTGCGGGCACGCGCCTAGATGCGTGGTGCCGTGCTACGGGACGCCTGGCGCCTCGCGGTCCCGTTTTTCCGATCCGAGGAGCGATGGGTCGCGCGCCTGCTACTAGCCAGCGTCATCGGCCTCAGCCTGCTCAGCGTGGCTATCGACGTACTGCTGAATAGCTGGCGTGGCGCGTTCTACGACTCGCTACAGGCACGCGACCTGGGCGCATTCGTCAACCTGTTGCTGACCTGGACCGTGTCGGACACTGGCGGGTTCATGCCGGGGTTCGTCGCCATCGTCTGCGTTGCGTTACCCGCGAGCGTGCTGCAAGTCTATCTGCAACGGCTGCTCGACATCCGCTGGCGCCGCTGGATGACGGCGCGCTTCACCACGGCCTGGCTCTCGGACCGCGCCTACTACACGCTCAGTCTGGCGAGCGTCGTGGATCAGGAAGTCGGCACCGACAACCCCGATCAGCGTATCGCCGAGGACGTTCGCGACTACGTCAACACCGCGCTCAATCTCGGCATCAGCTTTCTGGCGACCGTTGTGAGCTTTATCAGTTTCGCCGGTATTTTATGGGCGCTGTCCGGCAACATCACCGTTTTGGGCTTGGCCATACCCGGCTACATGCTGTGGCTGGCGCTGCTATACGCGGGCGTCGGCAGTTGGCTGACCCAGCGGATCGGCCGCGCGCTGATCCCGCTCAACGTTCGCCAACAGCGCGCAGAGGCCGATTTCCGCTACGGCCTGGTTCGCCTGCGGGACAATACCGAGGGCGTAGCCCTGTCCGGCGGTGAAGCGACCGAGGAGGAGGCGTCGAACGCCCGGTTTCAGGCGATTCGCACCAACTGGGTGGCACTGGCCCGGCGTAAGTTGAAACTCGCTTTGTTCACCAACGGTTTTGCCCAGGCGGCAGCCATTTTCCCTTTTGTCATCGCGGCACCGCGCTACTTTGCCGGCGCGATCCAGCTCGGTGACCTGATGCGCACGGTTGGCGCGTTTGCCAGCGTGAACGAGTCACTGAGCTGGTTCATTTCGTCCTACACCAGCCTGGCGGAGTGGCGGTCGCAGGTTGTACGGCTGACCACGTTTCAGGCGGCGATCGTGGCAGCCCAGGCGGTGCACGGGCCGGTGCCGGTAACTGGCGATGTCGCCGGGCTGCAGGACGTGACGATCCGGCTACCGGATGGGACGGTGTTGTTGGACCACGCGACGCTCACGATCCGGCCAGGTCAGTCGACGATCGTCACGGGCCGGTCCGGCAGCGGTAAGTCCACGCTGTTCCGCGTCCTGGCCGGCATCTGGCCGTTCGGCACTGGGACCGTCGAGCAGCCGCCCGGCCGCGTGCTGTTCCTGCCGCAAAAGCCCTACGTGCCGCCGGGAACGCTGCGTCAGGTTGTGTGCTATCCAGCGCCGTCGGCCGCCGGCCCGGCCATCCACGACGCGCTCACGATCGCGGGGCTCGCGCAGCTCATCCCCGCCCTCGACGAGGACGCGCCGTGGCAGCAGCGCCTGTCGGGCGGGGAACTGCAACGGCTCGCAATCGCGCGGGCACTGCTGGCGCGGCCAGACTGGCTATTTCTGGACGAAGCGACATCCAGCCTCGA
>JANPPS010000337.1:0-1556 GCA_031428635.1 Rhodospirillales bacterium
GTGGCAGCACCCGCCGCGCCGCCTGTATGCGCGTCCTCGATGTCGACCACCCGGATATTCAGGACTTCATCGACTGCAAAAAGGATGCGGAGCTGAAGGCCCATGCGCTGATCGACGCCGGATACTCGGGCGCGTTTAACGTCGCAAATGGGGCATACGATACCGTGCCGTTTCAGAACGCCAACCACAGCGTGCGTGTCACCGACGAATTCATGCAGGCCGTGGAAGACGACGGCCCCTGGGAGACGAAGTTCCGCACCACCGGCAAGACCGCCGAGACGCTTCGGGCCAAAGACCTGCTGCACAGCCTCGCCGTCGGCACCTGGGTCTGCGGCGACCCCGGTATGCAGTACGACACGATTTCCAATGACTGGCACACCTGCGCCAACACCGACCGCATCTATGCCTCTAACCCATGCTCGGAGTTCTTCTTCCTGAACAGCACGGCCTGTAACCTCTCCTCGCTGAACTTGATGAAGTTCCGCGTGCCGGGGACGATGGCCTTCGACACAGCGTCGTTCGAGCATGCCGTACAGATCATGATCACCGCACAGGAGATCGTGGTTGGCTTTGCGCACTACCCGACCCCTAAAATCGAGGCGCGCTCCCACGAGTTCCGGCCGCTTGGCCTGGGCTACGCAAATCTGGGCGCACTGCTGATGGCGGCCGGCCTGCCCTACGACAGCGATGCGGGCCGGGCGTATGCCGGAGCCGTCACCGCTCTGATGACCGGACGCGCCTACCACCAGTCCGCGACCATTGCCCGGGACTGCGGCGGTCCGTTCAGCGGCTTTGCCGTCAACCGCGACCCCATGCTGCGCGTCATGCGAAAGCACCGCGATCATGTCGAGCATATCAACGAAACGCTGATCCCCGCGACGCTTCTGACCGCCGCACGCACCGCGTGGGACGACGCCGTTGCCGAAGGGCAGGTCTCGGGCTATCGCAACGCCCAGGCCACCGTGCTGGCTCCGACGGGCACCATTGGCTTCCTGATGGACTGCGACACGACGGGCATCGAGCCGGACATCGCGATCGTCAAGTACAAGTCGCTCGTCGGCGGCGGCATGATGAAGATCGTCAACCAGACCGTGCCCGAAGCCCTGCAGCGGCTCGGCTACTCGGAAGCGCAGGTCCAGGGCATCATCAACTTCATCGACGAGCACGATACTATCGAAGGCGCCCCCGATCTGAAGGAGGAGCATCTGTCCATCTTCGACTGTGCCTTCCGCCCGATGAACGGCACCCGCTCAATCCATTACCGCGGCCATATCAAGATGATGGCCGCCGCGCAGCCCTTCATCTCGGGAGCGATCTCCAAGACCGTGAACGTCCCCAACGACGCCACGCCGGAAGACATCGCCGAGACCTACCTGGAAGCCTGGAAGCTGGGCATCAAAGCCGTGGCCATTTACCGCGACGGCTCCAAGCGCACCCAGCCGCTGAACACCAGCAAAGAGCAGCCCGCTGCGGACAAAACCAGCGTGTCCGCCACTGTCGATGAGACATCGGTCGCCGCCCTGGCCCCGCCCAAAGCGGTCCGCCGCCGCCTGCCC
>JANPPS010000338.1:0-7991 GCA_031428635.1 Rhodospirillales bacterium
CGTCCAGCTTGAACTCCCGGCTGAACTATCGCCGAACCATTTGCATCCTCCAATCTCGTGAAACACCCTAAACTCGGTGTCCAACAAACCGGCAGCAGCTCAACCAGGCTAGTCGACGCCCTGTTCCGGCTGCGTCGGCCATGGCAATTTCGCGCAATGTCTGTCTCTGGGTCGAACTGGTACGACGTACACGCCGCCGACGCAGTCTCTGCCTATGAAGCGGCCGACCCGGCGGCGCTGCAGGCCTGGCTGGTCGGTTTACTTCCAACTTCGCCAAGCTTGGTCGCCGACATCGGCGCTGGGTCCGGGCGAGATGCGGCCTGGCTCGCGTCCCTGGGCCACGAGGTGCTCGCCGTGGAGCCGTCCGCCTCCATGCGCGAGCATGGAACGCGCCTTCACGACGATGCTCGTATTCGCTGGGTGGCGGATAGTCTGCCATCCCTTGCAGCAACTCTGCGCCTCGGCCTCGCAGCCGATGTCGTCCACCTCGGCGCGGTATGGCAGCACGTCTCGCCGCCCGACCGCCCGCGAGCGTTTCGTAAGCTGGTCGGACTGCTGCGTAGCGGAGGCGTGCTGGCCGTCACGCTCCGCCACGGCCCCGACGATGGCCGTGATATGCACCCTGTATCCTTGGAGGAGGTCGAGCGCCTCGCTCGTGAGCACGGCCTGGTAGGCGTTCGCGTCCAGCGCTCCCCGAACGCAATGGGCCGACCCGGAGTGTCGTGGACGAACGTCGCGTTTCGCCTGCCTGATGACGGTACCGGATCGCTGACGCTGCCGCGTCATCTTATCCTCGCCGACCAAAAAAGCAGCACCTACAAACTGGGGCTGCTACGCACTCTGTGCCGCATAGCCGACGGTTCGGCGGGCCTTGCCCAGGAAGTGGACGATAGTCATGTCGGCCTGATCGCGCTGACCTGGCTGCGCCTTTATCTACCTCTGGGAACGGCCAACCTACCGCAAGCACCCGGTAACCGGCGTGGGGCCGAGGGGCTGGGCTTCGCCGGACCCGGGTTTCTAGCTGTCGCCGCCGGCGCGGCGGCCCTGCTCGACCTCCGGGTCGGCGCCCGGTTCGGCTCAGCGGCCGGGCGGGCGGTGCACCTCGCCATGCGCGAAGCGGCTGATCTCATCACGAAGATGCCGGCCACCTACCTGACCTACCCAAGTGGTGGTCGCATTCTCCCGACCGAACGCGGGCGGCCGAGGGCACCGTTGATCGAGGTTGTCCTAGACTCCGCTTACCTGAGGTCATTCGGAAGCATGCTGGTCCCCCGCGACCTGTGGCGGGCCATGCAAAATTATTCGGTCTGGGTGGAACCTGCCCTGGTGGCGGAATGGACGCGGCTGATGCGAAGCTACGCCCAACGTCAGGGACGTATGCTGGAGGAACCGCGCCTCTCGATCGCGATGACCTGGTCGGACCCGGACCCGGACCGCGACGTCGGCGTAGCCCGCGCCATTGCGCTCCGCAGGCTGAAGAATGGCCGGGGCGTCCATTGCGTCTGGACAGGTCGACGGCTCGAACCAGCTACCCTGGCCATTGACCATTGTCTGCCTTGGTCGGCGTGGCCCTGTGGCGACCTGTGGAACCTGATGCCTGCGCACCGACGGGTGAACCAGCATGAGAAACGCGACCGTCTTCCTTCCAGCGAGGCGCTCCATCGTGCCGGAGACGGCATCGTCAGCTGGTGGGAGGCCGCCTACCTCGTCCCCGGCGACCTTGTCCTGCCCAGCAGATTTGGCGAGGAGGCGCGCGCAAGCCTACCCGGGCTGTCAGGCCAGAGCGGCATACCAGGGCACGACGAGGTCCTGGCCGCGGTCTCGCTTCAACGTCTCCGACTTCGTCGTGACCAAGGTGTACCGGAATGGCCATGAAGGTACTTTTCAGAACTGTATCTACCCGACCGCTACCCTGATGCTTCGGCGTCGGCACCATCTGGACCAGGCAAACCTGCTGCTGCACGAGATCGGGGACAGCCTGTGGCCGTTCACCCGGCGGGTGGACGTCGCACGATGCGCTCGTAGCGAAGCTGGTGGTGCCTGCGCGGACACAACCTGGCTAAAGAAGGGTTGGCGGAGAGAGTGGGATTCGAACCCACGGTACGCTTACACGCACACACGCTTTCCAAGCGTGCGCCTTCAGCCGCTCGGCCATCTCTCCCGCGCTACTCGTTCTACAACGTCAGGCGTCCATCTTCAACGCGGCAAGGAACGCGCTTTGCGGAATTTCAACCTTGCCGAACTGGCGCATCCGCTTCTTGCCCTCTTTCTGCTTGTCCAGCAGCTTGCGCTTGCGGCTGATGTCGCCGCCATAGCACTTAGCCGTCACGTCCTTTGACAGGGCGCTGATGGACTCGCGCGCAATAACTTTGCCGCCTATCGCGGCCTGGATTGCGATTTTAAACAGCTGCTTTGGGATCAGATCCTTGAGCTTGGAGCAGATGCTACGGCCCCGCTGCTCGGCAGCACTGCGGTGCGCAATGAAGCTTAGCGCGTCAACGGGGTCTTGGTTGACCA
This sequence comes from Rhodospirillales bacterium, assembly GCA_031428635.1. Lineage (GTDB taxonomy): Bacteria > Pseudomonadota > Alphaproteobacteria > Acetobacterales > Acetobacteraceae > JANPPS01. Next base: position 2,518 of record JANPPS010000338.1, read on the forward strand.
GGATGCTGATCCGCACCAGGTCGCTCTCCTGATAATCGTCCATGGCGTAGTCGAAGCTGGCGTAGCCGCGGCTGACGGATTTTAGGCGGTCGTAAAAGTCGAATACGACCTCGTTCAACGGTAGCCGATAGACGGCCATCGCGCGGTTACCGACATAGGTCAGGTCTTGCTGCTGGCCTCGGCGATCACTGCATAGAGTAAGGATGCTGCCCAGATACTCGTCGGGCACCATAATCGTCGCCCGGATCCACGGCTCTTCGATGTGGTCGATCTGCATGGGCTCTGGCATGTCGGCCGGGTTGTGTAGTTCTTCGACGGCGCCCTTGGTAGTGTGAATACGATAGACAACGCTGGGTGCGGTCGCGATCAGGTCGAGGTTAAATTCGCGGCTCAGGCGCTCCTGAATGATCTCAAGGTGCAGCAGGCCCAGGAAGCCGCAGCGATAGCCGAAGCCCAAAGCGGCAGACGTTTCCGCCTCAAAATGGAAGCTAGCATCGTTCAGACGCAGCTTGCCGAGGCTGTCGCGCAGGTGCTCGAAATCATCAGCGTCGACGGGGAACAGGCCACACCAGACGACGGGGACGCTAGGCTTGAAGCCGGGCAGGGCGACGGTGGCCGGCGCGCGGTCATCGGTGATGGTGTCACCCACGTTGCAGTCGGCAACGGTCTTGATGGCGGCTGTAATGTATCCCATCTCGCCCGGGCCGAGGTCGCCGGTCGACACCATTTTGGGCGTGAACACGCCAACCTGCTCGACCTGGTGCACAGCGCCGTTGCTCATCATGCGGAGCTTCTGACCGCGCTTGATACGCCCGTCCCGGACGCGCACCAGAATTACAACGCCTAAATACTGGTCGTACCAGCTATCGACCAGCAATGCCGCTAGCGGTGCGTTCGCGTCACCCGTGGGCGGCGGCAGCCGGGTGACCAATGCCTCCAGCACGCCTTCGATATTGATGCCGGTCTTGGCGCTGATCATGACGGCGTCGTCGGCGGGTAGACCGATCACGTCCTCGATCTGCTGCTTGACCCGGTCGGGCTCGGCGGCGGGCAGGTCGATCTTGTTCAGCACCGGCACGATCTCGTGCTTCGCTTCGATGGCCTGGTAAACGTTAGCGAGCGTCTGCGCTTCGACCCCTTGCGACGCGTCTACCACCAGCAGGCTACCCTCACACGCGGCCAGGCTGCGGCTGACTTCGTAAGCAAAGTCCACGTGGCCCGGCGTGTCCATTAGGTTGAGCTGATACGTAAGGCCGTCATGCGCCTTGTAAGCGAGGCGCACGGTCTGCGCCTTGATGGTGATGCCGCGCTCCTTCTCCAAATCCATGGAGTCCAGGACCTGCGCCGACATTTCACGGTCCGTGAGTCCGCCGCAGGCTTGGATCAGGCGGTCGGCCAGGGTGGATTTCCCATGGTCGATGTGGGCGATGATCGAGAAGTTGCGGATGAGCGCGAGGGGTGTGTCCGTCATGTTGGTAATCTAGGGTGGGTTGGGGAAAAAGTCAGGCTTGGTTTGGTGATTGAATAGCGATCGATGGACCAGAGCTTTTGGTTCAAGTGAGCTCTTTCTGACTTGATGCGCTGAGCCCGCCGCTCTCCCGTCATAGACCGTTCGTTATGCGGCCGGCGTACGACGCCCGCGGACGGTTATGACCGCGTCCGTTCAAGACAAAGAATTATGCGCTGCGCCATATGGCAGAGCGCAATGGCGCCCCGGCGTCACCGATCTGACGTTCGCTTTGATACCAAGATAATTCCGAACATGAAATTAACACTTGCTATCTTCTATCGTAACAAAATAAACCATAATCGTTGCTATATGTCACGGAGTGATCTAAAATGTTCATACGACGCCGCGCAAGCAATTTCGTCTCTTATTCAGCCGCGCTGACCCTCCTTGGCCTTGGCGCAGCCCAGGCCACTACTTTTTCAACGCCAGCGGGCGCGCTTGGTTCCGTTCAAGCCTATGGCGACATCACGGCCTATGGCTTCTTCGCGAGTCTTAGCGGCCCCAACTCAGGCAATCTCGTCGCTCACAACCTTTTCGGCAAAACGGACGGCGGGGGTGAGACTGGACTTGGCCTTGTAGCTTTCGATAATGAAATAAATTCGCCCGCAGGCAGCCAGGCTATTGTACTCGATGTCATAAAACTCAAAGGACAGGACTTTAAAATTGGCTTTGGGTCGGTTCAAACAGGGGAAGGCTGGAAATTAGGCTTTAGTTCAGCCTCAACAATACCGACAAACGAAAGCCAATTTGGCAACTATAAATCTGGAAACACCGATTACCCGAATACTTCCGATTTAGGTATTGTCAATAGTAACTACCTAATTTTAGAAGCTACGAAAGGGAACGTTTTGCTGACTTCGTTCACTGCAACCGCAATACCCGAGCCTGCATCGATGGCCTTGCTCGGCGCCGGACTTGCGAGCGTCGGGCTGATCAGCCGTCGGAGTAAGGCGCAGGCTTAATCATTAGCAGAAAAAGCGAGGGAGTACGTCATATTCGGTGGCGTACTCCCAACCACGACAACGCAAGATGTGATTGAGATTATTCGCTGTGGACCGCTCCAAAGATCGCGCTGGGCGCCTGGCATTTCCATGCGGCCCGACCCGCTCTCCTACTGTGTCCTATCGTAACACCCCACCCACCTTCGCCACCGCCGCCACAACCCGCGCCGCCAGCGTCTCCAACTCCGCCTCCGTCAGCGTCCCATCCCGTGGCTGGATCACCACCTCCACCCCTAACGACCGCGATCCGGGCGCGACTCCGGGCCCCTCATACACATCGAATAGGCTGACCCCCGCGATCAACACCCGGTCCGCTCCGCGCGCCGCCCGTAGCACCGCGTCCGCTGCCACATCGGCCCCCACCACAAACGCAAAGTCCCGCCGCACCGGCTGCAACACCGGCAAGTCCGGCGCCGCCCGACGTCGGCGCTTTGGCTCCGCGACGCGGTCCAAAAATACCTCGAACGCAGCTACCGGACCCAAATCCAGCGCCTGACGCACCCGTGGATGCAGAGCGCCGAATTGCGCCAGCACCAGCTTCGGTCCCTGCCGCACCTGCCCCGACCGCCCCGGGTGATAATGACCCGGCGCATCCGCGGTTACCGAAAGACTCTCCATCGGCAGGCCCAACGCGGCCAGTACCGTCATGACCTGCGCCTTTGCATCGGCCGCATCCATTCCGCGCGCTGCTGCCCCCGGGCTGCGCGGCGTGTGCCCGGCCAGCAGCCCGGCCGCCACGCGATGCTGCCCATCCGCCACGAACGCCGGCCCAACCTCGAACAACGCCGCATCCGGCAGCCCGCGCGCGGCATTGCGCTGTGCCGCCAGCGCCAGCGTGGCAATCGGCGTTGGGCGCAATTGATCCAGGTCGGACGCGATCGGATTTAGCAGCCGCCGTTCCACCCCGGTATCGCCAAACAGCGCGGCCGTGCGATGATCGAGGAAGCTGAACGTCACGCACTCCATCAGCCCGGCCGCCGCCAGCGTCCGTCGCACAACCGCCGCCCGGACCTGCGCGGGCGTCAGCGACGCGACCGGCACCGGGGTGGCGCGCGGCAACGACACGGGCGTAATGCGATCGAGGCCGTACAGACGCAGCACCTCCTCGATCAAATCGGCCTCCGGCTCGGCCGCGCGGGCACCTTCTGCCGCTGCAGCCGCGCGGGCCGGGTCGAGCGTGGGCGCCTGATCCAATACGATCGGCGCCGCGATATCGTTACGCCAGCTCGGTACATCGACCGTGACCGCGCCCGGCGGGTGGGCGGCAATACGGAAACCCAGTCCTGTCAGCGCCGCGTCCGCCACGGCCGGCGTTACATCCTGCCCACCCAGGGTGCGCAGGCGGTCGTAGCGCATGGTGGCCTGGCGCTGCCAAGCAGGCTCCGTCCCAGCAAAAACAGCCGTACTGGCCTGACCGCCGCAAATCTCGATGATCATGGCCGTCGCAGCTTCGACCGCGTCGGGTAGCAGCGCCGGGTCGATGCCGCGCTCGAACCGCTGGCGGGCGTCGGACACAATTTGATGCCGGCGTCCGGCCAGCGCGACATATACCGGGTCGAACAGCGCGCATTCGAGGAAGACGGTGGTCGTGGCCTCTGTACAGCCCGTCGCCTCACCGCCCATGACCCCGGCCAAGGACTGCACGCCCATGCCGTCCGCGATCGCGCAGTCGGCGTCGGTCAGCACGTAGTCGCGGCCGTTCAGCGCACGCAGGGTTTCGTCGGCACCGGGCCGCAGGGTGAGCCGCCCCCCCGCGATCCGATCCGCGTCGAACACATGCAACGGGCGGCCCAGGTCGAAGGTGAAAAAGTTCGTGATGTCCGCCAGCGCATTGATCGGCCGTAGCCCGATGCTGGTGAGCCGCCGCTGCAGCCACAACGGCGACGGGCCGTTGCGGACGCCCCGCACCGTGCGCCCAATAACCCAGGGGCAGGCGCCCGGCATTTGGTTGTCCCAAACGATCGCACTGTCGCCATGACTCGGCACCGGTTCCGGCGCCCAGGGCCGTAGCGTGCCGATACCTGCCGCCGCCAGGTCGCGTGCGACGCCACGGATGCTCAACGCATCGCCGCGGTTGGGGGTGACGCCGATTTCGATCACCGGATCATCGAGCCTTGCCCATTGAGCGTAGGGCAGGCCAACCGGTGCGTCGTCGGACAGCTCGATAATGCCGTCATGCTCGTCGCCCAGGCCCATTTCGCGTGTCGATAGCAGCATGCCGTGGCTGGGTACGCCGCGGATTTCGCCGACCTTCAACGTGGCACCCGTCGCCGGAATGACGGAGCCCGGCGGCGCGAATACGGTGCGCAACCCGGCGCGGGCATTGGGCGCGCCACACACGACGCTGACGACGCCGCTTCCGGTATCGACCCGGCATACGCGCAGCCGGTCGGCGTTCGGGTGCTGCGTCGCTTCCAGAACATGCGCCACGCAAAAGGCAGCCAGCGGTGCGCCGGGGTCGGTCACGCCCTCAAGCTCCAGCCCGATACTCGTCAGGCGATCGGTGATCGCGTCCAGCGTCGCATCCGTGTCGAGGTGCGTGCGCAGCCAGCTGAGTGAGAACTTCATGCTACGCCCTCATGCAGGGCGACAGATGCCAGCGGGTTGGCGCCGTAATGCCGCAGCCAGCGTAGGTCGCTGTCGAAAAACGGGCGCAGGTCGGGGATGCCGTGTTTCAGCATCGTCAGCCGCTCGACGCCCATGCCGAACGCAAAGCCCTGCCACTCCCGTGGGTCCAGCCCGCAATTGGCCAGCACGCGCGGATGGACCATGCCGCTGCCCAGGATCTCTAACCAGTCACCGCCCGCGCCTAGCTCACCCGTGCGGCGGTTCCAGCCGATATCGACTTCCATGCTTGGCTCGGTGAACGGAAAGTAGCTGCTGCGGAACCGGACCGGCAACGCGGACAGGCCGAAGAACGTACGCAAAAAATCGATCAGGCAGCCCTTAAGGTGGCCGAGCGT
>JANPPS010000339.1:0-6751 GCA_031428635.1 Rhodospirillales bacterium
TTTACTCCCACTCGATCGTGCCCGGCGGCTTGCTAGTGATATCGTAGGTTACCCGGTTGATCCCCCGCACCTCGTTCACGATCCGCGTAGCCACCCGGCTCAAAAACGCCATGTCGAACGGGTAGATCTCGGCCGTCATGCCATCGACACTCGTGACCGCCCGCAGCGCGCACGCATTGTCGTACGTCCGCCCGTCACCCATCACCCCCACCGTCCGCACGGGCAGCAGCACGGCAAATGCCTGCCAGATCGCGTCATACAGCCCGGCCGCCCGGATCTCCTCCAAAAACACCGTGTCGGCGCGGCGTAGAATGGCCAGCCGCTCCCGCGTCACCGCACCCGGAATACGGATCGCGAGGCCGGGCCCCGGAAACGGATGGCGGCCCACGATGTGCTCCGGCACGCCCAGTTCCCGCCCGAGGACGCGCACTTCGTCCTTGAACAGCTCCCGCAGCGGCTCCACCAGCTTCATCCGCATATGCGCCGGCAGGCCGCCCACGTTGTGGTGCGACTTGATGGTGGCACTGGCCCCGCCATGGGCGCTGATGCTTTCGACCACATCCGGGTACAGCGTACCCTGGGCCAGGAAGTCCGCGCCGCCGATGCGCGCCGCCTCCTCCTCGAACACGTCGATGAACACGCGGCCGATCGTCTTGCGCTTGGTTTCGGGGTCGGTCACGCCCTCCAGCGCGTTCAAGAACAGATCCGACGCATCGCGGTGCACCAGCGTGATGTTGAATTGGTCGCGGAACGTGGCGACCACTTCTTCACTCTCACCCGCGCGCATCAGGCCTGAGTCGACGAAAATGCAGGTCAGCTGATCGCCCACCGCCTCATGGATCAACGCGGCGGCGACCGAACTATCGACGCCGCCCGATAGGCCGCAGATCACCCGTCCCTGCCCGACCTGCGCCCGCACCTTCGCCACCTGCGCCGCGCGGAACCCGGCCATCGACCACGTACCCGCCAGACCCGCGACGTCGTGGGTAAAATTGCGCAGCAATTGGCGGCCATGGGGGGTATGCACGACCTCCGGATGGAATTGCACGCCGTAGAAGCGGCGGGTGTCGTCGGCGATGGCGGCGTAGGGCGCGTTTTCTGTCACAGCCACGGTACGGAACCCGGGCGGCAGGGCGGTCACGCGGTCGCCGTGGTTCATCCATACCAACTCACGGGCGCCACGCTCCCATGCGCCGCTGAACAGGGCGCAGTCGCCGGTCACGTCGATGGTGGCGGCGCCGTACTCCTGATGGTCGCTCAGGCTGACGGTCCCACCCAGCTGCTGCACCATCGCCTGCTGGCCGTAGCAGATGCCCAGCACGGGCTTGCCGGCCGTAAACACCTGGTCCGGCACGCGGGGCCCGGCGGCGTCGTTCACACTGGCCGGGCCGCCCGACAGAATATAGGCGCCAGCCCTGAAAGCCGCGATGCGATCCGGCGCCACGTCGGCGGGCAGGATCTCGCAGTAAATGCCGCTTTCGCGCACGCGGCGGGCGATCAACTGGGTAAACTGGCTACCGAAATCCAGGATCAAGACGCGGTCGGCGGGGATCGTGCTGCTCATGGCGCGGTGTGCCGCATCGCGCCATGCCGGGCAAGCGCTACGCTACGACGCCGCCCTCAAGCACCAAATCCATAAAGCCGGCGCGGATTATCGATCAGGATGGCGCGCCGTGCGGTGGCGTCCGGCACCCAAACGCCGAATAGGTCGAGCAAGTCGCCCACGTTCATCATCGGACCCGACCAGTGCGCGACATGCGGCCAGTCCGATCCCCATAAGCAACGTTCCGGTGCGGCCTGTTGCAGCGCATGGGCCAGGGGAACCGTCTCGTCCCACGGTGCCGTAGCCAGGCGGTAGGCGCCGCTCAGTTTCACCCACGCGCCGTCCCGAACGAGGGCCAGCAGGGCCTGAAACCCCGCCGACATCACGCCTTCGCTCGCCGGGAAATGAGCCATGTGGTCGACCACGATCGGCACAGGCAGGCGGCGTAGCGACGGCATCAGGTCTGGCAACTCCTGCGCATTGAGCAGTAGCTGCAGATGCCACCCCATGTCCCGGCACAGGGCGCCGTAGCGCTCTAGCGACGCCATCCCCACACCGCCGCCGTACAGCGTGTTCAACCGCAGCCCAACGACACCCGCATCATGCAGAAACTGACATTCACGCGGGGGACAGTCCGCCTCCACGACCGCAATACCGCGCAGTCGATCACGATGGGCAGCGACCGTCTGTGCCATCAGGCGATTATCCGTTCCGTGCACACTGACCTGCACCAGCACGCCATACTGCATGCCGGTGGCCGCGAGCATGTGTAGGTATGCCGCCTCCGTCGCAGGCGGCGGGGTGTAGCTGCGACCGGCTACGAAGGGGTATTCGGCCGGGTTGCCGATCACGTGGGCATGGGTATCGACGGCACCGTCCGGGACCGTCCAGGTCCGGGGACCGTGCGGTGCCGGGTCCGGGGGCGGACAGGCCCGCGGAGCAGTGTCCGGTCCCGTGGCCGGTGGGTTCAGGTCAACCATCGGCATGCAACACTTTGCCCCGTGTCTCCGGCAAGGCGTACGCGGTGACAAAGAAAAGAACGTAGGCGGCAACGGCGAAGATCGCGATCGCGTTGGCGAGCGACATGCTTGCCGACAGATAACCGACCAGGGCCGGGAATAGCGCGCCGATCCCGCGGCCAAAATTGTAGCAGAACCCCTGCCCGTTACCGCGCAATCGGGTCGGATACAGCTCGGTCAAAAACGCCCCCATGCCGCTGAAGTAACCCGACGCAAAGAACCCGAGTGGAAAACCCAAAACCCAGAGCACTTCGTTCGATAGTGGCACTTGCGTGTAGACCACGACGACAGCGATTGCGCCCAAGGAGAAGACCAGGAACAGCTTCCGCCGTCCGATCCGGTCCGCAAGCCAGGCGCCCATTAGGTAGCCCGCGAACGAACCCACAATCAACGCCGCCAGATAGCCGGTACTGCCGACAATCGATAGCTTACGCTCGGTCGTCAGGAACCGCGGTAGCCACCCGGTAATGGCGTAGTAGCCGCCCTGGCACCCGGCTGCCATGAGCGAGGCCAGAATGGTCGTCCGCAGAATATCCGGCCGAAAGATCTCAAGTAGCGATGGGCGATCACCGGCGGCAGCCTGCGCCGCGCGGGTCCGCACGGCGACCTCTGGCTCGGCGACATGACGGCGCAAATAGAAGATCAGCAGCGCCGGCGCGCCACCAATGCCGAACATCCACCGCCAAGCCTCGTCGGGCGGCAGCACCGTGAACAGGACCGCCTGCGCCAGTACCGCCAGGCCCCAGCCGACGGCCCACCCGGCCTGCACGCTACCGACGGCCCGGCCGCGGTACTGCGCCCGGATCGTCTCGCCCATCAACACGGCGCCCGCCGCCCACTCCCCGCCAAAGCCGAGGCCCAATAGCGCGCGGGCAGCCAGAAGCTGTTCGAAGTTCTGCGTGAACGCGCACACAATGCTGAAAAAGGAAAACCAGAGGATCGTTATCTGCAGCGTCAGTACCCGGCCGATCCGGTCCGCGAGGAACCCCGCCAGCCATCCGCCCACGGCCGACGCCAGCAGCGTGACGGTGATCGCCAAGCCAGCCGATCCGGGCTCCACATTCCAAAGCCTGATGATCGTGCCGATCACGAGGGGATAGATCATGAAATCCATACCATCGAGCGTCCAGCCGCTGGCGCAGGCCCAGAACGTCCTGCGTTCCGGTGGGTTCATATCGCGATAGAAGCCAGCCAGGCTGGTATCCTCTATCGTAACGGTATCGATTGGAGTCGCCGACATGTGCTGCTTTTCGCTCCCGAGTCGTTTTTCTGGATCATGACACGCGGTTGCTTCGATGGCTTTCGGAATATCTGCCACACGTATCGATTGAACCAGTAATGACGACGGCTCCGTGGTCGCCTGAGTGTCCCACTCACCGGTCCACTTTCGACCGATGATTATTCCGGCGTTAGGCGAAAGAGTTCGCTGACAGACCCACCCCGCCGCTGCCGCCGTTGCCGCCGCACGGTGCGCCTGTAGCGGCTGAGGCTGCTCCGCGTGATCGGCGTTGGTGTTCTTCAACAATTGCGGTCCGTCGCCGGGCATCGATGTGCCAGGCTATGGTTCTGTCCCGGCCAGGATGGCGGTATTGCAGTTTTTACTGCGAGGAATCGCGCATCGAAGCCGCCCTAACGCACGTCGGTCGAGCAGTGGGCTAGTCCAATAGCAGCCCGATATCCGCCCATACATACGCGACCTGCGCCACCGCCACGCCACCGACCGGCGTCGTCCCTACTCGCGCCGCCCGTCCGCCCAAATGCTCGTAAAACCAGCGGCTAGGATTATCCTTCAGCACCCACAAAAACAGGCTGCCGCATCCCTGCGCCGCTAGATGCCCGGCGCCCGCCTGCATCAACCGCCGGCCGAGCCCCTGATCGCGCCAATCGTCCAGCACATACAGCGTCTCGATCTCACCATCTGCCAGGCCTGGCGTGCGCGGGCGTCCGACTGTCGTGAACCCCACAGCCTGATCGCTGTCGGCCGCCACAAACACGGCGCGGCCCGCCCTAATATCCTGCTCGTACTGCGCCGCGTGCTGCGCTGCTGACAGCCGGGTCAGGCTATGGTCGGGCAGTATTCCGGCATAGGCACTTCGCCACCCCGCAACATGAACCCGGCCAATATCCGGCGCGTCACGCGGGACAGCGCGCCGGATCGTGATCGTCACGCAGACGCGCGCGCCAGCACGGCGCCGAAAAACCCATCCGTCCCATGCCGCAACGGCGTAAGCGACAGATATGGGGTTCCATCCAGCCCCGACGGCACCACCGAAAAGCCCGGCGTCCGCGCCTGGAACGCATCGACCTGCGCCTCATTCTCCTCGGTAAACAACGAGCACGTGGCGTAGATCAGCCGCCCGCCGGGTCGCACGAGCCGGGCGGCGTCGTCGAGGATACCGGCCTGCTTCGGCACCAACTCCGCCAAATCCAACGCCCGTAACCGCCCGCGGGCGTCCGGATTACGGCGCCACGTGCCCGTGCCTGTGCAGGGCGCGTCGACCAGCACCCGGTCGAACGTGCCGCCGCGACGCTTGGCCCATTTGTCGCCGGGGCCTAGCAGATGCCGCTCCACGTTCTGCACCCCGGCGCGGCGCAGACGGCGGACGGCACCCTCCAACCGCGGAGCGCTGACGTCGCACGCCACCAGATGGCCGCGGTTTTGCATCAGCATCGCCAAGGCGAGCGTCTTGCCGCCGGCCCCTGCGCACCAGTCCACAACCCGCATACCAGGCTCGACCCCGACCAACGCCGCGACAAGCTGGCTGCCCTCATCCTGGATTTCCACCAGGCCCGACTGGAACGCGGCCCCGGTTGTCACCGCGCGGCGTCCGTCAATCCGCAAACCCCATGGCGAGTAGGGCGTATCCGCGCACTCCAGCCCCTCGGCCAACAGGGCGATACGCGCATTCTCCCGCGTGCCACGCAGCAGGTTCACGCGCAAATCGAGCGGCGCCGGCGCCAGTGCTGCCGCCATCTCCGGGCCGAGCGCGTCGCCGAACCGGGCCTGCAAATGGGGCAGCGCCCACTCCGGCAGCTCATATCGGACGTCGTCGGGCATGGCTGGATCATCGAGTGTCAGGCCCACGAGCTTGTGCACGGCCGTCGTTTCCGGCTGCAAAAACGGCACGGGCCCGTAGCCGCCGCCTGAGTAGTTCTGAGTGAGGCCTGCCTCGTCCCAGCCCTCGGTCAGTAGCGACGCGGCAACCAGCATGCGGGGCGTGGGCGCGGTACCGGCGCGGTCGAGCAGCCAGGTCAGACGCCGCCGCGCGCGCAGCACTCGCCATGTTCGGTCCGACACGGCGCGGCGGTCGCCCGAGCCAATGAAGCGGCGTGCGCGAAAGTAATCGTTGGCGACGGCGTCGGCCGGCCGACGCCCGTGGGCATCGATTTCCGTCAGCAGCTCAATCGAGGCAGCCAGGCGTGCGGGAGGTGTCATAGCAGTGCAGGCAGATCGGCCAGGCGGGTGAGAGCCTGGGTCAGCCCGTATTCGGCCGGCGCACCGGACCGGTTGCACCAGAACACGCGCATGCCCGCAGCACTTGCCGCCTGCGCATCCCACGCGTTGCTGGACACGAAACCAAGCTCGTGCGCCGGGCAGTCGTAAAACTGCGTGGCCAGGCTGTACGCACGCGGGTCCGGTTTGAACACACCGAGGTCCTGCACGCTCAACACCGAATCTAATAACGGCCCGATTTCGGCGCTCGCGACCGCGCTGGCCAACATCGTCGGGGTCCCGTTGGACAGAATGGCCGTGCCTAGCCCGCGGGCGCGCACGTCGAGCAACGTCGGCGCCGCGTCGTCATAGCAGGGCAGCGTCAGATACGCGTCCAGCAGCGCCTGTAGTACGGCCGACTCCGTGATACGGTGGCGCGCGGCAACAAAGGCCAGCGCATCCTGCGTCACCTGCCAAAAATCTGCGCCCGCCCGGCCCGACAGGCTGTGGACCCACGAATATTCGAGCTGCTTCGTGCGCCATTCATCACTGATGCGCTCCCAATCCGGCGGCAGCAGGCTGGCGTGCTGCGCCATGGCGCCGTGAACGTTCAGTAGGGTTCCGTACGCGTCGAAGATGATCGCCTTAAGTGTCATGACCCTGCCGGTAATTCGGTGCCTCACGCGTGATCGCCACGTCGTGCACGTGGCTCTCGCGTAGGCCAGCGCCGGTGATGCGGCGAAACTGCGTGTTGGT
>JANPPS010000340.1:0-3472 GCA_031428635.1 Rhodospirillales bacterium
GTAGCGCTGGTTGGGAAGCTCCGTGCGCTGGAGAACCATGGGCCGATCGCATTTCGGACAACGGGCCAGGCGCGAAATGATATTCGCCACCTTGGCGTTCCGTCGCTGGCAACCGTAGTAGGCGCTCCAAGCCAGCCGCCGCTCGCGAACGATCTGCCAATCCTGGATACTGATCGCAGCGGGGTAGTATCCCGGCTTAGGGCCGATCGGGACATACCGGGTCTTGCCACGCACGATCTCGACCTTGCAGGGCGTGTAGGTGCCGATTACGAGATCGGTCTGAAGCATGTGTCGCAGCAACGCGCGTTGCCACAGTTTGCCGCGTTGGTTTCCGCGGCCGAACAGAGGAACGCCCTCCTCGTTCAGCTGGCGCACGATGGTCTGCAACCCGACGCCGTCGAGCGTCTGCCGGAAGATCCGTTGCAGAATTTCTACCCGGTCGGGGATGAGTTCGTAGCCAGTCTTGGCCGGGTTCGGCCTGATCCAACCCGGACACTGGCCCCCGTGGTAGGCGTTACCCGGCCTGTCCCGCCTGGCCGCCCATGCCGCCTTCAGCCTGACCGACTTCGTTTCGCTCTCCTCATTAGCGCGCATCATGTAGACCAACGAGATGATAAGGTCGGTAGGATTCATGTTGAGGCTCGCTACCGAGTAAGAACGTTGGTCGAGCAGCGTGACGATGGTCACCCCGGCCGTGACGATCTGTAGGAACAGCGACTGCGCCTCGAGGATCTGGTCGCGGCTAAGCCGATCTAGGCTCTCGACGAGCAGGTAGCTGTTGGCGGGGACCAGTCCGTGCTCGACGGCGTCCAGAAAAGACCTCAGCCCCCCTTCCTTGGCGTTCTTACCCCGGAATGCCGAGATACCCAGGTCGCGGAAGTTCAGCCCCTTGTCGAGCATCAGGTTGTGCCGGTTCGCGTAGTCTTCGGCCAATGCCGTTTGCCTACGGCGGCTGTCGCCGAACGCCTGCTCCGGTGTGCTAAACCGCAGGTAGCTGTATGCGACGCCGATCATCCGGATGTCCCCCGTGCAGCGTCTGCAATTTGGCAACAGCTCGGCCGCGGGGCAATCGAGATGGCCTTCTTGCCCGTATGCCGGGTTGGGCATTGCAGGAGGCCGAAACCTCCTGCGCTAGAACCACCTCAGGCACACGCTGATCGCCTGGATCAACGCGTTCAGTCCCAGAAGGATCGTGGCGAGGATCGATACCCCCGTGACGAAATAACGGCTGCGTGACTTCGTCTCGACCCGCCGCTTGGTTCGCTGTTCGGCACCGCCCAGCGCCGATGCGTTGCGGTGCCGGGCGACGGTCGTTTGTCTGGAACGAACCATGGCTTGTCTCCCCTCAAGGAGACGATACTAGGCCTTTAATCCGGGCTGGTCAAGCATTCCGGTTCTCCCGTCAGGAACAGGACTTTCCGTGGTCCGGCCTGTTACCAGCTGCGACCGCTCTAGCTACGTTCATGTAGGTGCCTTTTTTCGTGTTCCCGTAATAGCGGTCACCTTGGCAATGGTAGACCTTGGTTCCGCTGTTCACCCACACCTGTCCCGGCCCTCCTGCTGAGGCATTCGTCGATGCCTGGGGGAGCGGCATGGGTGCCGTCGTCGTCGTCCGGGGCTGCGGTATTGCCGCTGGGGCGGCGGTCGACGGCTGTGTCGGGGCGAAGGTGGCGGCGGGTGCGGTATCGGTGCCGAAGGAGGCAACACCACCATGTCCGCGGCAAGCCCCGCTCCGGCGCGCGCTCGAGTAGGTGCTACCGTCTTTGCACGTCGCGGTGACGGCATCCTGGGCCTGCGCGGCGAACCCGACGAGAGTGATCGCGGTTGCGACTAGCATCGTACGGAGTGCGTGCATGGACTTGTCCCTGACTACATTGGTCGCGGACGATAAGACGCGATTGTCCAATCTTACAATGTCCCGCGCAGCCTCGACCGCGCCGAAGTTGCACCCGTCGCCGGGAATTAGTGGTGGTCCAGCGCGGGACGGCGGACTAGAGGCGCGCTGCGGGCGTCATCGCTGCTTAGTAGGCGCCGAAGCGCGCTACACCGCCGTGGTGTGAACAGGTTCCGTTGGCGTGATGGGAAAACGAGCGGCTCCCGTCACGGCACCGGGCAGTGACCGCCCCGTAGTCCCGGTTACCCCGCGTCGGGCCGTGCACCATCGAGCCGTCGGTCGACCGATAGTAGCGGTTTCCTCGTCCATAGGCATCGGCGGACCCGGAGAGGCTGGAGAAAAGCGCAGCCGCAATCAACAAAAGCCTCATGAGGAACTTCTTCTCCGTCGGGGCTGGGCGTCGGCGCCCGATATGCACCGTGCCAGATCCTGCCGACCGATGTAACTCGACGGCTATCGCTCGCCTAGCAGATGCTGGGACAGGCCTGGGTAGGATGGCCACGGAGAAGGAGTGCGCCCGACGTCTTATGGCCCGGTCACGGGACTGGCGCGGTGTGATCCGGCGCGGGCGGGCGTCGTACGATGACGAACCCGCCCCGGCGCAAGGCCTCCAGCATGTGCTCTGCGGCGGCATAAGCCGCCAGCGCCGCATGATCCTGGGTGCGCTTTCCGTCTCGGCGATGGCGAAGCGCATGGGCCATGGCGTCGAGCACGTCACGCGGGTCGGCTTGCGGTAGGTCTGGCATCGTTTGGCTCCAGCACGTCAACTCGCAAGCTAACCGATGCGTACGAACGAATCAAGAACACTTTGCTTTGTCGGCTGAGTAATCTTACTTAAAAGAGATGCTGCTTGCTGCGCCACGTGGGTTTCCCGCTGACGGAGGGAAGCAACCTTAGCGCGCGCAAGATCCCCATCCGCGGCCAAGGCTCGCGGTGAGACCATAAGTTTATCCAAGCCCGCCTCTGGCTCCCGACTTTCGGTCTTTTCGTTGTCGGCGTGGTAGTCCCGCCTCGCGAGCGGGGCGGTGCATCGTGCCCGGCGCAGCCCTGTCGCCTGCCACGACGGCCTTGCGCATAGGTTCGAAACACGGCTGACTGTGACCGAGAACTGGGGTGGGCTATGAAGAAAATCTTGCTGGGGAAGCTATTTGCGATCGCGCTGGTGCTGGGCGTGTTCGTGGCAGCAGCGCCCGCGCAAGCGTCGACCCCGGTCACGACTGTGACCGCTGCGCCGGACAGCCTGGTGCAGACCGTGCGTTACCATTACGCACCGCGGTACTACGGCAGGCCCCACTATTACGGGCGCCGCTACTACCGCCCGTACCGCTACTACGCCCGTCCCCGCTACTATGGCCGTGGGTATTACCAATAGGCCGCCAAGCCTTGGCGCCGTCGTGGGGAAACCGGCTCTCGCCGTACATCTCCAGCACCGACTGGCCAACGGATATGCCAGATGGTCGCCCAAGCAATTCTCGGTAAGGTCTAATTGCTCGGGAAATGCCTCCGCGAGTCGCCGTAGGATTTCTGCACGTTGCGGCAGACGACAAAGGGCTGATTCGAGGTGTCACCCACGTCGCG
>JANPPS010000341.1:0-6437 GCA_031428635.1 Rhodospirillales bacterium
CCACCCCACCCCGGCCCGCGACATGAGCAACGTGGCGCTGCGTATCCGGTCCCTCGCACCCGACCTGATCGTGCCGTCTGACTACTATGCGGAGTTCGTGCTGCTGGCCCGCACGCTGCAACAGCAACGGATCAAGCCCAAGGGCATCTACGGCGTGCTGAACGGGGCCGCGTCCAACTACCGGTTCGTAAATGAGTTTCCGACCATCGCGGAGGGCTTGCTCGACTGCAATCACTGGGCCGATCCGCGTAATCCCAAGACGGTCGCGCTAAAGGCCAAGGTGGACAGCTTGGGTAAGATTTTCTCCTACAACGTCATGCTGAACTACTCCTGCGTGCTACTGGTCGCCGACGCGCTGGCCCGCGCGCGAAGCGTCGACCGGGCGGCGGTCTTGGCGGCGCTCGCGTCGTCCACGTTCGCCGGGCACATCATGCCCTATGGCCCAACCCAGTTTGTGGGCAGCCAGAACAAGGGTGCCACACCGGTCAATACGCAGGTGCAAAGCGGGGCGATCAAGGTCATCTTTCCCGATGCATTTGCGGATGCAAAACCGGTTTTTCCTGTCACGTGATGGCGCCCGCTATCGTGGCGGAGGCTGTGGTGAACGGGCTTCTGACCGGCGCCGTATATGCGCTGGTCGCACTGGGCCTGACACTGATTTATGGCGTGCTGCACATCATCAACTTTGCCCATGGTGCGCTGCTGACCTGCGCCATGTTTGGCGTCTGGGCGCTGGACGCTGCGTTCGGGATCAACTCATATGTGGCGATCGTGCTGCTTGTGCCGTGCGCGTTCGTGATCGGCTATGCGCTACAGCGCTTCGTAATTGGCCCGGCCAGCGGCGGACGGGACGGAAACGTGCTGCTTGTCACGCTGGGTTTGGCGATCGTGATCCAGAACGGGCTACTCGCCGCGTTCAACGCCGACACCCGGTCGCTTACGCGGGATAGCGCGTTCGATGTGGTGGCAGTGGGGCCCATGCTCCTATCGGCACCCCGGCTGGTGGGGTTCGCCGTCGCGGCAATCGTCGCCGGCCTGCTGTGGGCCATGCTGGCGCACACCGATACCGGCAGGGCGATCCGGGCGGTGGCACGGGAAGATTTGGGAGCGCGCCTGGTTGGCATCGACGTGCCGCACATTTTCGGCGTGACGTTTGGTATCGGCTGCGCGTGCCTGGCCATAGCCGCCGGGCTGCTGATGCCAAGTTACACGGTCAATCCCCGCGCGGGTGAGGCGTTCGTGCTGATCGCGTTCACGGCCGTCGTCCTGGGTGGCATGGGCTCGGTGCCCGGCGCCGTCCTGGGTGCGCTGCTGATCGGCGTCGTCGAAAGCCTGAGTGGGCTTTTTCTCGGTGACAGCCTGGGACAGGTCGGCGTGTTTGTGCTGTTCATCGTGGTATTGCTGGTGCGCCCAACCGGGATGTTCGGGGCCCGGGCTTGAGCAGTACGGGCTTGAGAAATACGGCCATCGGGCTGGGATGGGCGCTGCTGGTGGTGCTCGCCGCCGCTCCGCTGCTCATGCCGTCGAACGCGCTGCTGAATTTTGGCGTCGGCGTGCTGATTGTGGCGCTCGCAGCGCAGGGCTGGAACATTATCGGCGGCCTGGGTGGGCAGCTGTCGTTTGGCCACGCGGCGTTTTATGGGACGGGTGCCTATTGCGCGGCCCTGCTGCAGCTGCGGTTCGGCTGGAATGGCTTTGCCGCGGCCGGGGCGGGCGTGGTCGCCGGTGCCATTCTGGGTGCGGTGGTGGGCGCCGTTGTGTTTCGGGCCGGTCTGCGCGGGTCGTACTTCGCGTTGGTAACGCTGGCCATTGCGGAGGTGCTGCGCATTCTCGCTAATGCGGCGCCGGCGACGGGCGGGGCGGCCGGCCTGCTCCTGCCGCTCGATGCACAGCCCCTCAATTTTCAGTTCGCCAGCCGGGCCGCGTTCTATGCCGTGGCCCTCGCCTGTGTCGGCGTGGCGCTGGCCATTACCGCATGGATCAGCCGCTCTCGCTTCGGGGCGCAACTGGCCGCGGTGCGGGAAAACGAGGACGCGGCCCAGGCATTGGGCATTGACGCATTTGCGGTCAAGGTCCGGGCAATGACCGTGTCGGCTGGCATCACCGCGGCGGCGGGCGTGCTGTATTTGCAGTATTATCTCTATATCGACGCCTCCATCGCCTATGGCACCGGCGTGTCCGTCTCGGCGTTGCTGGCGTCCGTCATCGGCGGCGTGGGAACCGTATTGGGTCCCGTTCTGGGTGCGGTGGCGCTCGAAGGGCTAGGCACACTCACGCGGCTGGTGGCCGGTTCGCGCGCGGGAGTGGACCAGGTGCTGTTCGGCATGCTGCTGATTGCAGCCATCGCGTTCGTACCGGGCGGGCTGGTCGGACGGCGGGGCCGGTCGTGACCCCGCTGCCGCAGGCCGACCTTCTGCGTGTGGATGGTATCCGCAAATCCTATGGCGGCCTGACCGCGGTAGCAGAGGCGAATTTTACCGTCGAACGCGGCACCATCACCGGGCTGATCGGCCCCAATGGCGCGGGTAAGACAACGCTGTTCGCCATCATCGCCGGCTTCGTCACACCCAGCGCGGGCAAAGTCCAGTTCGACGGCGCGGATGTCACGGCCGAGCCGCCGCATCGCCGCGCCCGCCACGGTATCGTGCGGACCTTTCAGATCGTGCAGCCATTCGCCGGGCTATCGGTGCGGGAGAATATCGCCGTCGGCGCACATCTTCGCCACGCGGGCCGCCGCCAGGCGCTGGACACCGCGACCGAAGTGGCTGTCCGCGTCGGGCTATCGGCCGAGCTGGACAAGCCCGCCTCCGCGCTGACGGTCGCCGGGCGCAAGCGGCTGGAACTGGCCCGGGCATTGGCCACCCGCCCGACGCTGTTGCTGTTGGACGAGGTGCTTGCCGGGCTGAACCCAAGTGAGGTCGCGGCGATGCTGCCCGTACTGCGCGGCCTGACCCAGGACGGCATCACCGTGCTGATGATCGAGCACGTCATGCAGGCGGTCATGCAGCTATGCGGCCACATCCATGTGCTGGCGCAGGGCCGCATCATCGCCGCCGGCGCCCCCGCCGCCATCTGCGCCAACCCGGCCGTGATCGAGGCCTATTTTGGTGCCGGTGCCGCACGCCGCCTGGCGATTCATGGCTGAGCCATTGCTGCAGGTCGGGGGGCTGCACGCCGGCTACGGCGCGACGGAGGTACTGCGCGGCGTCGAACTCACCGTGTACCCGGGCGAGATCGTGGCCGTGCTCGGCTCCAGCGGGGTCGGTAAGACAACGCTGAACAAGGCGCTGTCCGGTGTCGTGCGCGTCCGTGCCGGAGAGGTCCGGTTTGCCGGCGCCCGGATCGATCGGGCGTCGGCCGCCGCCATCGTGGCCGCCGGGCTGATCCATGTGCCGGAGGGGCGGCGCGTGTTCCCCGACCTATCGGTGCACGACAACCTGGTGCTCGGCAGCTACCGACGCGGCCGCGGAAACCGGGCGACCACGCTCGACCGCGTCTACGGGCTGTTCCCACGGCTACGGGAGCGAGTGCGGCAGGCAGCCGGCACGCTATCGGGGGGCGAGCAGCAGATGCTGGCGATCGGTCGCGGCATGATGGCCGAGCCGGTGCTGCTAATCCTCGACGAACCGTCATTAGGCCTATCGCCTTTGCTGGTGGAGGAGCTGTTTACCCTGATCGCCCAGCTACGCGCCGACGGGCTGGCGATCCTGCTGGTGGAGCAGAACGTGGTGCAATCCCTCGACCTAGCCGACCGCGGCTATGTGATGGAGAATGGACAATGCGTGCTGTCGGGCCCGTCGGCGACACTGCGGAACGACCCCGAACTACGGCGGTCTTACTTGGGATTATGAGTATGTTGCGGGACAGCTTGCAGTCGGAACTGGTGGTGGCGCCTGGCGTCTATGACGCGCTGACGGCCGCATTGGCCGCCGCAGCAGGGTTCAGCGCGCTGTATGTGTCGGGCGCCACAATCGCCTACACCCGGCTCGGTCGGCCGGATATCGGGCTTGTTGCCATGAGCGAGGTGGCGGAGACGATCGCGCTCATACGCGACCGGGTGAGCGTACCGCTGATCGTCGACGCCGACACCGGCTATGGCAACGCGCTGAATGTGCAGCGCACAGTGCGAATGTTCGAGCGCGCCGGCGCCAACGCCATCCAGATCGAGGATCAGACGATGCCCAAGCGCTGCGGGCATTTGCGGGACAAATCGCTGGTGCCGGCCGGCGTGATGGTGGGAAAGATCCGGGCCGCACTCGATGCGCGCGCTAGCGACCAAACGCTGATTATTGCGCGCACCGACGCCGTCGCGACCGAGGGGATCGGACCCGCCATCGAACGGGCACAACGCTATGCCGAGGCCGGCGCCGACGTGCTGTTTGTCGAGGCACCGCAAAGCCGTGCGGAGCTGGCCGAGGTCGCAGCGGCGCTACCAGGCACACTGTTGATGGCCAACATGGTCGATGGCGGCACTACTCCGCCCGTCCCCGCGGCGGAGCTGGCCGAACTCGGCTACCGGCTGGTCATCTTCCCGGGTGGTATCGTCCGCGCCCTGGCCCGCACGGCGCGGGATTATTACGCATCGCTAGCGGCGCATGGCAGTAACGTGCCGTTCGCCGGGCGCATGTTCGACTTCGCCGGGCTGAACGGGCTGCTGGGTACGGACGCGATGCTGGCGCTGGGCGCGCAGTATGAGGGTGATGCCGCCTGATGGACCCCGTAACGCTCGCGATCCTCGATGGGCGCCTCACGCAGATTGCGGATGAGATGGATGCCACCCTCTACCGCGCCGCGTTCAACCCCATCATCGCGGAGGCCAAGGACGCATGCCACGGCATGTATCACGCTGAAACTGGCGACACGCTCGTGCAGGGTGCGCATGGCCTGCCGATCTTTGTGGGTGCGATGGCGTTCGCGGTCCGGGCGGTGATCGACAAGGTCGCGCGGGACGGCGGGCTGACAGCGGGCGACACGTTTCTGTTCAACGATCCGTACGCGGGTGGCACGCACCTCAACGATTTCCGCCTGGTTCGCCCCGTATTCCGTGGCGACACCTTATTCTGCTGGCTGGCGTCGGCCGGGCACTGGCTGGATATCGGCGGCAACGTCCCCGGCGGCTATAATCCGCAAGCGACCGAAAGCTTTCAGGAGGGTGTGCGCATACCGCCCGTGAAACTGGTCGCGGATGGGCGCACGAACCAGGACCTGCTCGATATTCTGGCCGCGAACTCGCGCACACCGGTGTCGAACTGGGGCGACCTGCAGGGGCAGTTGGGCGCGCTGGATTTGGGGGAGCGCCGGCTGCACGCGCTACTGGACGCATACGGCGATGCGGTCGTGGCGGCGGCGTTCGACGCGTTCTCCGTTCGGGCGGAGGCTCTGATGCGGCATGCGATCGCGGCGTTGCCGGACGGGACCTATTCGTTTCAGGACATCTTGGACAATGACGGCATCACCCCCGATCCGCTGACCGTGGCGCTCGACCTCACGATTGCTGGTGGTGAGATGGTGATGGACTTCTCACGCAGTTCGCCGCCGACGCAGGGGCCGGTCAATATTGCGTACGCGACCACGATCGCGGCCTGCTACGTGGCGTTGAAGCACGTATTCACCGCGGTTCCCGCCAATGCCGGGTGCCTGCGGCCGATCCGGTTCGTGGTGCCGGACACAACGCTGCTGGCGGCTGGGCCACCGCGGCCGATGGCGGGCTATACGGAGACGATATTACGGTTGATCGGCGTCGTGCTCGGCGCGTTGGCGCAGGCCGATCCGGCGCGCGCGACCGCTGCCCCGTTCGGCACGATCAACGCCCTGTCGCTATCCGGGCATCGGGCGGACGGCGCGCGCTGGGTTATGTTCAGCTTCTTCGGCGGCGGCCTAGGCGGTAATCCCGAAAGCGATGGCCTTACCCACGCGAACAACCCGATCTCGACCGCGACGATCCCGCCGGTTGAGATACTGGAAGCGGCGTACCCGGTCCTGTTCACGCAATGGGCGCTGCGCCCGGGCTCCGGCGGGGCCGGCACGCATCGCGGCGGGCTGGGCGCGATTTACGAGATCGAGGCGTTGACGGATACGGAGGTCTCGTTGCTCGGCGAACGCGGCACCGCCGGGCCGTTCGGGGTGCTGGGCGGTGATGCGGGGGCGCTGAACCAGTTCACGTGGCAGGGCGATGCCGGACCATGCACGCCGCCGCTGGTGTCGAAAGTGACCGGCGTGCGGCTGCGGCCCGGGCAGCGGTTACGGCTGGAAACGCCGGGCGGTGGCGGATGGGGGCCGCCCGGGCAGCGTGATCCGGCAGCAATCACCCGCGATCGCCGGCTGGGCTACGTCGCGTGACCCGTGCTGTTGGCGTCGATGTCGGCGGAACGTTCACCGACCTGTTTATGGTCGATGCCGCCACGGGCCAGTTTGAAACAGCAAAAGTACCGTCGCAG
>JANPPS010000342.1:0-6814 GCA_031428635.1 Rhodospirillales bacterium
TACGCTCCTGCCTTACCTGCGACCGGAAATCAACCTCGAGTTCAACGCGCACTTCCTTGATGTAGCGTTGCAGCACGGTCTGGATCTAGTCGAATGCCCGATCACGTTCCACCCGCGCGTCGGTGTCAGCAAGGGCGGTAACGTCGATAATACTCGCGCCCTGCAGGTCGGGTTACGAATGATGCTCGGCATTGTGTTTGGCTGGCGACATCGGCCAGCTGCACAAACGGCCAGCCCGGACCTGTGGCGCGCATTAACGGCCCGGCCTCGTCACGGTCCTCGATATCGGCGGGGTGGACCTGGAGTTTGAGCGCCCGGCCATCGGTGTCCACATCGACATCTTGTCAGTTCGTCGCACACTCAACGAATAACGATCTGGCCCTGCTGACTAGCCCTGACGCACTCATACCGAAATCATTTCGAGACTGCCTCTAACGATTGTGGTAACCCGGCCCGCGACCGAGGTCGGCACCACCGCAACTAGCGGGGTCAGCAGCCAGACGATCCCCAAATACGAGATCAACCCACCGCGGACTGTGAACCGCCGGGCCACATGGGCCAGCGTGCCAACGCCCACCAGACATTTCGAGTCGGACTGAAACCGCCAGCACCACCAGAAGCGCGGAGTAGGCCGCCAGCAGGCCGCTACACCCCTGGCTGCCACCCACGCCGTTAGACCGTCAGCCGGCCCGCAAGCGCGGCTGCGTACCGATCGCCGACCACGTCCCAATTCACGACGTTCCACCATGCCGCAAGGTAATCGGCCCGGCGGTTCTGGTACTTCAGGTAGTACGCGTGCTCCCACACGTCATTGCCCATCAACACGCGTCCGCCCTCCATCAACGGCGTGTCCTGGTTCGGCCGGTTTGTCAGCGCCAGGGCGCCGGCCCGGTCTACCGTGACGAACACCCAGCCGGATCCGAACTGAGCCAGACCGAGCCGATTGAACTCGGTCTTCATCGCGTCGAAACCGCCCAGATCGCGATCGATCGCTGCGCGGACTGGCCCGGTCGGAGCTCCGCCATGGCCGCCCATAATAGTCCAGAACATTGTGTGGTTCGCGTGACCGCCCGCATTGTTGCGGACCAGCGTGCGGGCACCATCGGGGACGCGGGATAGGTTAGCCAGAATATCCTGCACCGTCATTGCAGCCAGGGCCGGATTTGCCTTGGCGGCTGCATTGAGGTTCGCCACGTAGGCAGCATGGTGCCGGTCGTGGTGCAGCAGCATCGTTTGCGCATCGATATTCGGTTCGTTCGCGTCGGCGGCATACGGCAGTGGCGGCAACAGGAACGGCCCCGGCTCGATCGGCGCGGGCGTAGGCGTTTGGGCTCGTGCGGCGGTAACCAGCGCCACGGCACCAGCAGTTCCGAGTAAATGGCGACGTGTAACGATCATCGTGGTCTCTCCCAAGCCGGGTCGGCCAAGGCATCTACCACGCCATCGGGCGCGGCGGCGTGCAGCAACGCTTTTGTGTACGCGGCCCGGGGCGCCCGGAAAACCTGTGCGGCATCGCCCTCCTCTACCACCCGGCCATGACGCAGCACCATGACCCGGTGCGCCAATGCCCGTGCCACCGCCAGGTCGTGGCTGATGAACAAGTACGCCAGCCCGTGCCGCGCCTGCAGCGTACGCAGCAGATCGACCACCTGCGCCTGCACTGACCGATCGAGTGCGCTGGTCGGTTCGTCCAGGATCAGCAGGCTGGGCGCCAGGATCAGCGCACGGGCAATCGCGACGCGCTGGCGTTGGCCGCCGCTGAACTCATGCGGAAAGCGGCCGGCAGTGTCGGGCGGCAGGTCGACCTCGGCCAAAGCGGCGGCAACACGCCTGTCTCGCGCGCCGGCACCCATCGACGGCTCGTGCACGCGAAGACCCTCGGCCACGATATCGCCCATGCTCATGCGCGGGGATAGGCTGCCATACGGGTCCTGAAACACGACCTGCATCGTGCGCCGCAACGGCCGTAATGCCGTTTGGCGAAGCCGGGTAATATCCTGCCCCAGCAGCACAATCCGCCCTGTGGAGGGCTGCAACCGCAGCAAAGCTAGGCCGATCGTACTTTTGCCCGACCCGCTTTCGCCCACTAGCGCCAGGGTTTCGCCCGCGCGGATCGACAGGTCCACGCCGTCCACAGCCGCGACATGGCCGACCGTGCGCCGCCATACGCCGCGGCGGATGGGGAAACTGACACGCAGGTCCTGCGCCGCGATCACCGGTACGGCGTCCGCGGGCACGGGCGACGGGCGGCCGCTCGGTTCGGCGTCGATCAGCATCCGGGTGTAGGCGTGGCGCGGTGTGACGAGCAGGGTACGGACCGGCCCCTGCTCCACGATCGTGCCGCCCTGCATCACGCACACGCGATCCGCCACCCGACGCACAAGGTTCAGGTCGTGGCTGATAATCAGCATCGCCAGGCCGCGCGCCGCCTTTTCCGCCGCGAGCAGGTCTAGTATTTGGGCCTGGATCGTGACATCCAGCGCCGTCGTCGGCTCATCCGCGACCAACAGACGCGGGTTGTTCGCGAGCGCCATGGCGATCATCACCCGCTGCCGCTGCCCGCCGCTAAGCTGGTGCGGAAACGCGTCCAGGCGCGACTCGGCATCGGCAAACCCCGCGCGCGCCAGCATCGTCAGCAGGGCGCCGCGCGTGGGCGCCGGACCATGCAGGGCGGCGGCCTCCGCCACCTGCCGCCCGATACGGTGCAGGGGGTTGAGGCTGGTCATCGGCTCCTGGAACACCATTCCGGCCGTGCCACCGCGTAGCCGGCGTAGCGCCGGGCTGGTGCCGGTCGTGGCGGCCGGCTCGATGTCCACGCCGTCCACCGTGATGCAGCCCGTCCGCACCGCGCCGGCCGGCAGCAGGTTGAGGATTGACAGCGCGGTGAGCGACTTGCCGGAGCCGCTTTCGCCGACGATCGCCAGCGTCTCACCGGCATCGACGGTGAAGCTCACGTCCCGCACCAAATTTCGCCCGGCGATCGCGACGCCCAGACCCGAAACAGCCAGCACCGTCACGCGCGCATCCGCGGGTCGTAGGCGTCGCGCACCGCCTCACCGATAAAAATCAGCATCGTCAGCAGGCTGCCCAGCACGACGAACGCAGTGATGCCGAGCCACGGCGCCTGCAGGTTATTTTTGCCCTGCGCCACCAGCTCGCCCAGCGACGGTGAGCCCGGCGGCAGACCGAAGCCCAGGAAGTCGAGCGTGGCGAGGATCGTGACGGAGCTGGTGAGGATAAACGGCAGAAAGCTCAGCGTTGCTACCAGCGCGTTCGGCAGAATATGGCGGCGCATAATCGCCCCGTCCGAAACGCCCAGCGCCTGCGCCGCCCGTACGTACTCAAGCGCCCGGCCACGTAGGAACTCCGCCCGCACGACCCCCGTCAGGCCGACCCAACTGAACGCGAGCAGAAACGCCAGCAGCGTCCAGAACGTCGGCACGATGACGCTGGCCAGAATGATCAGCAAAAATAGCTCCGGCATGCCGGACCAGATCTCGATAAATCGCTGAAACAGCAGGTCGGTCCAACCGCCATAGAATCCCTGCACGGCGCCAGCTGCGATGCCGACAGCACTGGATAGGGCCGTGAGCACGAAGCCGAACAGGACACTGAGGCGAAAGCCATAGATGACACGAGCCAGCACGTCGCGCGCCTGATCGTCTGTGCCGAGCCAATGGTCCGGCGCCGGGGGGCTAGGTGCCGGGCGGTCCAGGTTTTTCACGATCGTGTCGTAGCGGTAGCGGATAGGCGGCCATATCGCCCAGCCGTGCTCGGCGATGGCGGCCGCCAGGGTCGGGTCGGTGTAGTCGGCCTCGGTCGGCAGAAAGTCGGGGCCGAACCGGTCCTCGCTGTAGTCACGCAACACCGGAGATAGCCAGGCACCATCGTAACGGATCAGTAGCGGACGATTATTGGCCACCAGTTCGGCCGCGCTGGTCAGCAGCATCAGGACGCCGAATAAAATCAGCGACCAGTAGCCGCGGCCATGGTTGCGAAACACCCGCCACCGGCGCTGTGCAATGGTCGGCCCCCGGCTGCTCAACGGGCCCGGGCCTCAAAGTCGATACGCGGGTCGACCAAGGTGTACAGCACGTCACCTACGATTTTCAGCACGAGGCCGAACAGCGTAAAGATAAATAGCGTGCCGAACATGACCGGGTAGTCGCGACGGATCGCGCTCTCGAACCCCAGCAGACCGAGGCCGTCGAGCGAAAAGACGATCTCCACCAGCAACGCGCTGCTGAATAGAATGCCGATGAACGCGCTGGGAAAGCCGGCCACGATCAGCAGCATCGCGTTGCGGAACACGTGGCGGTACAGTACCCGCTGCTCCCCGGCGCCCTTCGCCCGGGCAGTGGTGACGTAGTTCTTGCTGATCTCGTCCAAAAACAGGTTTTTGGTCAGTATCGTGAGCCCGGCGAAGCCCCCTGCGACGAGGGCCACCGTGGGTAGAACGAGGTGCCAGGCGTAGTCGGCGATGCGCGCGCCGATCGGCCAGGCCGCCGCGCCGTCGCTCGATAGGCCCCGGAGCGGGAACCACTGTACAAATCCGCCGCCGGCGAACAGCACCACCAGCAGGATCGCGAGCAAGAACGCCGGCATCGCGTTTCCCACCAGCACGATTGCGCTGCTCGCCACATCGAACGGGGTGCCGGCGCGTACGGCCTTTCTGATACCGAGCGGTATACTGACAAGGTAGATGATCAGGGTACTCCATAACCCCAACGAGATACTGACCGGCATCTTCTCCCGGATCAGCTGCAGCACTGTTTGGTCACGGAAGAAGCTGCGGCCGAAGTTAAACGTGGCGTAGTCGCGTAGCATGAGCCAGAACCGCTCGGGGGCTGGTTTGTCGAAGCCGAATTGCTTGGCCAAGTCGGCCACGAGCTTCGGATCCAGGCCGCGTCCGCCCTGATACTGGCTGGTGCTGGCGCCAAAATCGCCAGACGAGCCCGTGATGCGCGCGGTGGCCAGCGGGCCGCGCCCCCGTGCCTCGGCCAGCGCCTGTTCGACCGGTCCGCCGGGCGCGAACTGCACGACGGCGAAGTTGATGGCGACGATGCCGAGCAGCGTGGGTATCAGCAGCAATAGGCGGCGTATGACATAGGCGCCCACTAGCTTTGATGCGCCGGGGCCAGCACGAAGTCGTAGCGCAGCGCCGCCATTGGCTGATCGACGAAATTACCTCGGGCGGTGATGCCGGCCGGCTGGTGTTCGGCGGCCTGGATCAGCGAGTCTTTCACGCCGAACACAACGTCGCTATCCAAATAGGGGTCGCCCGCCACAAACAGATGCGTGACCAACGTGCGGCAGCCGGCGGCGCCCACCATGAAGTGGACGTGCGCGGGGCGATTCGGATGGCGACCCTGCGCCTTCAGCATATCGCCCACCGGCCCGCCAAACGGGATCGAGTAGGATGCGGGCATGACCGAGCGGAACCAGAACTTCCCGGCGCTGTCGGTGTGAAACCGCGCGCGGCCGGCCAGTCCGTTCAGCCCGGCCGGACCCTGCACGTCGTAGACCCCGTCGCCATCCGTTTGCCAGGTATCGACGGTGGCGCCCGCTATCGGCGTGCCATCCGTGCCGGCGACCGTTCCCTCTAGCAGCAAGGGCGTCCCCGCCATTCCGGCGGCGATGTCATCGCCCAGCGCGAGTTCGGGCGCGGACTGAACGTAGAACGGACCCAGCACCGTCGTCTCTGTCGCGCCCCCCGGCAGGCGGTGGTTGATCGCATCGACCAACGTCGATACGCCCAGCACGTCCGATAGCAGGATGAATTCCTGTTGGGTGTCGGTGCACGCCTGACCGGTGCGGGTTAGGAAGGCGATGGCGGCAGCCCATTCGACCTCGGTCGGCTCAATTTCCCGTACGAACGCATGCAGGTGGCGAACCAGGCCAGCGCTTATTTGCCGGGCGCGGGGTGTGATGCCGTCCCCTGTAGGCGCGCCGATCTGCTCAAGAACGGCGGCAGTGATAGTGGTCTCGTTGAAATTACGCATCGCTTGTTCCAACCTCCATACCATCAAGGAAAACGTCCACCAGCCGGCAAACGTTACCCTGCCAGCCGGGTTTGTCGTGAGTATAGCACAGCCCGATGGTGGTCCGCAGAAGGTCTTCTGCACTGATATCGTCGCGGACCGCGCCTGTCGCCACGGCGTGGGCGAGCAACGGCCCGGCTGCGGCAATGAGATACGTCATGGAATAGGCGGTCAGGTCGGATGACGCGTGGATGACGATGGCGAGCGCCGCGGACATGCCTTTTTTGGTCGCCACGAACTCCACCACCGCGTGCAGCCAGCGGCGTAACGCGTCGAGTGGCGGCAACCCGACGCCTAGCTGCGCGGCCATGGTTACGAGCTGATCGACCTCATGCCGGTACACCGCGTCGAACAACGCCTCCCGTGTTGGGAAATGGCGGTACAGCGTGCCGACGCCCACGCCAGCGCGACGGGCGACGCGTTCGAGGCTGGCGCCGGGCCCGCCCTCCGCGAAAAGCTCCTTGGCGGCGGCGAGCAGCAGCGCCCGGTTGCGGACGCTATCGGCCCGAGGCGGCCTAATCGGCAAATTGCTGGGCGGGATCGACATCACGTCGGTGGAATGCCCTCTTGCAAAGCGGAGGGTGCCTCCGCATTTGCCGTCAACATTAATCGGAGCGCCACATGAGCCTGTCAATCACCCTGACGGTCAATGGGACGGAGCGGACGATACCCCTGGACGATCCGCGCGTGACCCTGCTGGACCTGCTGCGGGAGCGGCTGTACCTGACGGGCGCCAAAAAAGGCTGCGACCGTGGCCAGTGCGGGGCCTGCAC
>JANPPS010000343.1:0-7113 GCA_031428635.1 Rhodospirillales bacterium
CAAAAAGAACACGTTATCCGGAAATAGGTCGCCATGGATGTGTCCGCGCGGCAGGTCCGTGGGCCACGCCGTCAGGATGTGGTCCAGCGCCGTAGTCAGTTCCGCGAACAGACCTGGCTTCAAATCGTCCGCGTGCATACCGCTACGGGCCAATAATGGCGCCCACGCGCTCGGCCCCAACCCGTTTGGGCGTACCGGCGCGTAGCCCAGCCCGGCCCGGTGCAATGCCGCCAGGCCGGTGCCCAACGGCCCGCAATGCTCCACCCGCACCCGCCGCGGCCACACGCCAGGCAGGAACGACGTGACGCATGCTGGGCGCCCGGCCAAGTGGCGCAGACTGACGCCATCCCGCCCCCGCACCGGCTGCGGGCACGTGATGCCCTGCGTTGCCAAATGCTCCATCAAGCCCAGAAACCACGGCAGCTCCGCCGCATCTACGCGCTTTTCGTACAGCGTCAGAATGTAATCGCCGGTCGTGGTGCGCAGCTGGTAGTTGCTGTTCTCCACACCCTCCGCAATGCCACGGAACGCGACGACGGTCCCCAGCTCGTAATCCAGCAAATAGGCGGTCAGCGCATCGTCCGTGACCTCGGTATAGACCGCCATCAGTCGTCCTCGTCAGCCAAGTGGCGCGGGCAGCTTGAATACCACGTCCTCGACCGTCACGCGCCGCTCCTCGATCGTCAGCAGGAACCGTTCACCGAGGCGCACCAGCAACTCCTGTAACAGGCTCTCGGGTGCCGACGCCCCGGCGGATAGGCCTAGGGTGTCTACGCCGTCGAGCAACGACCAGTCCAGATCATCGGCCTTCGGCAGCAGGATCGCGCGCCCGGCGCCCGCCCGCTCCGCCACTTCGCGTAGGCGCTGACTATTGCTGCTGTTGGGGCTGCCGATGACGATGACCAAATCGCTTTCGGGCGCCACGGCCTTCACCGCCGCCTGCCGGTTGGTGGTCGCGTAGCAAATGTCCTCCCGCCTCGGTCCCTCAATCAATGGAAATCGCGTGCGCAACACGGCCACGATGTCGGCTGTGTCGTCCACGGATAGCGTCGTTTGCGTGATAAACGCCAGGCGGTCCGGGGTAAGTGGCAAGACGGTTTGCGCCTCCGCCACGCTCTGCACCAGCGTCACCGAACCGGGCGGCAACTGACCCATCGTACCGACGACCTCCGGGTGGCCAGCGTGGCCGATCATTAGGATGTGGCGGCCGCCGGGTCCGCCGCCGTCATAATGGCGCTCGGCCTCACGGTGGACCTTGCTGACCAACGGGCATGTGGCGTCGAGCGCCATAAGATGCCGCCGTTTGGCCTCTGCCGGCACGGATTTCGGGACACCATGGGCGCTGAATACAACGTGCGCGTGCTCTGGCACCTGGTCGAGTTCGGCCACGAATACCGCGCCTTGCGCCTCCAGCGTCTCGACCACGGTGCGGTTATGGACGATCTCATGCCGGACATAGACGGGCGCGCCATAGCGACGAAGCGCTTCCTCGACCACGCGGATTGCCCGGTCTACACCGGCGCAAAAACCACGCGGCCCAGCCAAAATGACGCGCATCGGGCGCAAAGCGACTGGCGCGGTGGCGGGGGGCAACAGCTGTAGCTTGGTCATGGCACTCACCCGCGGTGACCCGCACTATGCGGCGACGCCGATGCCGCTACAACTGGGGTCGCATAGCGGGTAGCGCTATCCCGCCGACGCGCGCCACACGAGGAGCCTGCCATGCGTTTCCAGCCCGCCCTGCTACTCACCCTAACCCTTGGCGCCTGTGGTGATTATGTGGTGGGCGAGCGCTTCCCGCCCCCCTGCCCGGCGGCCGGGCTGGTGCGCGACGTTGCCGACCTCACGCGCTACCGCGGCGCCGGGCGGGACATCACAGACCAAGTGCTGACCGCGCGGCTGACGGGCCTGAGCGGCCGATGCCAGCGCGATGGCCCGGACGTCGTCGTGGCGACCGTGACGGTGGGCGTCGACCTGACCCGCGGCCCGGCCGCCCCGTCGCGCAATGCGGACATCGCCTACTTCGTGGCCGTGGTGGATGGTGAGAAAATACTGGAAAAACAGGTGTTTACCCTTACCGCGGAGTTCCCCAGCAACACCGATCGCCTGCGCCTGACAGGCGATGAGGTCGAGTTGCACTTGCCGGTCACGCCCAAGCGCAGCGCCGCCGTATACCGGATCGAGGTTGGATTGCAGCTGACCGCGGCAGAGCTCGAACGCAACCGGGCGCAATCGACGAAGCCGGGACGTTGACGCCGGGCGTTCGACAGCCGCTAGTCCGATCCCGCCGTGCCAGTTAGAGCAGAGCGAGCACGCTTTCCGCGCGACTGACATCGAATCCGCCCGGCGGCTCGACATTCAGATGGGTGACCCGGCCGTCCTCCACGACCATCGC
Organism: Rhodospirillales bacterium; assembly: GCA_031428635.1. GTDB lineage: Bacteria > Pseudomonadota > Alphaproteobacteria > Acetobacterales > Acetobacteraceae > JANPPS01. Next base: position 2,396 of record JANPPS010000343.1, read on the forward strand.
ATATCGCTGACTGCGAATGCCCAGACCCCGTGCAGTCAGGTCCAACTCCAGGCCTAGCGCCTTCGTGAAAAGTGCACTGCCGTCGGCGAGCATCATCAGGCGCTCATCGACGCCCTGCTCCTTCGCCCACGCCGTCACGACGAACACGTCGTTCACCGCCAGGCACGCGACCTGGTCGACGCCCTTCGCTGCCAGAGCGTCCAGGTTCTGCACGAAACCCGGCAGATGACGCGCGCTGCAGGTGGGGGTGAACGCACCGGGCACGGCGAACAGCACAACCTTCTTTCCACGGAACAATTCGTCCGTCGTGACCTCCTTCGGCCCCTCCAACGTGGCGGCGGTTAGTTTATAGGCGGGAACGGTGTCGCCGATCTTTATCATTGTTGCGTCCTGGGGCTGTTGGGGCGGAGGATTAGCGGCAGTCCGATCCGCTGTCACGCCGCTCCCACTCTCCGCGGCCCCGGCTTGCCTTGCGCGTGCGTTGCTCCAAACTACGTCCTATGCCTCTGCCTCCCGAAACAAACCTGACCGGCCAACTGCTGATTGCAATGCCTGCGCTCGATGACCCCAACTTCGAGCACAGCGTAATTTTACTGTGTGCGCATACGGATGAGGGCGCGATGGGCATCGTCCTGAACCAGCCGCTGGCCAGGCCGAGCTTCGACAGCCTGCTGGTGCAACTCGACGTGTCGCCCGTGCCGCCCGCGCGCCAGATCCAGCTGTGCCGCGGCGGCCCGGTCGATGGCGGGCGCGGCTTCGTGCTGCACACCGCCGATTGGACGAGCGACGCCAGCCTGCGCGTCGATGACCGCCTGGCGCTGACCGCGAGCCTCGATGTGCTGCATGAAATCGCGCAGGGCGGCGGCCCGCGGGAGGGGCTGTTGGCGTTGGGCTACGCACAATGGGGCCCGGGGCAACTCGATCGTGAGATGCAGGACAACGTATGGCTGTCGGCGCCCACCGACCTGCCCATCCTGTTCGACGCGGAGCATGAGACGAAGTGGCGGCGCGCGATGGCGATATTACGGGTGGATCCGCTGCTGCTGTCGGGGACCGCAGGGCGTGCGTGACTGATCAGGGTGGAACCCCTAGCGCCACCGGGCGTGCGCGCCGATAACCGCGTACAGTCGGGAGCGGTCATGGCGCGATGGGTTCGATTTGAGCAGAATGGCGAAGCAGGTTTCGGCACGTTACTGGGTGACGAGATCACGATCCATGGTGGTGACATGTTCGGCAGCCCCACGCCCACGGGTGTCCGGACCGGGGTCAACGACGTCCGTTTGCTCATCCCTTGCCAGCCCACGAAGATGCTGGCGCTGTGGAATAATTACCGGGCGCTCGGCACAAAGCTCGGTATCAAGCCGCCGGCCGAACCGCTGTTCTTTATCAAAGCCGCCTCCTGCTACGCCGACCCCGATGCGACCGTGCGCCGGCCGCCGAATTACACGGGTAAGGTCGTGTTCGAGGGTGAGCTCGGCATCGTTATTGGGCGCATGTGCAGTCAGGCCGACGCCACCGCCGCAGCCGCCGCGATCTTCGGCTATACGTGCGTCAACGACCTGACCGCGATCGGAATACTGACGCGGGACCCGTCGTTTCCACAGTGGGCACGGGCCAAGAGTGCTGATGGGTTCGGCCCGTTCGGCCCCGCCATCGCTACCGGCCTCGACCCGGCGGCACTACGGGTTCGCACCACGCTAAACGGCGTCGAACGACAGGACTACGCGGTCGCGGATGCGGTATTCGGCCCGGTCGAACTCGTCCGGCTGCTGTCGCATGAGCTGACGCTGCAGCCGGGCGACGTGATCTGCCTCGGCACCTCCGTCGGTGCCGGGGCGATGATGAAGCCGGTCAATACCGTCGAGGTTTCGATCGAAGGGATAGGTATCCTGCGGACGACATATCTGAACCCCTAGGACCCGATGGACGCGAACATGCGATCGATTGCAGCAATCATAATTCTGGCCTTGGCCGGTTCAGCGCGAGCCATAGGCGCCGAGTGCGACGGGTCCGGCAACCAGACGGAGCTGAATGCGTGCGCCGCGCGTGAGTACGGGGCGTCGGATGTGCTGCTAAACCAGACCTATCGAAAGGTGACGGCCGATCTAGGCCTGCACCCACAGAGCAAGCGAGATTCCGAGCTTCTCACCACAGCACAGCGAGCATGGCTGACGTTCCGCGATGCACACTGTGCCCTGGTCGGTAACGCTTATGATGGTGGGTCAGTCCAGCCCTTTGTGGTGGACACCTGTCTAAGCGAGATCACGCTCCAGCGTGTGAAACAGCTTGAGACCATCCTCGGCGGCCCGTAGCTGTACTACCAAACAAAGCCCGGCACCGTGGCCAGCGGGTCCAACCCTGCTGCCTCCGCCTCCGCCTCGACCGCCGCCGCCCCTGCTTGATGCCAGCCATGCAGCCCGCCCAGCACCCAGCATGCGTCCAGCCCTACTGCCGCGGCGCCCGCGATGTCGGTGCGTAACGCGTCGCCTACCGCCAGCACGCGCTTTGCCCCCAGCAAAGCCAGCGTTGGCGCGTAGATTGCAGGATCCGGCTTACCCAACGATCGGACCGCGCCACCCATCGCCACATACCGCACGGCCAGCGTACCAGCACAAATCACTCGCACGCCGTCGCGGATCACCTCCAGGTCCGGGTTGGCGCAAATCATCGGCAGACCCGCCGCCGCGGCACGGATCAGCACGTCGTCGAACGCGGCCGGGTCGGTCGGATTGGCGTGATCGTCGGGGCCGGTATTCAGGAACATTTCGGCCCCCTCCGGCGCGTCTACAATGGTCACATCCAGCCCGGCGACTACGTTGCGGTCCCGCTCCGGCCCCAAATGGTACACTCGCGTGCCCAGCGCCTGATAAAACGGCTCTGGACGGTCGCGTAGCATCAGGTAGGTCGCCTCACCCGACGTCATTACGCCGTCATACTGGTCCTCACCGATGCCCATGCCGGACAATTGCGCCCGGATCGCATGCGCCCGGCGGGGGGCGTTGGATAGCAACACCACCCGCTTTTCTGCTCTGCGCAGCTCGGCCAGGCATTCGCCGGCGCCGGGATACAGCTGCACGCCATCGAGGATCACGCCCCATAAATCCAGAATGAATCCGACATAATCCGCCGACAGTGGGCCGAACCGATCAAGATGTCTCATAGCGCTGCTCCCACCGCTTCGCTCACACTCGAAAACCCACGCGCCCGCAACGCCGCTGACAGCTCGCGCTTGATCCGGCCCACCACGGCTGGGCCCACGATACTGAACGCCGTGTACAGCTGCACGAGCGTGGCGCCGGCCATGATCTTGTCCAGCGCGTCGGCGCCCGTGGCTACACCGCCGCACCCGATCAGCACCAGCCGCCCCGTTGCCAGCCGCGCCGCCTCGGCCAGGATGGCGGTGCTCGCGTCCCGCAACGGCGCACCCGACAGGCCGCCCGTCTCATGCCGCGCGGCACCCTGCAGCGTGTCCGGCCGTGCGACCGTCGTATTGCTGACGATCATGCCGTCGGCCCCGCCCTCGATACACACGACCACGATATCGGCCAGCGCACCCGGCGCCTGATCCGGTGCGATCTTCACCAATAATGGCGGGCGATGCGGCAGGGCGGCGATGGCGGCCAGTATTGCCCGTAGCCGAACCGGACCCTGCAGGTCGCGCAGGCCGGGCGTGTTAGGCGAGCTTACGTTGATGACGACGTAGTCCGCGTATGGCGTCACGGCCGCGATCAGGGCGGGATAGTCCCGCTCCGGCTCGGCACCCGTCTTGTTGATGCCTACGTTAGCGCCCACCGGCACGGCACCGGGTCGAACCGCCGCCAACTGGCGCACGAACGCGTCGATACCGCCGTTGTTCAAGCCATAGCGGTTGATGACCGCGTCGTCCTCGGGCAGCCGAAACACACGCGGCACCGGATTGCCCGCCTGCGGGTGGGGTGTCACGGTCCCGACCTCGATCAGCCCGAACCCCAGCCGGCGGAGGGGACGGATCGCGGCCGCATCTTTATCGAACCCAGCCGCCAGCCCGATCGGATTGGCAAAGCGTAGGCCCAGCGTGTCGACCGCCAGCGCCGGGTCATTCGGTGTGCGATCCTGCCCGGCAAGGCCCAGCCGCAGCGCCGTTATCGCCAGCCGATGCGCCCGTTCGGCCTCTAAACGGCGTATGACGGGGGTCAGGGCGGTGGCCAGCGCAGGGGTCATGTGCCGTGTCTGCCCCAGCCACGCGCCCAAGGAAAGCCGGGAAATCGAAAAACGGGGTAATTGGAAAGCGGGACGGCACGCGCTATGCCACGGTCATGTGGAATGAACCATACCTCGAAACCTGCTGCCGCTCCGCCCTACATCGCCTGACGCTATGCGGCGACGTGGGCCGCCCGGCGGGACTGAAGGACGGGGGATGCCTCGAACGACTCCGTGAGCTCGGGTTCTGTGCCGTCCAGGATGATGGCCGCTACCACGTCACGCCGGCGGGGGGTACGCGCCATCGGCGGGAAGTGCTGGGCGAGCGAGTGGTGTAACCACACCGGCCTCCCGCCACACCCACGCCAGCCGGTCGAGCGCTTCCGTCCACACCGCGCGATCGAATCCATCCTGCGGCCGTGATGCGCACGGCGCCCGGCCCCGCCACCCCCAGGTCCGCAGCACGCGCACGTGGAGTAAGTCCAGGCGCCGGTTGCGGTAAAGCCGATCGAGGCCGCGCAGCACCACCTCCGTCCGGC